>JAKUQE010000112.1 GCA_022450395.1 Dehalococcoidia bacterium | reverse complement strand
CGGGGCCACCCGCGCTCTATGCCAGGATCAAGGCGTCCCTATCGTTCGGGGGATGGGGCGCCATACCAACGATCACATGGTGTCTTTCTACTTGCGTACACCTTCTGGATTCGACGTGGAGTACGGCTGGGGCGCCCGGGAAGTAGACGACACCACCTGGCAAGTGGTGCGGCACGAGAAGGGAAGCATCTGGGGCCACCGCCCTCCGGCAGCGCGTCCAATCCAGGAGCCAACAGCGGCCCGCAGCTAGTTTGATCTAACTCTGGTCCATCAGCCGACGGCGCGCCGGTCACCAGTAGCGCGGAGGAAGAAAGGCGATGAAACTAGGCTTTATCGGCACCGGCACCATGGGTAACCCAATGGTCTGCTGCCTCATCGACGCGGGTCATCAGTTGACCGTCCACGATGTCCGGCGGGAAGCCACCACCAACCTCTGCGAGATGGGGGCCACCTGGGCTGATAGCGCCCGGGAAGTCGCCGCGGCCAGCGAAGCGGTTTTTACCTCGCTGCCCGGCCCTACCGAGATGGAATTCACCGTCTTGGACCCGGACAACGGTATCCTGGCGGGATTGCCAACCGGCGGCGCGTACATCGACATGACCACCAACTCCCCAACGGTGTTTCGCCGCGTTGCCGAGGCTTGTTTGAGCCGGGGCATAGAGGTGCTGGACGCTCCGGTAAGCGGACGCCCGCCCAGGATGACTGTCATGGCCGGGGGCGACGCCGCGACCTTCGCCAAGTATCGTCCGATCTTTGAAAGCATGGCCGGGAACATCTTCCACATGGGCGGCACCGGCGCCGGGTGCGCCACCAAACTAGTTACCCAATACCTGGGCTACTCCAACTTCATCACCGCTCTGGAGGGGCTGCTGATCGGGGTCAAGGCCGGGGTCGATGTAGGGCTTCTGGCCCAGGTCGTCCCGGTCAGCGCCGGAGCCAGCCGGGTTTTCGACAATATCCCCCGTGCGGTATTAAGCGGCGAGTTTACTTCGGGTGGCTCCCTGGACATCGTGGCCAAAGACCTGAGGCTGGCCTGCGAGTTGGCTCGGGAGGTGCAGGCTCCAGCGAGGATAGGAATCATCGCCGACGACGCCTTCCACCGGGCCCAGGTCCTTGGGTGGGGCCAAGACGGTTATCCTAAAGTGGCCAAAATCTTGGAAGAGATGGCCGGGGCGGTATTGCGCGGCGAAGCGCCCGGCGCGCCGGATTTCCAGCAGGTTGATCCCAGGCGGGACTAGAACCTAGGAGGCGATCGATCACCTGTGTGGTGTTTCACCCCCATTCTAACTCTCCCCCATAATGGGGAAGAGGACAGATCCCTCCCCCTTGCGAGCGAAGGTTAGGATGGGAGGCGCCAGATCACCCGACAAATTCATCCGAAATTGAGACGTGTCTCCGCCGCCAACCCTCCGAATATGGCATACCTAAACCCTCAGGATCAAACACCTGGCCATAGCTGACAATTAACCGCCGTTGTCCCATAATAACCAGCATCGGGAACACGGCCACAGGAGGCCAACAGACATGGCCGTTTCAGAAATCAGGATAGATCACCTGCTCCTCAAAGATGAGATTGAGCAGTTCCTCTACCAAGAAGCGGAACTCTTGGACGAGAGGCAATTCGAGGACTGGCTGGACCTCCTCACCGAAGACATCCGCTACTGGATGCCGATGCGCCGTAACGTCAAGTTTGGCGAACTGGATCGGGAGTTCACCCGCGAGGGCCAGGACATCAACTGGTTCGACGAGGGGAAGGACACGTTGGTCCGCCGAGTGAATCAGATACTCACCGGCGTCCACTGGGCCGAAGAGCCCCTGTCCCGCATCTGCCATTCGGTTTCCAACGTGCAGGTCCTGAAAGCCACCCCGTCTGTTTCCCAAGCAACAGAGGTCAATGTGAAATGCCGGTTCATGATCTACCGGAACCGGGTGCAAACCGAAACGGACTTCCTGGTGGGCAAACGCGAGGAAGTCCTACGCAGCGTTGACGGCCAGTGGAAGATCGCCCAGCGGAAGATCATCCTGGATCAGAACGTGTTGCTGGCCAAGAACTTGACGTTTTTCTTCTAAAACCAACGTTTCAATACAAACCGGGCTCCGGTGCGCCAAGGCCAAAAGCCCGAATAGAAACCGGGAGACTGACAAGATGGCTACGAAAACCAAGGGCCGGTTCGTCGACGAACTTGTGGATCTGAAGGCCGGCCAAATCAGCCGGGAGATCTTCGTTAACGAAGAGATCTACGCCGAAGAGCAGGAACAGGTCTTTACCCGCGCCTGGTTGTTCATCGGCCACGAATCCCAGGTTCCCAAGCCCGGAGACTACTTCGTCTCCTGCATGGGAGAAGAGTCGGTCATTCTCTGCCGGGGCCGGGATGGGGCTCTACATGTCTTCCTGAACTCTTGCAGGCACCGGGGCATGAAGGTGTGCCGCTACGACGAAGGCAACACCCCCGTGTTCACCTGCCCCTACCACGGCTGGAGCTACGCCACCGACGGCAAGCTGGTGGGTGTTCCCTTCTTCAAAGACGCTTACCATGAAAAGCTGGACAAATCCAAGTGGGGTCTGGTTGAAGTAGCCCAGATGGAGGTCTACAAAGGGTCGATCTGGGCTACCTGGGACCCGGCGGCGCCCCCTTTCACCGAATATCTGGGTGACTTCAAGATGTTCTTCGATCTGTCCCTGGAAGCCTGGAATGGGACCGATGAGCCTTTGGAGGTCATCGGCGGCGTTCAGAAATGGCTCATCCCCTGCAACTGGAAGTTCCCGGCGGAGAATTTCAGCGGAGATAGCTACCACAACATCAGCCATCGCTCGGTGGACATGGTGGGAATCGGACCCAGCGGCACCGGCCGCCGGGACACCCAAGAGCGGGCCGACTCCCGCCGCCTGCAAGTCTCCTTCCCGGACCGGGGACACCAAACTGGGATCTACGTTCTACCCGGCGGCTCTCCCACTGCGGCTTCATATCAGCAATCTCCTGAGGTCGCCGATTATTTCCGCGAGGCGGAGGAGAAACGGAGGGCCATTAAAGGCGAGTGGGGCCGGGTTACCGGCAGTCCCGGGGAGATATTCCCCAACACCGCCCTGCACCCAAGGCAACCCCGGTCCATCGCCGTCTGGCACCCCAGGGGCACCCACCAGACAGAAGTATGGCGCTGGTACTTCGTCGACGCCGGCGCTCCCTACGCGGTCAAAGACTTCCTGCGCCAGTACTACATCCGGTATTCAGGGCCGGGAGGTCTGACGGAGCAGGACGACATGGAAAACTGGAACTACGCCCATTCCGCCAGCAGGGGAACAATCGCCAGGAGGCACCCTTACAGCTACGAGCAGGGCATGGGGTCCGAGCAGACCAATTTCGAGTTAGACGGTCTCAAAATCCCCGGCACCGTCATGGACCTAACCGAGGCCAAATCCAGCGAGCAAAATCTACGAAATTTCTACAAGAGATGGGCCGAGTTCATGGACGCTCCCAACTGGAACGAACTTGCCGGCTGGAGATAAAGTACCGTTTCCCCTCCCTTGCGAAGGGGGAGAGTTAGAGAGGGGGTCGCCCCCGCTGATCCACGCGATTCCCATCACTTTGGAGCAGAGAGGCAAACTTGGCAGAAGTAGTCAACGTGCGGCTTTTAAAGGCCGGGGACAAATTAAAGATTTCCCATGGCGCCACCGTCGTGGTGGTTTCCAACCCCTTGGACGGCGTCTGGATCTTCGCCCGTTACCTCACCTCGCCCGAAGAGCCTTCCCTGGAGGGCACGGAAGACATGATATTTGCTCAAGACATCATAGAGGTCCTGGAGATATCGGGAAACTGATGCGGGGTATCCTTCGACAGGCTCAGGACGAACGGTAAGGACCCGTTTTTCCGTTCCTAGTGAGCTTGTCGAAGAACATCCTTTCTGGATATTGAATGTCCTTCGATCACAACGGTAAACCCACGCTGACACCGACCCAAGACGTGCTCCGGGCGGCCTTTACCGCGGGGTTCCAGTCCATCGACGATGGGCATACTTTTTACGCAGGCTTCGACTCCCACCTGGAAAGCAACGGTTACGCCAAGCGGGACGATATCCCGTGCACTTGTCCCGACAATGGAGGGCACGGCCATATGCCCGAGTGCCGTTGGGTCAAGGCGTAGGTCTTTAAGAGTCCCCGCCACCGGATTCCCTCGTTATCGTATAATGTGCCCCAAACCCGGCCCAATCACGACACAACTCCTAGGAGGCAACAATGGCTAGAGAACCCGTGGACGGTGGAGAAGCCGTCTTAGAGGCGTTCCGGAATCTAGACATCGACTATATAATCGCGTCCCCCGGTTCGGATTGGCCGTCGGTATGGGAGGCACTGGCCCGGCAGAAGATAAACGAGGCCGACGGACCCCGTTACATCGACACCTGGCATGAGACCCTGGCAGTGACCATGGCCATGGGCTATACCCGGGTGACCGGCAAATTGCAGGCCGTTCTGCTGCATGCCGGAGTGGGACTGCTGCAGGGTTCCCTGGGCATTCACGGCGCCTACCAAGGCGAGGTGCCCATGCTGATCTGCTCCGGAGAGTCAATCACCAACGGCGAGGACCCCGATTTCGATCCCGGCGCCCAGTGGTACCGGGGGCTGAACGTGGTTGGCGGGGCAGACCGGTGGGTTGAACCTTTCACCAAGTGGAGCAGCCACGTATCAACCCACTTTAATCTCTACGAGTCGATAACCAGGGCCGGCGAGATGGCCCAGCGGCTGCCCAAAGGTCCGACCTTCCTGGACATCCCCATGGAAGTTATGCTCCCCGCCTGGACTCCTCCGGCAAGAATCGGCAAGATTCCCGCGCCGCCGAAAATCCATTCCGAAGCCTCTGCCATAGACGAGGTCGCCCGATTGTTGGCCGGAGCGTCCGCCCCGGTAATCATCACCGAATCCGCCGGACGGGACGTGGAGGCTTTCCATCAGATGGTCAGGCTCGCGGAATTGTTGTCGATACCGGTGGTGGAATCGGGTCCTGGCTACGCCAACTTCCCCAAGGACCATCCCATGTACCAGGGGACCAACGTAAACCGGTTCAAAGACACCTCCGACGTGATCCTGTTGGTGGGAAGCAAGACCCCCTGGTATCCGCCGTCCGCCGGCCCCGCCACGGGTACGGTGATCTCCATCGATGAGTATCCTCTGAAAGAGCACCTGACCTACCAAGCCCTTCACGCCAACATCTACTTAGAAGGCGACATAGGCATAACCGTCAAGCTGCTAGCCGACGCCGTGGAGTCCAACGGCGGTCTTAACGCTGGGGCGATCTCAGCAAGAAAGACCCAATGGGAGGCCGAGCACGACAAGGCGACTGAAAGTAACCGCGCCGCCGTCGAGGCCGCCAGATCTAAAGGCCCCATCGACCCAGTATGGTTGTGCGCCGCTATCAGCGAGGTGATGCCCGACGACGCCACCTACGTTGAGGAAACCATCACCCACCGGGGCGCCATCCTGCGGCACATCGCCTGGAACACTCCCCAACGCTACTTCCACCCCAATGGCGGACTGGGCCAGGGATTGGGCACGGCCCTCGGCGTCAAACTGGCCAAGCCCAACTCCCCAGTGGTAGCGCTGATGGGCGATGGCTCCTTCCTGTACAACCCCGTCGTTCAGAGTTTCGGCGTATCTGCCGCGGAAAACCTGCCCATCCTGATAATAGTTTTCAACAATGGCAAGTATGCCGCGATGCAGAATCTGCACCTGCAGTTTTACCCCGAGGGGATAGCCGCCAAGACCGGCATCCATCACGGTGTGGACATCCCCGGCCCCAACTACGCCGACCTGGTGACGCCCTTCGGCGGCCACAGCGAACGGGTGGAAGACCCCAACGAACTCAAGCCTGCTCTGGAACGGGCCTTGGCCGCGGTAAACGGTGGAACCACCGCGGTGGTCGACGTGATCGTGAGCGCTTGAGCTTGCGCTGGCATCCAACCCGCCGACGACGATCCAACATCCCCCGCTCCCGGAAAACGAAATCTGGAACGGGGGATTTAATTAATTCCACAGGAGACTCTAAATCCAGAATGAGACCGGAATTCGATCGGCTGGCCCTTCCCCCTCGATAGGGGAAGGTTAGAGCCTGCCTTGATCCTTCGGTAGAAGGACGAAGGGATGGGGGTGATACTCCTCACCTCGATCCTCTCCCACAAGGGGAGAGGAGGCGATCTGGCCTCAATATTCTCAACAAAGACCAGGGTATTGTCATTAGTCCTCAATCGATCAAAAAAAGGAGTCCTTTTCATGCCAGATGAAATCCCCTCGGAAGCCCAGGTATTGGAGTGGATGGAGACCCTATCCAACTGGGGCCGCTGGGGCGACGACGACCAGATGGGCTGTCTGAATCTGATCACTCCCGCCAAACGGCAACAAGCGGCCAGTCTGGTGCGGGATGGCGTTGCCGTTAGCTGCGCCCGGCCCATCGTCACCGACTTGACGCCCGACATCTCCCATCAGGTCCAGCGCTACATGGTGGATAGCGGCGAAGGAAGGGATACTGACCCGGAAGAGCGCCGCTTAGTGCGCCGCGGGGCGGCCGAATTCATCGGCATGGTATTTCACGGCCGGACCATCACTCACATCGACGCTCTATCCCACTACTCGTGGCGAGGCAAGCTGTACAACGGCAAGCCGGCCAGTCAAATAACCTCCCGGGAGGGCGCCCAGACCCATTCCATCGAGGTAGCCTCGGACGGTATTGTCACCCGCGGTGTGCTGTTGGATATCCCAGCGGTGCGTGGCGTCTCCTGGGTGCCGCCGGAAGAGCCGGTTATGCCCCAAGATCTGGAGGCCGCCGAGCGGGCGCAGGGGGTGAGGGTCGAGGAAGGAGACATTCTTCTGGTGCGCACCGGCAATTACCGGAAGCGGCTAGACATGGGGCCGGTACCCAACACGGAACCGGCCACGGCCTGTCAGGTGGCTTGCACTCCCTGGTTCAAAGAGCGAGGCGTAGCTATGCTGGGCACGGACACATCCAACGACTGCCAACCCAGCCACTACGCCACCATTACCGCGCCGCTGCATACCGTTTCTCTGGTGACCTTGGGCCTGTGGCTCATCGACAACGCCAACCTGGAGGAGCTAAGCCAAGCCTGCGCCCGGCGTCAGCGGTACGAGTTCATGCTGACCCTGGGGCCCTTGCGGCTAAGGAACGTCACCGGTTCCCCGGTGAATCCGATAGCCCTGTTTTAGATCCCCGCTGAGGCCACATCCCCGGCCCTGCCTTACGACAGCCCCGGAATGAAGGGCTTCACGATCGACAAGACGATCGAGGCCGCGAAGAGCAACGCTCCCACTATTAGCACGGTAAACGCCGGCGCGGCGAATCCTTGGGTAAGTTGCTGGCCGAAGGATAGAACGAGGTCGCTGATCAGATTGATCGCGGGGCCTGGAATACCCGGCGCATTCGCGGTGATCTGGTCTACCCCGGTTATCAGCCAATCAACGACTTTAGATTCGAGTATTTTACCCACGATAAATATCAGACCGCCGGACACCAATAGGAAGATGCCGGGCCATCGCATCGCCGCGCTCAATTTGGGAAGGTGGAGAACGGCCAAAAGAATCGCCCCGCCGTACAACATCAGGCCAGCTAACGTCCCTCCCAAGGCCCGGTATTGCACAATCAATTCCTTAGCATCAGCCACTTCGACGCGGATCTGTTCCTCGGTAAAATCGCTATTTGTCTCGGCCAGGACCCGAATCAGGTTTAGCCGGTCGCCCTCGTCCAACCGTTCACGGATCTTGGCGACAACGTCGTCAACCAGCGGCTCGGACAAGGGCCTGGCCGCTGCTTTTAACACTCCATGGGTATCCCCGGCGACGAACGCCGCCCGGATGTCGTCCGTGGAATTACCTAACGCCTGGGTTATCCGGCTATCCAAGGTGTCGTCAGCGAACAAGGCCGGGAAAGCTGAGTCGAAGATCAGCACGCGGCACGGCTCGGCAATCACCTTGATGGATGGCAAGGAAGCTGGTACTCGGCCTCCCGCCAGACCTCGGAATACTTCTTGGTAGCCGTCACGAACACTCTTGACGGTTTCGGGATTACATTCAGCTGGGCCGGGATCCGCTTCGGGAATGCCGTCAATACGGCGGTCAACGTAGTCTAACAATGTGGGTTTTATTTTATCTATCGCCGGCCCCATCTCCAAGTAAAGTTCCAGAGTGTCCGAGTCTTCGTTAAAATATGCCACCGCACGCTGAATCGCGCCCTCCACCTGCGACTGCAGGTATTCCGGAGGCAGCAACCCACGGACCAGCCCCACAATGTCCTCGGGACTCACTACTTTGACGTCCCCAAGAAGTTCCTGAACTTTGTCTTTCGCCTTTTGGTCCAGCAGAACATCGTCGTAGATCCGGTTGTAGGTATTCTGTTCCGCGATGGTATCGGTATAAAATTCGGCGTTCAGTAATTTGTCGACGATATTATTCCCAACCAACGTCAGCAGGAGTCCGGCGAAAATGGCGATACCCAGGATCGGAGTCGCCACGAATCGGAGAATCAATAATGGCAGGCCCATAACTTATGCCAACCTCCCCGTCCTATCAGTCGAGAGTTCGTACTTTAAGCTTGATTAAAAAAGTACAGTGATACGGTGCGGAACAGGCGCCATCCGGAATCAATGGCGCCGGACTGACGCCAGGCGTGAAACAACCCCGAATACGTCCAGATATCCGGCATTTATGGGATTGTAGCATAGCAACTTGCTTAAATCATGGCCGCAACGAGTGCTGATAGGCCCTTCAGTTTGAAGGCCAGGAAACTGGTTTTAGGAAGGCCCTCGATGGCACCTCGCGTGCCTCCCCGAAAATGTTTTCGCGAAAAATAGGGAATCGATACAACCTGTGGAAATCATGGAATCAGAAGGAGGCAGCGCGGACTGAACCGTGGGGGGGTGATTCGCAGGATGGCATTTATTGCGTCGCGAACCGGCTGAAGGCCATAAAACGGCACTCTTCAGGCGGCTTTTCGAGGTGGCGTTCGGGGGCCTTCATTGACACGTACATAGGCTCGTGATATGTTTCACATAGTCTCGATTTTGCCGATTTTAAGGGGGAACTACCATGCCGGTGAGCATCGCCGTCCTGGCCAAACAGGTCATCGACCCAGAGATGCCCATGGCCGCTTTTCGCATCGACGCCGATGCCAAAGCGGTCGTGCCACCGTCTAACATTCCTCCCGTTGTCAACGGCTTCGACGAAAACGCCGTGGAAGCGGCCTTGCAGATCAAGGATTCTCAAGAAGCCTCTATTACCGTCATTTCCACGGGGACTTCTTTCGCCCTGGACGTTATGAAAAAGCCCCTCTCCATGGGCGCCGACGAGCTGGTCTTGTTGCAGGACGACGCATTCGAAAATTCCATCGACAGTTTTTTCACCGCCCAGTTATTGGCGGCGGCGATACGCAAGCTGGGCGGGTTCGACCTGATCATCTGCGGTAGGCAGGCATCCGACTGGGACAACGCCCAAGTCCCCTTGGGGGTAGCCGAGATCTTGGGTCTTTCCTGCATCTCATTGGGCAAAAAGGTAGAGATTAAGGATGGCAAGGTCTCCGTTGAACGGATCACCAACGACGGCTATGAAGTAGTGGAAGCCCCCCTCCCGGCTCTGGTTACCGTGAGTAACGAGTTGGGCCAACCCCGCTACCCCACTCTACGAGGAATCATGGCCGCCACCAGGAAGCAGCCTACTATCTGGAGTTCCGCCGACCTAGATGCCGACGCCTCCCAACTGGAGCCCAGAATCACTTTACAAGAACTGTTCGTGCCGGTGCGCGATCAACAATGTGAAATCATCGAAGGAGATGACGCCGCCGATGCCGGAAGGCAACTGGCGCTGAAACTCCGCGAGGCCAAGCTGATTTAGCCAGCCGTCAGCTTTCGGCGGTCAACTATCAGGACAAGAATCCATTTCAAAAAGTGGTTCGACAAGCTCACCACGAACGGAAACAGAAATCTTTGCCGTTCGTCCTGAGCCTGTCGAAGGACAGAGAGGCGGAGGTAACATGGCGGACGAATCGGGCGTATTGGTCCTGGGTGATTCAACGGGCGGCGAACTTAGCTCCATGTCCAGAGAGCTGCTGACGGCCGGCCGCAAAGCAGCCGACGATCTGGGCGAAGAGTTGGCCATCGGATTGCTGGGCGCCACATTGGACCAACCGTCCCAACAGGCCATCAGTTATGGGGCCGACAAAGTCTACGCTGTTACCCATCCCCAATTGGCCCAATACCAAGTGGACCTTTACCTAGCCGCGATGGAAGCCCTCTGCCGGGATGTGTCCCCCCGCATCGTATTGATCGGGCGGACCAATGAAGGAAGGGAGCTTGCCCCTCGGCTGGCGTTCCGGTTGGGCGTCGGATTGGCCCAAGATTGTCTGGAGATATCGGTCGATGCCGGGTCGAAGACCCTGCTGGCCAACCGCCCGGTGTATGGCGGCAACGCCATCGCGGTGGTCCGGTGCAACTACACCCCTCAGATCGCCGCCATCCGCCCCAAAGTCTACGAGCCCTTGGAACCTGACTCCTCAAGACAGGGCCAGGTTGTGTCTTTCCCGGTGGAGTTGGACCCCTCCCAGGCCCGCAGCCAGGTGGTCAATGTCGTGGAAGAAGCGGCCGAGGGAGTGAAGCTGGAGGATGCGCGCGTCGTGGTCTCGGGCGGGCGCGGTTTGGGCGGACCAGAGCCTTTCAAGGACTTGGAAACTCTGGCCAATCTGTTGGGCGGCGCCGTGGGCGCGTCCCGGGCGGCGGTAGACTCCGGCTGGGTGCCTTCAAGCTATCAGGTTGGCCTGACGGGTAAGACCATTACCCCTGAGGTGTATATCACCGTGGCCATCTCCGGGGCCAGCCAGCACATGGCGGGCTGCTCCGGCGCCAAGGTCATCGTCGCTATCAACAAAGACGCGGAATCCAATATCTTCAAGGAAGCCCGTTATGGCGTCGTTGGGGATTGGGAGCAAGTGGTGCCCGCGTTCACCGAGGCGGTCCGCGAACTGACCCAGAGCTAAGACAACACCAAGAGGGGTTATGCCATGCTGAGACCTTCCGCTTCCAAAGCGACGCCCGAAGAGTTGGAAGGCTTTTACCGGGACCTGGAGACCTACAGCACCGCCCCTCTCTGGACCCGGCAAGAACAGGCCCTGGTCAACGAGCCCAAGAGTAAAGCCCTACCCTACATATGGCGTTGGAAAGAGCTGCGTCCCCAAGCCATGCGGGCGGCCGAGCTTGTGGGCACCGAGGACGCGGAACGACGGGTGTTGATGCTGCTGAACCCCGGCTTAGAGGGCCGCATCGCCACCACCAACAGCCTGTTTTCCGGCCTGCAGATCGTCATGCCGGGAGAGTCGGCCCGCGCCCACCGGCACACGCCGGCGGCTCTACGATTCATCATCGAAAGCGACGGCGGCCATACCACCGTCGAGGGCGACAAGATACCCATGCTTCCCGGAGATCTGGTGTTGACCCCCAACTGGACCTGGCACGACCACGGCAACACCACCGGCAACCCCATGATCTGGCTGGACGGTTTGGACCTGCCTTTGACCCACCTGCTGGAGGCCGTATTCTTCGAGCCCTATCCCGAGGACATCCAGCCAATCACCCTTCCCACCGATTCTTCCCTGACCGCCTACGGCTCCGGCGTGCTGCGTCCCGCCTGGGAAAAACCTCAGAGTACTCATTCGCCGCTGATGCACTATCCGTGGGACAAGACATGGTCGGCGCTGCAGGGCTTGGCCCCGGTGGCCGACGGCAGCCCCTATGACGGAGTGGTTCTGGAATACACCAATCCCAATACCGGCGGACCGGTCATGCCGACAATGGCCTGCCATGCGCAGTTGCTGCGGCCCAGCGAAGCCACCAAGGCCCACCGCCACACCGCCAGCGTCATCTACCATGTGGTTGAAGGGGAAGGCTATTCAATCGTTGACGGCCAGAGATTGGATTGGAGCGAAAAGGACGTTTTCTGCGTTCCTGGCTGGGCTTTCCACGAGCACGCCAACTCGTCGGCCACCGATCCCGCAGTTTTGTTCAGCTTCACCGATGCACCCGTCCTGCAGGCCTTGAGCCTGCTACGGGAACAACCCCACCCCC
>JAKUQE010000111.1 GCA_022450395.1 Dehalococcoidia bacterium | reverse complement strand
ATCGGTAACAACCGATAAGGCAAGTCACTTTTACGGCACCCTGACCCGTATCTCGGGTCAGGGTGCTAGACATTCTCGAGAAACCCTCTTAGTTTAGGTCGCCGTTCAAATGAAACTGATCGGGCGAGCCCAACTCATATGGCGGATGTACGGATAGAAGTTCCGTGCTTAAAACCCCTGAACACCGGAAGAGCGTAGATGAGACAGTACACGATAAAGAGAATAGGCCTGTTCATACCCACTGTTATATTAGTAACTGTCTTGGTCTTCGTGCTGATGCGGATAATCCCCGGGGACCCCGCATTGGCCATTCTGGAAGATGAAGGAGGTGGCTCCTATACTCAGGAAGACCTGGCTAGACTGCGCCACGAAATAGGTACAGACCGGCCTATCGTGGTCCAATATGCCACCTGGGTTAGCGGGGTGGTCCGGGGAGACTTTGGAAATTCTCTCTGGTTTAAGGCCCCGGTCATGGGTGAATTGAAAGACCGGATACCGACAACGGTGGAGTTGGCAGTGTTCGCTATGTTCCTGGCCATGGTCGTAGCTGTCCCTCTGGGGGTGGTTTCGGCCATCAACCCCGACAGTAAATTGGATTACGCTGCCCGGGTGTTCACCCTGACCGGTATCGCTCTGCCCACATTCTTCACCGGGATTCTGATAATACTGTTCCTGGCGATGCTGTTCAATTGGCTACCGCCACTGGGATACGAGACGCTCTGGGATGACCCGAAGTCTAACCTGCAGCAAATGTTCTTCCCGGCCTTGGCATTGGCAGGTTATGACTTGGCTTTCATCGCTCGGGTTACCCGCTCCTCCATGATGGAGATTCTGCGGGAGGACTACATGCGGACCGCCCGCTCTAAGGGTCTGTCCGAGCGGGTCGTGTTGACCCGTCACGGCTTGAAAAATGCTTTCCTGCCCATTCTCACCATTTCAGGCTGGCAGTTCGGTCGCCTCTTTGGCGGCACAATCATCATCGAGAGTATATTCCTGGTTCCTGGCATGGGACGGATCCTCATCGAGTCCATAGGTCACCGGGATTACGTCATGATACAGGCGGTCGTTGTGATAATAGGGCTGTCCATCGTAACCATAAATCTGTTGATAGACCTGCTTTACGGCTGGTTTGACCCACGCATCCGTTTCGCGTAGCGTGTCCGCGCAGTGGTCCGCCATAGCCACAGGAGGTAGCAAGGGATGCTTGTAGACCGAAACCGGGAAACTGCCGCAGCGGAGACTTTGGCCACACTTCGGCCGAAGTCTACACTTCCCGTTGCGCTGCTCCGGTTCTGCGCCCAACAACCCCTGGGTGCCTTTGGCGCTGCAGTGCTTATATTCGCTGTCGTGGTCGCCGTGTTGGCCCCGATGCTTGCGCCCTACAGTCCCACAGCGATAGAGGTAGCGGAGAAATTCACACCGCCCTTTGGTAAGCAGATCCTGGGCACCGACGAACTGGGCCGAGACGTGCTGAGCCGGTTGATCTTTGGAGCGCGCATATCCATGTCGGTGAGTTTGTTAAGCGTGGGCATAGCAATCTCCGCGGGTACGTTGATCGGCATCTTCAGCGCCTACTCCGGCGGTAAGACTGACCTGGCTATCCAAAGGCTGGTGGACACAATGATGGCATTTCCGGCCATCATCATGGCATTGGCACTGATGGCCGCTCTGGGGGCTTCTCAGACCAACGTGATTGTGGCCCTGGTGGTGATACTTCTGCCGGGCGCAGTCAGGGTCGTGCGGTCACAAGTCCTTAGCATAAAAGAGCAGGACTATACCCTGGCTGCACGAGCTATTGGTGCCGGTTCCACCCGGATCATGTTCCGTCATATCCTCCCCAACGTCATGGCCACTTACATAGTGTTGAGCACCATTACTCTCGGTTATGCCATCGTCGTCGAGGCGTCTTTGAGCTTCTTGGGCGTGGGGATCCCACCGGATATCGCCTCATGGGGCGGTATGCTGAACCTGGGTGCCACCACATACATCGATGTGTCGCCGTGGCTATCGGTCTTCCCAGGTATTACCATTGCGGTGATAGTGTTTTCGGTCAACCTCCTTGGCGACTCTCTTCGGGATGTCTTGGATCCCAGGCTACGGGGCAGGTAACCCTCTATCACTGAACTGCGACCTAGTTAACAGCCCAACCGTCATAGTTTGACACAATTAGGGGATAGGACCGAGTCCTATCCCCTAATTGTGTCAAACAGCCCGGGTGGTGACATACCATTCGCCCCCGGATATACTGGCGGCATCCCCCGTGAAATTTACTGAGAGGCCAACCCTATGAGTTGGAACTTCGAACTGGTGGCGGGTCCCTACGGCGGTACTACCGAAGGACCGGTTTGGGATGGAGAGGCGTTGCTCTTCACCCACATCCCGGCCAACCGTATACTGAGGTATGATTCAAAAACGGGGGAGACCACCGAGTATTTCACCGATACACGGCGCACCAACGGTCTCTGTTTCGACGCCCAAGGAAATCTCTACGGTTGCCAAAGCGGCGAGCGGCGCATCGTGCGCTTTGAGAAAGACCGTTCGACCACCACTTCGCTGCCACACCAACTGGAAGGAGAGCAACACAACAACCCCAACGACTTGGCCGTGGATAAGCAGGGCCGCGTTTGGTTCACCGATCCCTTCAACGCCTCGGCAGGCGATCAGGATCTAGACCACATGTCTGTGCTGCGCCTGGACCCAAAGGGCAACGATCAATGGGAGTTGACCAGGGCTACATTCGATGTCAGCCGCCCCAA
The DNA here is from genome assembly GCA_022450395.1 of Dehalococcoidia bacterium. Lineage (GTDB taxonomy): Bacteria > Chloroflexota > Dehalococcoidia > Lucifugimonadales > UBA3495 > UBA11650. The sequence continues at coordinate 9,403 of JAKUQE010000111.1, read as the reverse complement.
TGGTGTATTGATTTCCCGGGACCAGAAGACTCTCTACGTAGCCCAAAGCGACTATTCCCCCGGTCAGCCCCGCCAATTGAGAGCTTACCCGATCAACGATGACGGTTCCTTGGGCGACTTCGTCACCTTGCATACTTTCGGCATCGACCATCTGGGCGTACAAAGAGGCGTCGACGGCATGACACTGGACGCAGAAGGCAACATTGTGGTCTGCGCCGGCTGGGAGCAGAGCGGACCCGGCCCGATGATTTACGTCTTCGCACCCACGGGAAGGATCTTGGAAACCCACGCCTTGCGAGTGGACCGCCCGACCAACTGTTGCTTCGGCGATCCTGATATGAAAACCCTCTACGTGACCACCGGGGGCGGACACCTCTTCCGGGCCCGGACCGATCGCACCGGTTGGATAATGTGGCCTTGACCATCCCAATCTTTGGACGAGTCCAAATCCAATGGCCAAGTTGACTGACAAGCCGAGTAAAAGAAAGCGGGCCGATCTGCTTTTGGTCGACCGCGGGTTGGCAGAAAGCCGGGGGCAGGCTCAAACCCTCATCGCCGAAGGACTGGTTTTCAGCCGCGCGGGGCGGGTCCTAAAAGCCAGTTCAATCTTGCCAGGGACAGATTCCCTGGAGGTTCGCGGCAACCTTCCCTACGTTAGCCGTGGCGGCTTGAAACTGGCTCACGCTCTGGACAATTTCAAACTTGCGGTGGAAGGATTTACCGTGTTGGACGTGGGCGCGTCCACCGGCGGATTTACCGACTGCGTCCTGCAACGGGGCGCCGAGCGCGTCTATGCCCTGGACGTGGGCCACGGTCAGATGGCCTACAAGCTACGGCAGGATTCAAGAGTGACGGTCATCGAAAAATGCAACGCCCGCAATCCATTCGAATTGCCCGAACCGGTGGACCTGATCACCATCGACGTGTCCTTCATCTCCCTGGCCCTGGTGATACCTTCAGCGATTCAGCACTTGAGGCACGGCTCGTACGTCGCTGCACTGGTCAAACCCCAGTTCGAGGCACGCCGGGAAGACGTTGGACGGGGCGGCGTGATCAAGGACCCCAAGATCCACGCGGCCGTGCTCAGCCGGATGATCAACTGGGCGATCAACGCCGGGCTGCGCGTCCGCAACCTCTGCCCGTCGCCGATCCTAGGTAACGCCGGCAATCGGGAGTTCTTCCTGCTGCTCCAGAAACCAGCCATCCGATCCACCAAGTGAGCCCAACCTCCCCCCTTACAAAGGGGGAATGAGGGGGGCGACCCCCAACCAACCCAAAATTCAGGAGAAGAGTCAGGAGAAGAGTCAATGGATGTTACCGAGATAGCAGAGTTACTGGTCGCCCAAGGCAAAACCGTTTCCGTGGCCGAAGCCGATACCATGGGACTGATCGGCTACATGCTGGGGTCGGTTCCCGGAAGCTCCCGGTACTGTCCGGGCGGCGTTATCGCCTATACCGGCGGCTTGAAACAGAGCGTGCTGGGGGTAACCGACGAGCAATACAACACCTATGGCAGCGTCAGCAGGGAAGTCGCCATCGCCATGGCAAAAGGAGTCAGAGAGCTCTGTGGGACCGATTACGCCGTCTCCACCACCGGAGTCACCGGTCCGGCCCAGGGACACTCCAGCTTCCCCATAGGGACATTTTGGATCGGATTGGCGGTCAAGGATGGAGAGGACGTGGCGATAGAAGTCCACCTATCCGGAGACCGGGACGCCACCAAGCGGGGGGCGGCCCAAGCGGCCCTGGATCTGCTGGGCAACCATCTGAAGGGCGGCTGATCCTTGCGCTAGCCTAAGCCGGGTCCAACCGTTGCTGGGTTTCACTGTTAGCAACGATGTGGTCCCAGTCGTACTCCATGGGCGCCATTTCCACCCTGCTCCAAATCTCCGACTGGTCGTGATAATGGGGGCTGCCCGGATGCCCCGAGCTTCCGAGGGGAACCGCCCACATGGAGTTGCTCCAGTCGGAAGGGTCGTAAACGTAACGGGCCACCGAAAGACTGGTGACCGCGGCAAAGTCGGCCGTGGAGTAGCTCCCAGCCAGGGGCGTATCGCCGTCTCCGTTCATGGGAATGGGCGGCGGGTCCAATAGGTGCGCCAGCTCCGGGAAAGCATCCGACAGCGTGTGTTTAGGGCGGGCCTGGTGCAGCTTGTTCCAACGCCATTCGTCCAGGTTGTCGCCCAGGAGTTGTTTCAGAGTGTCCACTGCGTCGGCCAGACCGTCGGCCACCATCTCCGGCCAGTCCTTACCCGGCGGCAACATGCTCCGGTCGTCCTCGGCGATCATCGACGCCAACATACCCTTAAACCTGGCGAGGAACTGTCCCAAGCCTCGTCCATCGGGGTTTCGCGCCAGTTCGGAGAGTTCGTCTCCCAGGTTGTGCTTTAGAATCTTGTGGAGCAGGCTATCCCGTAACGCGCTGTAAATGGTTGGCTCCACCCGGCCGGCATCCATCTGTCCCTGCCATGCGAGCAGCTTGTCCTTGGCCAGGGCCGAGGTTTTGTCCCGGGGCTCTACCTGGGCCATGATTCCCAGATAAGACTGGGCCGGGATGGATACCCGCTCGCCGTGAACGATGGCCATATCGGCTGTCGAGGGTCGTTCCAGGGACAGCAACCGCTTGGTCACCCGCTGGGCGCGGAATCCCGGCGTGAAGTCCGTCGAGATGTAGTAAGGATAATCGTTGTCCACCGGCCGGTTGTTGCACGTGACGATATAGCCCTCCTCCGGGTTCACGGCCTTAGGCATATCTTCGAAGGGGATGTAGCCCTGCCATTCGTGTTCGCCGGTCCAGCCCGGAACCGGCAGCCAACCGTTGTCCTGAGAACGTATGGGCACCTTGCCCCGGCACAAGTGACCGAAGTTGCCATCGGTATCGACGAATACCAGGTTGTTGCACGGGTCAACCCATTCCCGCATCGATTCGATCAACTCGTCCGAATTTTTTGCCAGCAACATTTGCCACAACCCGTCGGGCCAGGTGGACGGCCCTTCCGTCGCCGTGTACTTGAAAGCGATACCGCTGCCCTGCTCCGGGTTTCCCGAGATAACCGGACCGTGTTGGGTGACCCAGACCTTCAAGGGAACGTCGTCGCCGCCCTTAACTTTTATCGTCTCTTGATACACCTCAGCTCGCCGCCACTGGTCTTTGTACTTGTAGTAACCGGAGTCGTCTTTCTTAAACTGTTCGATATAGAGATCCTGATAATCTGCGCCCAAGTGAGTCACGCACCAGGCCACCCAGGGATTGTGGCCGAAGTGGGGGAACGCGGGCATCCCCGGAAACGATAGACCCACCACGTCGAATTCGGGACAGGACACATGATTCTGGTAGTAGACGTTGGGTGTGTCCAACGCCCGGTGGGAGTCTCCCGCCAGGAGGGGCATTCCCGTTGCGGTCCGGCTTCCGGACAGGGCCCAGCTATTGCTGCCTCCGTCGCTGCCGTTCAACACGGCCAAGGCAGCCATTCCCCTGCTCAGCTCTTCAAGTCCGTCCGCCACGGGTCCTTCGTAGGATGTTCCAGGCGGTAGTATCTGCAGTTGCCCGGCCTGGTATCCGGGGAACAACTCCGCCGTCTTCTCCGGACCAACCTGCTGAAGGACCTTGGTCCGCCAGATCTTCGACTCGAAAACCCCCATGAAGATGTGCCGTATCTTGTAGACCACCAGGCCGTCCCACGGCTGCCAGGGCTCTGGGGATATTCCCGCTATCTGATACTCCACCGGCAGGACCGGCGACGTCTCGATGAAAGCGTTGACACCGCGAGCGTAAGAATCCATCATCTGCCTGGTCCGCTCGCTGACGGCTTGGTAGTCGGACCGGGCGCTGGCCTCCAACCGGAATCTCCGCATCATCTTGTCCTGGTCCACCGCCGACGGCCCCACCACCTCCGCCCAGCGTCCCGCTCCCCGCAGGCGGTCGTATTCCATGTGCCAGAGTTGGTCTTGGGCAGTAACGAAGCCCTGGGCGAAAAACGCGTCGCCCTCGCTGGCGGCCCGGATGTGAGGAATGCCGTAGCGGTCCCGGTACACGTCCACGGGGGATTCCAGTCCCGGAAGGGTGATCTCTCCGCTCAGGGGCGGGACCGCTGCTTTCAGCTCATCAAGACCTATCATGCTGCTCTCCGGTGAGTCTCGCCGCTTTGGATTATTGGGGGTCCAGGCCAAAGGGCGACGATTTCGCACATCATACCATCGTCACACCACGTGCGGCTCTCGATAGGGTGATTCGCCCACGCCGATAACGTTGACGCGGACCAGCCTCCCGGATAATATCCGGTCAGATATCAAAAGTTCGATACACCTCCATCGCACAGAGGAAAGACATGCAGATCGCCGACAACATCTACAGCACTCACATCCTGGAAGACCCCAACACCTTCGGCGCGATGCACCCCGGTGGGACGCAGATATACTTCGTCGGCGACCCCAACGACAACATGGTGATGATCGATTCTGGAGAGCCTTACCGGGCCTGGACTCGCCAGATACTGGACTACTACGCCGAGTTGGGGCGGCCTCGAATGTCGGCGATATTGGTGACCCACGGCCACGAAGACCACATCGGCGGTCTGGACCGGATACAAGAAGAGATGGGCTGCCAGGTGCGTTGCCACCCCAAGCTGGCTGCCTATCTAACGGAGCGACTGGGCACAGGCTGCGTCCAGCCGATAAAGTCTCGAGAAGTCATACCCACCGGCGGAGGGCAGGGCTTGCGAGCCTTGTTCACCCCAGGCCACGAGGACAACCATATCTCCTACTTCATGAGGGATCAACGAACACTATTCACCGGCGACACCATCCTGGGCAACTCCTCATCCAGCATCCGCAACCTGAAGCAGTACATGGCCTCTTTGGAGCTTCTGGCCCGGCAACGCCCAAACCTAATCTGTCCCGGCCACGGACAACTTGTCCACGACGGAGCCAAGCGCATACAGTGGTACATCGACCATCGGCAGGCCCGGGAGCAACAGATAATAAAAGCCCTGGCCGCTGGCTCAGGGACCGTGGACGAGGTTGTTAAAGCCGTTTACCCCCGGAACCTACGCAAGAACCTTCGATCGGCGGCAGCCCGCAACGTAACCACCCACCTGGCCAAGCTGATGGAAGAGGGCACAGTTTCCCAAAACGCGGTCACCTACAGCGTCAACGGAGCCTAACGAATCACTGTCCAGTAGGACACTGACAACGCAGAATCGATCACAAAATCCCTTCCCCCTCGATGGGGGAAGGTTAGGATGGGGGCGATACCCCACCCGATAACCTTTTTCCATATAAGTGCTTATGAGGCTACCAGGTCAAACCCCGCTAGCCCTAGCTCCGTTCCAGCAGTTCTATCCGCACATCCCCAGGCGCGCGGACAAAGGCGATCTTCAGTCCTGGCCGCAGTTCGAAAGGTTCCGTGGCGAACTCGGCGCCCTTGGCCTTCAATTCTTCTGCCGCTTGCGCCAAGTTCTCCACCCGGAACCCGAAGTGATCCAAACCCAAGTGAGGGTCCCGCAACCCGGCGGGCACGCTCTCGTCAGCCTTGGCGATGAAGATCATCAGCCCGTTGAGATCGATGTCGATTCGAGGCTGACCGTCCGACTGAACCGACTCCACAATCTTAGCGTCGAACATCTTGTTGAAGTACTGGGCCGTCTCCATCGGGTTCTGGCTGCGAAGATGTATGTGGTCATACGTATAAGTAGTCATATCTCTCCTCCGATGTTTTTAGTTCATCGACAGATCGGAATGCAACTCCTGTCCATCCAGTCGTAAAGCCCCCCTTTCGTAAAGGGGGGTTGGGGGGATTTCACCCCGCCACGTCCAACAGGTCCTTGAGCAGCCTGCAGTTCCGGCAGTTCCTTCGGCCAAATGGACTGATATCCGAGTCCAATATGTCCCTAACCCGGATAAGCAACGGACCGATGATTGAAGTTTTCAATTCCACCAGAACCACATTTGCCACAAACCCCATGGCAAACCCGTCGTCCCGGTGGACCCCCTCTCCGGCGGCGTCGTCATCGCTGGTTGCCGGCTCCGTGTAAATAAGCGCCAATCCCGTCACCGGCTCCAAACCGCACTGTTCCCCGATCAGGGCATAGGCGTTGAGTTGGGCTTCGTAAAGAGGGAACAGCCGCTCCTGATAAGGCGTGTACCTGGAGGTCTTATAGTCCACGATCAAGTGGGATCCGTCGGGCCGCACGAACACGCCGTCCGGGTTTCCGGTCAGCATTATATCGTTGTCATGGTCGACGATATTGAATTTGGAGTGATGCGGAGGCGGTTTGTACCCCGCCAACTCCCCCAAAGACTGGAACCAAACTGGAGCCCCACCTCCCTTGTCGAACCAACCGTGGACGACCTTCTTGCTGAATGAGTCTATGGAGCTGAAGATGCCGGGAAAGGACTGGTAGGGGAGCCGGTCGGGTACCCGTCGTTTGACCCAAAAGCACCGGGGGCAAAAGTCAGGCATGGCCAGTTCTGCCAGGACCTTGGCGGATATTCGCAACTGTTGGACCAAGGTTGACTCCCAGGGATCGCGGGTCCGGCCGATCCAGATCTATCTGATTGCCTGCGCCGAACCCGCATCAACTTTGGGTAGACACGCGATAACTGGGGCCGGGCGCGGACATAACGTATGCCCGTGCCGATTGGGTTGTCAAGAGACGATTTGACGCTGGTTGGCGGCCATCATAGAATAACATCGTATCCATGGAAGGTTCAGGGGGGTTGCTAAGGCGGATTCCCGTTCGCGATTAAGTCTTGCCCATCCTCTCACTCAAGCGCCCTTTTACAACCGAGAGCAGCCTGTAAGTGGCCCCGTTGCCGGGGCTTAATAGGGAAGCCGGTGGAAGTCCGGCGCGGTCCCGCCACTGTAACTGGATGAGGCTATCTCCATTGCCGACCCCACGGCGACAAGGCCGGGAAGGCGGGGGATGCCCCGTTATCCGGAAGCCAGGAGACCTGCCGCAGGCGCGACTTGATACACTTCGAGGATGAGGGTATGGGTCTTGGAGAGCATCAACCCGGCCGAGAAGCCGGGCATTTTTTTGGGGTGAAGCCGTCGAATGCCTTTCCCCACACCAAGGAGACCCGAATGATACGCGAGATACTTGAGGCCTGCCAGCCGGGGTTTGCCGAGGTAGTCCTGATGTTGGCCAACAACGGGGCCACCGCCGAGGTCTACACCATGTTTGAGGACCTGCGTTTTGCCGATGACGGCAACGTCGTCACCTTCATGGCCGAAGGGGGCACCCACCTCCATATGCACATGAACGAGGTCAAAGAGGTCCGGTTCATCCACAATACAAACGCTGAGGGCCTACCCAGCTACTCAGTCTGGTTTATCGACGGAGAAGAGCAGCCCATGCTTCGCGTCTATCTGAGAAAATCAGAAAAGGACGAGACGAATCAACCCAGGCACGACCTGTTTATCAGCCTCCAAGAGAAATACGGTGAGAGCTTATCCATCCCTAACTAGGCGAGTAGTGAAGGGTATAATAGCCCCTGATAGCTGACGGCTGATTGCCGATAGCTGGGAGACTTGCACTTGACTTCATCCGTCGTAATCGCTGGCGTTCGCAGCGGGGTGGGTAAGACCACCATCGCCACCGGAATCATGGGCGCGTTGACCCGCCGCGGCCAACTCGTCCAGCCCTTCAAAGCCGGTCCGGACTATATCGACCCGTCTTATCATAAACTTGCCTGCGGTGTCCCTTCCCGTAACCTGGATACCTGGTTGATGCCTCACCAAACCGTGTTGGAGTTGTTCCAGCGGGCCGGCTCCCAGCGCCAAATATCCATCGTTGAAGGCGTGATGGGAGTATTCGACGGCCACTCCAATCTCTCAGAGGAGGGCTCCACCGCCGAGTTGGCCAAGCTGTTGAAGGCCCCGGTCATATTAGTGGCTGACGCTTCCAAAGTTGCCCGCAGCGTGGCTGCTGAGATTTTGGGATACCAGCAGTTTGACCCTGATCTACGGATCGCCGGCGTCATCCTGAATGGAGTCGGCAGCCCCCGCCACATGGAATTCTGCCAGCCGCAGATCGAGGCCACCACCGGAATACCGGTACTGGGCTACCTGCCCCGCCGGGATGAACTGGTGCAACCCGAGCGTCACCTAGGCCTGATCCCCACCGTGGAGGGCACGGTCGCCCGCCAATGGTACGATACCCTGATTGCCCAGGTGGAAGAAACCATCGACCTGGACCGTATCGTTGCTATCGCCTCCGGTTCCAAGAGTGCCGAAGTCTTCCCGGCGGTGTATCCAGCTGAACCTCAACCCAAGCGTGCCCGGATCGCCATCGCCCAGGACATGGCCTTCAGTTTTTACTATCAGGACTCATTGGACCTGCTCGAAGCGTGGGGGGCCGAGCTTGTCTCCTTCAGCCCTCTGGAGGACACGAGCTTGCCCCAAGGCGCCGGCGGCATTTACCTGGGCGGCGGCTTCCCCGAGATGTTTGGCGCGGAGCTGGCGGCCAACAAGCCCATGCACGACGCGATAAGGAAGGCGGTCAGCGACGGCGTGCCGGTCTACGCTGAGTGCGGCGGTCTGATGTACCTTGGCCGGAGCCTGGACGATCTCGACGGGACCCGCCACACCATGGTCGGAGTGATTCCTGCCGTGTCCGCCATGTCCCATCAGCGTATGACCCTCGGTTACCGGGAGGTCGAGTCCCGCCGAGACGGTCCGCTGATGTTGCAAGGGCAGCGGGTACGGGGCCACGAATTTCACTGGTCTACGCTGGAGGAGCCACCCGATCCTGACCAGTCAGTCTACAAAGTTGTGGACCAAGACAACCGGGCCGACGGGTTCCAGGCGGGAAGCGTGTGGGCGTCTTACATCCACATCCACCTGGGCAGCGACCCATCCCTCGCCCCCCGCTTCGTGGAAACCTGTGCTCCCCATTCGAGCATGGGACTTTAAGCCCCGTTACTTGAGCAATCGTTATTGGAGGTCAACGACCCATGAGCACCGGAGAAAGTTCTGAACCGGGCCCCCAGTCCGTAACCGGCCCACGCATCAACAAGGGACTGGTCATCGTCAACACCGGCAACGGCAAGGGAAAGACCACTGCCGCCATGGGTGTCCTGTTCCGTGCCTGGGGCAGAGACTTCAAGGTAATCATGCTCCAGTTCATCAAGCATTCCACCGCCAACTTCGGTGAGCAACGCGCCGCGAAAAAGATCGGCGTAGAGATGCGGGCCATGGGCGACGGATTTACCTGGCGCTCCAAAGACCTGGACCAAACGGCCGACCTGGCCAGGGCCCACTGGGAGGACTGCAAGGAGATAATCGCCTCCGGAGATTACGACGTTATCGTGCTGGACGAGTTCACCTATCCCATGCACTACGGCTGGATCCCGGTCGAGGAAGTTATCTAGGTGTTGAAAAACCGGCCAGAGATGCAACACG
>JAKUQE010000110.1 GCA_022450395.1 Dehalococcoidia bacterium | reverse complement strand
GTTGACGGTGAGCTTATCGGTAAAAGATGGCATGTCGATTCACCTCCGAACATTCGATTAAGTTACAAGTACCCGATGTCGCTAGACGACCGGCGCGCCTTTTAAGTGGGCAGCGAAAAACTGAAGGGTACGAGGCCAAGCGATCTCCGCGCCCTCCCGGTTATAACGCGCCCCGGTGTGGTCCGCGAAGCCGTGGTCGGCTTCGGGGTAGGTGAAGAATTGATGGGGTTTGTCCAAACGGGTCAATTCGGCATCCAGCTTGGCCATGTCGTCTTGGGATGGATTGGCGTCGATCTCACCGAAGTGGAACAGGATCGGGCAATTGATATTGTCGGCAAGCTCCAAGGGAGTTTGGACTCCGGCGCCTCTAGTCACCATGATGCTACCCCCGTAGTAGGGCACAGTGGCCTTATAGTTAGGATTGGTGGCGGCGGCCAGCCAGGCGACTCGCCCTCCCATGCAGAAACCGACGATACCGATGCGGTCGTTGTCCACTGCGGAGTGGCCCAGCAAAAAGTCCATGGTGGCGTTGCAGTCGGCGACGACTTCCGGGTCGCTCAGGGTTGCACCGCGTTCGTACGGATCGGTAAGGGCCGGGTCGGTGATCCGATGGAACAGGTCGGGAGCCACGGCGGCATAACCCTCGCCCGCCAACTTGTCAGACTGGTCTTGAATGAATTGATTGACACCTCGGATGGTTTGAATAACCACCACCGCTGGGAAGGGGCCGGAGCCGCTGGGAACGCTAACGTAGGTGGACATTTCCTGGCCGTTTACTTGAAGGGTTTCCCAGAAAGATGGCATGCGATTCACCTCCAGGCGGGATTCGATTTACGCTCGGCTATCGGTCCAGGGGATTCTAGCAGAAATGCAACTTTGCAGTAGCAACGAGCTTGTTCTATCGACCGTAGGGGCACGGTCCCGATGCAATCGGGATGCCTCGACGGTCGTTCAATATTCACCCTACGCCAAACCTTCGTCCCGAATAGCCGCCAGGGTGGTTTCGAAGGCGGCCAGGGTTTGGTCCACTTCCTGTTCGGTGTGGGTAGCGGATACAAGGAAAGCGTCCCGGCCCATTATGTCAACGCCCAGGTTCTGCAGTCCCCGCTTGAGGGCCGTCACCGCCGGTGAGGCCGTGGCTTCCTTGATCTGGCTGTGGGGCATGGTGCAAAGCTCCCGGTCGCAGCCGCAGTCGGCCATCACCACGTGAATCATGGAGGCGATGCCGTGGGCGTGGCCGGCCATTTCCATCTTGCCGAATATGTCGTTGATCCCTACCTTGAGCCGGGCTCCCATGGCGTCTGCCTGCTGGTTGATGGGCTGGCTGGCGATTATCTCTAGGCAAGTGGCCCCGGCAACGGCGGTCAGGGGATTGCCGTTGAAGGTCCCCGGGTGATAAACGCGGTGGGTGTTGTCCCACTCCGGGTCGCCCCGGTGAGCAATCATGTCGATGATCTCAGCCTTACCGCCCACGGCGCCACCGGGCAAAGCCCCGGCAACGATCTTGGCCATCGTGGTGAGGTCGGGGTTTATGCCATAGCGAACCTGAGCGCCGCCCGGCGACGCCCGGAACCCGGTTACAACTTCGTCGAAGATAAGCACCACGCCGTGCTGGGCGGTCAGGTCTCGAAGTCCTTTCAAGTAGCTGGGCGCGTCGAAGGGCAACTGGCCGTAGTGGGCGCCGGTGGGCTCCAGGATCAAAGCGGCGATCTCCGAGTCGCTGTTCAGTGCGTCCTCCACTGCGTTCAGGTCGCCGGAAGGAACGATAATCATGCTCTCCCAACTAGCTAGCGGGATGCCCGGCGCGGCCCGGTCGGAGCCCGCCATGGCGTAATCGTGCCACCCGTGGAAGTGGTCCTGTAGTTTGATGATTTTGTCCTTCCCGGTGTAAGCCCGGGACAGGCGCATGGCCATCAACGTTGCTTCGGTGCCCGAGCTATGGAACCGGAGTTTCTCGATGGAAGGTATCAACGCCTTGATCGCCCGCGCCCAACGGAGCTCCTCGTCGGTGGATGCGCCAAGGTGGGTACCCCGTAGGATCTGCTGGGAAACCGCCTCGGCGATCTCCGGGTGGGAGTGTCCCAAGAGCAACGCGCCGTGGCCGGAAACGTAGTCGATGTACTCATTTCCGTCCACGTCCCACTTCCGGGGGCCAGAGCCATGGGTCATGAACAGGGGGAAAGGCATGGCGTATCGGGAATCGTGGGTCACGCCTCCAGGGAAAATTGTCGTGGATTCCTCGTACCTGCGCGCTGATCCCGGATGTTTGGTGATGTACTCCTCAAGAATGGTTGCCATGCTACCTCCATAGGTGCAATTCCAAGACTTGTTGGCGAACGGGTTGGCGGACTAGCGGGGCCGAAAGTAAGCCCCAGGTATTTTAGCGTGTCACCGGGGCTTTAGCCATGGGCGGTTGCCGGATACTGCCTCTCACCTTGGGGTAGCCTACTGGCTGAACCAGCGCCTGACCAGATGCGGCTGCTCTTTGTCGAAAATACCGGTAAAATACAATCGAAAGTTGATTTGAAAGCTCGGGGTGCCAGCGCCAAGGCGCATTCGATGACATGACGACGCAATCACAACCGCCTCCTTACCAGCCCGGCGGCAGTTACCGCCACATTCTCCACGCCGACCTAGACGCCTTTTATGCGGCTGTCGAAGTGCTGGACAACCCAGATCTAGACGGAAAGGCGGTGATGGTGGGAGGCGACCCGGAGAACCGGGGCGTGGTGGCGACGGCATCTTATGAAGCGCGCGTATTCGGTGTCCACTCGGCGATGCCCATGCGGACGGCGGTTCGATTGTGTCCCCAGGGCATCATCATCCATCCGAGGTTCGACCGATATCGCCAGATGTCCCGCGCCGTGATGGACGTATTCCATGATTTCACCGAACTGGTGGAACCCCTGTCCATGGACGAGGCTTATCTGGATATAACCGAGGCCGTGGACGCCGGCCGGTTGCCCTTGGCGATCGCTCTGGAGCTGAAAAACACAGTTCATGAAAAGACCGGGCTAACTCTGTCCGTGGGCGCCGGAACCAGCAAATCCGTGGCCAAGATCGCTTCAGACCTGCATAAACCCGATGGTTTGGTCGTGGTGGCTCCCGGAGAAGAAAGGGAATTTCTGGCGCCCCTCGTGGTGGGTAAGCTGTGGGGCATCGGACCCAAGACCGGCCAGCGGCTCCGGGCCGACGGTGTCGAAACCATCGGTGATCTGGCGTCCCAGTCCACCGGCTGGTTCCAACGGAGGTTCGGCAAGCGCGCTTTGGACGTTCAGTCCAGAGCGACGGGAGAAGACCGGGAGCCGGTGCGCACCGAAAGAGAAGCCAAGTCGGTAAGCGCCGAATCGACCTTCGCCACCGACCTCACCGGCGAGGACACCCTCTACCCTCACCTTTCCCGCCTAGCCGGCCGGGTGGCCCAACACTTGGAGGGAAAACAATTGAAGGGAAAGACGGTGACGGTGAAAGCCCGGCTGGCCGATTTCACCACCTTCACCCGGCAGACAACCCTGCCCTATCCCACCGGGTCAGACACGGTTATTCTGGAGACGGCTTGGCGGCTGTTTTCCCGGGAGCTTACGCCGGGCCGTTCCTTCCGGCTATTGGGCGTCGGCGTTTCCGGGTTTACTGAAGATGAAGAATACCAGCTTCCGCTGTTTGGGGAGGAGCAACTGATCGGAGACGGCGATTCGGCCCAGTGATTCGAGAAACCTACCTGAACAAGTCTTTGTCGGGCGAACGTAGCAGGGCTTTGTAGCTGGCATTTTCCATGGGCTCGTAGGGATAACCCCTGATGATGGATACTGGGACGTTATCCACTTTGCCGGTTACCAGTTCGGCCATCGCCGCCAACTCGTCGGCCACGCAGATCACGGTGGTGTACATCATGTTGCCGTGGGAGTCTTCCTGGCCGACGTAGCTCAAACAAGGGTTGAAGCCGGCCACTCCGATGGCCACGTTCACCGCCGCCGCCCGCCAAGGCCGGCCAAAAGTGTCGGAAATTATCACCGCCACATCTACGCCCAAACGGCTCTTGACGTCGTCCCGAACCCGGCGAGCCGAGGCGTCGGGGTCCACCGGCAGCAAAGCTATCGTGTCGGATCCGGGGATGTTGGAGGCGTCGATTCCGGCGTTGGCGCACTGAAATCCATGGTGGGTTTCGCTGATGATGACGCCTCGGTCCATCCGCACGATCCGGGCACTCTCCCGTAAAATCATCTCGGTATGCCTTGGGTCCCGGCGATGCCCTTCGGTGATTCGTATGGCCATTTCCGATGGCTCGATGCCTTCTAGACTTATAACCCGGCCCTCGGTCTTGGAGACTACCTTCTGGGTGACGACGAGCATGTCGCCCGCCTCGATGGGGGTGCCTTGCCGGTCAGCGGCGTCCATCATCTGGCCCGATAGGTCGTCTCCCGCTTGGACTTCTGGCATCCCTTCTACGCCGATAACGCGGATCTCCGGTGGCATGGCTTTCACCTCTACTGGGTTGTACCCCAGTATAGCCCGCCGCCAACCCCAGTGCCACGGCAAGGATTTCTCCGGCGGCAAATGGCCCGTCTCCCGGCCTCCGGTGGTATCATTGATACCAATCAGGCTACAAGGACGTGAACGGTGACTGCATCGTCATCTGACTACAGGAAACGGGTCTATACGAAATTCGGAGACAAGGGCGAAACCAGTTTGCTGTACGGCGGGCGGGTTTCCAAGAACAACCCTCATTCCGAGGCTTACGGAATCACCGACGAGGCAGTATCCGCCATGGGGCTGGCCCGGGCTTTGACCGAGGACGAAAGGGTCAAGGATACTTTGCGGGACCTGCAACGGGAGCTGTTCACCATCGCCGCCGAGTTGGCCACCGACCCGGAGAAGTACGAACTGTTCCAGGAGCACTTCTCCCCAGTTACCATTGAAATGGTGGAGAATCTGGAAAGTACGATAGACTCCTTGGAAGAGGGCGTGGAGATGCCCAAGGTATTCATACTGCCCGGTGGCTCTCCGGCATCGGCGGCTATCGACATGGCCCGGTGCATCATCCGGACGTCCGAACGCCGGGTGGTAGCGTTGAAGGAAGCGGGTCTGCTCACCAACGACCTGATCATCGCCTACCTGAACCGCCTAGGTGACCTGCTATTCGTGCTGGCCCGCTACGAAGACCGGGAACTGCCCCTGGAACGGGCTACCGGCGACCGGAGCTAACCGGCGTGACCAACTCCATCAAATTGGTGGTCATTGACTACCAATCGGGAAACCTACGGAGTGTGGCTAAAGCCTTGGAATCCGTGGGAGTATCTCCTCTGGTAACGGGCGAAGCGGCCGAGATCGGAACCGCTGATGCCGTGGTGCTGCCGGGGGTTGGCTCGGGTCCCGCGGCCATGGACGCGTTGCGCCGCCGTGACTTGGTGGAACCTATTCGAGAATACGTGGCTTCCGGGCGGCCGTTTCTGGGTGTATGCCTGGGATTACAGCTCTTGCTGGAGCGGACCGAAGAGGGCGACGCCGACTGCTTGGGCAGCATCGCCGGGCGGGTCAAGCGGCTGCCTGAAGGGCAAAAGGTGCCCCATATGGGTTGGAACAGCGTGAGTTTCCAGCAAGAACATCCCGTGTTTCAGGGCATCCCCCAGGACAGCCACTTTTACTTTGTACACAGCTACTATGCCGCCCCGGAAGACGATACTTGGGTGGCCGGGACCACCGACTACGGTGTTTCCTTCTGTAGCATCTATGCCAGAGACAACTTGGTTGCAACCCAATTCCACCCGGAAAAAAGCGGCCGATTGGGTTTGCGGATCTACCAAAACTTCGTCAACCTCGTTGGTAATCCTCCAAAGCTAAGCGCTCAACGGTCCAGCACCCAAAGTAGCTGACTGCTGACCGCTGAAAGCTGACAGCTAACATCTCCATGGAAGTAATCCCAGCCATCGACTTGAAATCGGGCCTCTGTGTCCGCCTCTATCAGGGCGACTACCAACAGGAGACGGTCTTTTCCGACGACCCTTTGTCGGTTGCTCTGGCTTGGCAAGAACAGGGCGCTCCCAGGCTGCACCTGGTAGATCTGGACGGGGCTGCCGGTGGCGTCCCCGTCAATCTAGATGTAATCACCTCCATTATCCAAAACTTGACGATCCCGGTTCAAGTGGGAGGTGGCATCCGTGACATGGCGACGGCCGAATCCTTGTTCGCCGCCGGAGCTGCCCGGGTGGTCATCGGAACGGCGGCAGTGGAGGAGCCTTCCCTGGTTGAGGACCTGTGCCGCAAGCACGGCAGCCAGCGGGTAATCGTGGCGGTGGACGTGAAGGACGGGCTGGTGGCAATCAAGGGTTGGCTAGAGACGACCGGCGTTAATGCCCAGGACTTGGTTGGGCGGATGGCGCTGCTGGGGGTGCGGCGCATCCTCTACACCGATATCTCACGAGACGGCACCCTAACGGAGCCAAATTTTGAGGCAAACGCGGATCTGGTCAGGACAACTGATATGGCAGTCTTGGCGTCCGGTGGGATCGCGACCCTGGACCACATTCGACGATTGGTCGACACTGGGGCAGAAGGAGCGATCCTGGGGCGGGCTCTTTACACCGAAGCGTTCAGTTTGCGGGAAGCGATTGAAGTTGGGAGTGGCACTAACCATTAGGGGCACAGCAGGCCGCGCCTCACGGATATCACCATAGTCTCGAAGTAACCGGTGCGGCAAGTCGGTCCCCTCCTTACGAAGGAGGAGATATAGGGGAGGTTTTCCCCTGGGAGAACACGACCCCCTGTAATCCCCCTTTGCAAAGGAGACATAGCCGCCTGCTATTCAGGAGCCGACACCGGGGGGCCAGTGTTCTCATCTCGGTTAACGAATCTTGCCGCCAACCGTTCCTCCGCCTTGGCAAACCAATCTTCCCGGAATACTTCCATCAGAATGAAGTCGTGGGACATGCGGCGCACCGGCTTTACCGGAACAAAGCCGCATTTTTCGAAGCATCGCTGGGCCCGCTTGTTCCACTCCAGGGTGTGCAGATACACGCGTTCCATCTTTTTTTCATTGAAACAGTGGTCCAGAAGGGTGGTAACCGCGTCATAGCCGTAGGAGTTGCTCCAGTAATCGCGGTCACCGATGACGATCCCTAGTTCGGCCTGCATCTTGACGCTGTCTAGGTCGTAGTACATGCAGTTGCCGATGAACTTTCCATCCAAGGTCTCGGTGGCGAAGTGATGAGAGCCGGGCGTGGGGTATCTCATCTGGTCCTGGGCGAGCTTCAAGAACCGGTCATAGCTCATCGTGAGAGGGAAAGCCGCGTCCAGGCTTGCCAATTCTTGGTCGGAGCGCCATATGTAGTCCTGTTCGGCGTCCTCGATCCGTTTGTCCCGCAAGATTATGCGGGCCCCTCGCAACTCGACCATGTTTAGGCATTCCCGATGCGTTGATTTATCAACTCATTCGCCTGCCGCATCACGGTTGTTTCGTTGGGATAGATCAGGATGTTCAAAGCCTCGCCCATGGGGAACCACCGGACAACGTCAAACTCCGGATCATGCAGGCTGACGTCCCCACCGACCGGCGCCATCAAGTAGAAGTGTACGGTCTTGTGATACCGGACGGCGTTCTCCCGGTCGGCGAACCAGTAGGTGATGCTTGAGATCGGCTCCTGCATCTCAACTTCCAGACCGGTCTCTTCCCGCACTTCTCGCAGGGCCGTTTCTTCCATGGTCTCGCCCGCATCCGGTGTGCCCTTAGCCAAGCTCCAACGGACGGCCTTCGTCCGGGTCTCTCCGTTGCCGTCTCCCTGACCGCTTTGGCTGTGTGCGGCATTTGATGTTATCCAATGGCCGCATAGCACGGTTTCAAGACGACCCTCCCGTTGCCGGTAAACCACACCCCCGGCCGACACCAGGGTTTCCACCCAAGTCTTGCCTTTTTTTACCATTAATCGCTATTCCCGAAAATCAGATCCCGGGCCGTGACCCTTAGGAGTACCACGGCGCTGGGATAGTTGGATTGTTCCCTTCTAATTGGGGTTTGTTAGCAGGCGCCGCCGCCGATGGCGGGAACGAAGTGAACTTCGCTATTTTCTCCGACTTTTTCCAGCAGGCCCATGCGTGCGACTTCGCCGTCGATGGCTACGGCCAGATTTGGCTTGATTCGGCCATCTTCGACGAGTTTATCTTTTATCCCCGGAAACAGTTGGTCTAGCCGTTCAATGACCTGGCGAAGGTTCGTCGCTTCGCAGTCGAACTGTTTGACTCCACCGGTGATCGGCTGGAGCATGGTAGGTATGAATACTGTGACCAAGGTGTCAGTTCCTCAAGTCAGCCGTCAGCGATGAGCTATCAGCCGGCGGAAATTTGCGGGAGCCTGGGGAACGGTTAGCTCCCGTTTTGGCTCCACAATGCGTCGAGCACTTTGCCTGGGGTTATGGGCAAGCTTTGCATGCGCACGCCGGTGGCCTGGTAGACCGCGTTGGCGATCGCCGCCAGGGGCGGGACGATGGGGGTCTCGCCAACGCCGCGGACCCCATAAGGATGGCCGGGATTGGCCACTTCCACGATCACGGTGTCGATCATGGGCAGGTCGAGGCTGATGGGCATGCGGTAATCCAGGAAGCTGGAATTGGTCATTTGACCCTGGCCGTTAAAGAAATATTCTTCGTTCAAAGCCCACCCGATGCCCTGGGCCGCGCCTCCCTGCATCTGCCCTTCCACGTAGCTGGGATGCACTGCTTTCCCGCAATCTTGGATCGCGGTGTAGCGCAGAATGTCCACCTTGCCCGTTTCCTGGTCCACCTCCACGTCCACGATATGGACCGCGAAGGAGTTTCCTTCCCCGGGCGGGTCGATGTTGCACTGAGCGGTGATAGAGCCGCCGGTGGTCAACGTTCGCCCGGCCAACTCTTTAAAAGTCATCCTCAATTCAGAGTCGGACTTGTGCTGCAATACGGCGTCAACGTACTCCACGTCCTCCACTTTCGCTTCCCAGATGGCTGCGGCCCGCTCGATCATTCGTTGTTTAATATCTTGCGAGGCGTTGATGGTTGCCAAACCGGTGGCGAATGTAGTCCGGCTCCCCCCGGTTATGAACGTGTAGCCGATGGAGTCGGTGTCGGCTATCGATGGTTTTATATCTTCGTAAGCGATGCCCAACGCCTCGGCGGTCTGCTGAGCGATGGATGCCCTGGTGCCGCAAAGGTCAACGGATCCCATAACCACGCTGACGGTGCCGTCGGGATTGAGCGTAAGGTTGCAGCTGGAAACGAATCCACGGTTGAACCAGAAGCCGGAGGCCACACCCCGTCCTCTCAGCTTACCACTGGGTTGGACGTCAACGGGCGTTTGATAATGGTTGTGGCTCCGGGCGGCTTCCAAGCACTCGACCAGCCCGATGCGCCGGTAGACCGGACCTTCTATCCGCCGGGTACCCTCTTTAGATGCGTTCCTCAGCCGGAATTCAACTGGGTCTATCCCTAGCTTCTCGCAAAGTTCGTCCACTACCGACTCGACAGCGTAGGCTGCCTGAGGAGATCCCGGAGCTCGGTAGGCCTGCGTTTTGGGTTTGTTCACCACAACGTCGTAGGCGTCCAGCAGGCCGTTTGGGTAATCGTAGCAAGCGAAAGCGCACATGGCGGCCGACATGGCCGGCGAACCGGGATAGGCGCCTGCGTCTAGGGCCAGTTCGGCCTGGCAGGCGGTGAGCTTGCCGTCTTTGGTGGCGCCCATCTTCACCTTGATCAACGAGCCGGCGGCGGGACCTGATGCCTCGAACACCTCGACCCGGTTCATGACCAGCTTTACCGGTTGTCCGCTCTTCTTGGACAACAGGGCGGCAAGAGGCTCCAAATAGATGGATATCTTGCCGCCAAAGCCGCCACCCATCTCCATGGGCGTAACTTTGATCTTGGACACGGGATGCCGCAACACATTGGCCAGACTGGACCGTACCGTGAACGCCCCCTGAGTGCTGCACCACACGTCCAGTTGGCCGTCGGCGCTCCATAAGGCAGTTCCGTTATGAGGTTCGATGTAACCCTGGTGGACTGAAGCGGTCTGGAATTCGCGCTCCACAACAACGGCGGCTTCGTCGAAGCCTTGCACCACGTCCCCTTTTTCGTACCGGGCGTGGGCTGCCACGTTGCTAGCGGTTTGGGAGGTTTCCCCTAAGGAGGAGGTGTACAGATCGTCATGGAGCAACGTGGCCCCGTCAGCCATCGCCTCAAGAACAGACATGACCGGCGGCAACTCCTCATATTCCACTTTTATAAGCTTGGCCGCTTCCTCGGCCACATGAGGGTTGGCGGCCGCCACGGCGGCCACCGGATGGCCTTTGAACAGGACTTTGCCGCCGGCCAATATGTGGTCACTGGCGAACTTCAAAGCCTGATAACCGGCGCCCAATTCCTCTTTGCTTAGGGAAGCGAAGGGCAGGTCTTGGGCGGTGATAACAGCCTTGACGCCCGGATAGTCTTCGGCCTGACTGGTGTCGATGGATTTTATCCGGGCATGAGCATAGGGGCTGCGCAGAACTTTTCCATGCAACAGCCCCTTCAGCGTGATGTCCGGTCCGTACTGGGCCCGTCCGATGACTTTGTCCACCCCGTCGGGCCGGATCGGCCTCTTACCGATGTGGGTATACTCAACTTCGGACAGAACTATGTTGGCGACCACAGGTCCACCGCCTTACTTCATCTTTTCGCCGGCATCCAATACCGCTCGCACTATCTTGTCGTACCCAGTGCATCGGCAGAGATTTCCCGCCAGCCAATGGCGGATCCGGCCTTCGTCGGCGTCGGGTTCCTCGTCCAAAAGGCCTTTGGCGGCCACGATGAAACCAGGAGTGCAGATGCCGCATTGGAGGGCGGCATTCTCCAGGAACGCCTGCTGTATCGGATGAAGCCCGTCGGCAGTGGCCAGTCCCTCGATGGTGGTTACTTCCCGGCCTTGGATCTCTACACCTAACACGAGGCAAGAGTCGATGATGCGGCCGTCGAAAAGCACGGTGCACGCACCACAGTTGCCGTCATTACATCCTTCCTTAGTGCCGGTCATGCCCAGCACGTCGCGGAGGACTTCCAACAGGCTTTGGCGCGGCTCGCAAAGGAAATTTACCTCTTCACCGTTAATGGTTGCTTGTACGTGGGTAGGTCCGGGCATTTTTATCCCCCTCTGGCTCGTTCTACGGCAATGTTAAGCGTTCGGCGGGTCAACACGCCCACCAGGTGATTCCGCTGTCTGATCGTCCCGCGCATGTCGCTGATGGGTGTAGCGGCGGCGATGGCCTTTTCCGAGGCCTCCTGAATGGTTGCCTCCGATACGGGTTTACCGGCCAGACTATCGCCGGCTTCTTTGGCAAAGACCGGTATAGGAGCCACCGATGCCAGGGATATGCGGGCCGAGACGAAATTTTGGCCCGACTCGTCCAGCACTACTGAGGTACCTACTCCCACAACCGCGATATCCATCTCGTTACGGGGAATGAACCTGAGATAGCTGGCCCCCGAATGGGCTACAGGCACCGGGATGTTGATAGACACCAACATCTCACCGTCTTGCAAAACGTTCCGGCCGGGTCCGGTGCAAAAGTCTTCCGCTGCCACCTGACGGGATCCATTCGATCCGGCGATGTGGGCTACCCCGCCCAACGCGATGATTGGCGGTATGGAGTCGCCGCTGGGCGCGGCGTTACACAGGTTGCCGCCCAAGCTGGCCCTGCCTTGAATCTGGATACCTCCGATCAGACTCGCTGCGTCGATCAATCCCGGATAGGCCTCGGCTATGGCGTTATCCGCATAGATGAGATAGCAGGGCACCGCGGCCCCAATAACCAAGCCGTTTTGCGGAGAGTAAGACATCTCGTTCAGTTCCGGGATCTGTTTGGCATCCACAACCAGGTCGACGCTGCGGCGGCCGCCCCTAAGTTGCACGAGTAAGTCGGTACCACCGGCAATCAGCCTGGCGCGGTCCCCTTTAGAGGCCAACAGTTCAACGGCCTCACTAATAGTTTTCGGTGTTGCAAAATCAATCCAATCCAATTTGCCACCTCCTATTGGGGATTATAGCATCACATAAGCGTGGATGCATCCGGGGATATGTCTCCTGACCGGTAACGGTCAACCGGCGGCCACGGTCCTCCCCGGCTCCGTCACATCCGCTTCGTCCAATCTAGGCGGCGCGGGGCGGGTGGAGAGTCCAAACAACACGGCGCTGGCTACGTAGAGGGGTATGAAGACAACGAACACCAGATCATAGCTGCCGTAAT
>JAKUQE010000011.1 GCA_022450395.1 Dehalococcoidia bacterium | reverse complement strand
GGACCCTCCTGGTGGAATCTTGGGTCGAAATCACGATAGCAGTGGGTCTGGAGGTTGTCAATTTGGGAAATCGCGGCCCGTTAACGCCGAAAAACCGGGACTCGGGTTACTTTTCCTTCACGAACATAGAGAGGATGGTTCTGGCGATCTCATCGGCGTTGCGCACCATGGCCGCCATGGCGGGCAGCATGCCCAAAGCGATCTCCGGGTTCTCCGCCACCGCCGTCAAGAAGACAGGCCGTGGTAAATAGTAGCAGGTCAGCGGCTCTATAGCGGTGACGTTGGCGGAGCGGGGCAGACCGTCGATGAGTCCGATCTCCCCGAAGGACTCCCCTTGGACCAGGGTTGCCAAGTCTACTTCCAGATCGCCGCCGCCCGCCGGTTTGGTCACCTGGGCCATTCCAGACTTAATGATATAAAGTCCATCGGTTGGTTCGTTTTCCCGGATGACGTGGCCGGCGGGTAGGGAGACCAGATGCACTCTGGAAGCCAACTTCCGCAGGGTCTCCGGGTTCAGGTGCTTGAATAGCTCCACGTTGGCCAGGAAGTTCGCTTTTTCCTCGGTGGTGGAGTCGAAGTTGGTTTGCGCCTCACCCTGGCCCCTGACACTGGTGGCCCGGACTTGGG
The DNA here is from genome assembly GCA_022450395.1 of Dehalococcoidia bacterium. Classification (GTDB taxonomy): domain Bacteria; phylum Chloroflexota; class Dehalococcoidia; order Lucifugimonadales; family UBA3495; genus UBA11650. The sequence continues at coordinate 85,483 of JAKUQE010000011.1, read as the reverse complement.
CTTGGGGTCCCGGCTGGCAATTCGAGCAATCCACCACGCCGGACCCTTTACATTCGGAGCAAATACCGGCGCCCGGCGCGCCAACTTTTCCTAGTCCCTGGCATCCGGAGCAGACCAGGGCGCCACTGCCGTTACATACTGTGCAATCTGCCATCACAATCTTTCCGATTAATTTCCAATCTTGGACCGGATAATCTCAACCACATCAAGCGTGGGGCAAAGGACGGGAAATCAGGTCTGTTATCCGGCCGGTCATGTCCTTCTGGTCGTAAGCGTTTAAGAGGTTGATGCGGTTCCGGTTAGGGTCCCCGCCATGCCAATACTCGTAGACCTCTTGACGCATGCCGAAGGAGGAGACGGCCAGGTCGTGGGCCAGCCGGTACAACCTGGACTTATGCTCGACTTCCACGCCCTTGCCGCGCATATATTTTTCCAGGTCAGGGCGAAGCTCGGGGTTAGCGAGGTCATTTTCGCTGGGCTGCATAATCAACCCGGAGCCGCATATCTCCCGAAGAAGCTGGACCATGCGGGCCGATGTCTGGGCGAAATATATGTTCATTCCCGACATTGAACCCAGGGACATCAATCCTCCTTCGGTCATGAACGCGGTGTGTTCCAAACCGTCCATGGCGTGCCGCCACATCTCCGTGTAGGTAATCATTTCACCCAATTTTGCCCCTACCTCACGATACTCGATGACCCCAATGGACTCCGCGATCATGGTGGCCACCGCGGTCATTAGGCGCATCCGTTCGTGGATCCGGCAGAGATTGGACCAGCCCATGAAGTTGATGCCCCCGCCGAACCGCTGGAGTAACGGAGCGGCTTCGTACAGCATGAAGATTCGGTCCCAGGGGACCAGGACGTTCTCGAAAAAGAGCATCGCATCCTGTTCGTCGTAGAGCATGCCTAGCGGGTGGCCGTAGGACCCCGGCCATTGAGACACCGGTTCCCGGCAAAGGATCTTCATACCGCGGCTGTTGGTGGGAATGGAGAAAGCCAGCACGAACCGAGGGTCGGCCCGCCTTACAAAGGTTGCCGACAGAGAGACATAGGTCTCGTTGCTGATGGGTGCCGCAGTGGCCAATTGCTTGGCTCCGGTGACGATAACTCCATCCTTGGTCTCCTCCACCACGTGAAGGGCAACCTCCTCTTCCAGGGCCGCTCTTTGCTCATTCTGGGGTTGGGCACTGCGGTCCACCTGGGGGTCACCCAGGGCGTGGGTGAGGAAGAGGTCGTTTTCAGTGCAATAGCGATGGTAGTTGACGATATTCTCGCCGAAGTCGCAATTGGGGTTTTTCACGGCGCTGAGGGCTTCCCGCGTGTTGTACAGGGTGATGATGTGGGGCGCCAGGATGTCGGGACTGCGTCCCAGTTGTCCCCAAGACTGCTCGTTCCAAACCTCGCTGTTACGCCGCTTCTTCTTTAAGTCCTCCATCGACCGGGGCAAGAGCCAGGAAATGCTGCAACGGTTACCGGTCTCCGGAGAGACAAAGGTCATTTGGTCACGATACTCGTCGGTCGCCTGAAGGTCGTAGATCCGGGCCAGTTCGTGGGCGATTCCGGAAAGCGCCGGATGGGAAGTTACATCTTGGACCTTCTCTCCGTCCAACCAAACTTCACGTCCGTCCTTCAGGCTTTCAATGTATCGGGCGCCGGTCATTGCTCCCAGGGAGGAAGTCGCGTCCAGAACCATGGGTCCCCTCCTTTATGGGCTGGACCAGAGGCCGCAGCCGCTAACCGATGGCCGACAGATGGTGTTACGGCCTTCGGTGTTAAATTCGTACGAGACTTTAATATAATATGCGCCGGATTATGCTATCGCAAGAAATGGCCCCTCTAGGACGTGCCGCTGGTCCGGGAGCGCGGGCATGGCCGGGGAGATCTCGTAGGTAAACGGACGTTATAATGCGATGCGTTCGACGATCGTGATCTCGCGGGCGGAGTGGCAAACACTTGCCGGAGGAGCAGCTATGAGGCGGATCGTAATCGGAGTCATCTTTAGCATAATAGCTGTAGCTGGATCGGCGTGTACTCAGCCCGAACCGCCATCCACTGCCGTACCCGAGCCCCGGGCAATAACTACTGAGCCCCCGATTTCGGGGCCCACCGGCACATCAGAATCAGCCGTTACCTCGCCAGCCCCGAGAGCTACTCCCACACCGTTACTCGCAGCTACGTTAACCCTGACTTCTATTCCCGCGCCCACTAGCACTCTAATAACAACAACAGCCACAACCGGGCCGGCTCCGATCCCGACAGGCGCTCCCGCTCCCACACCGACGGCTATCCCAACACCTGTACCGGCTCCGGTGCCCACCCTCGAGCTAACAGCAAAACCCACCCCGACGCACTCTCCGGAGGTGGACGTACCGATAATCGATGCTCATAGCCAGTTTGACCAATAGGTAGACCTGCCCCGGATCATACAACTTATGGATCAGGGTGGAGTTCGCAGGACGATTCTGGCAACTAGAGGCACGGTCACACCGGAAGAGTTAATTTCCTTCGCCTCTCGCTACCCCGGCAGAATCATTCCTGCGGTCCGGAGCAAAGGTGGGCCGTATGAACGCAATGAAGAGAAGTATTACAAAAAACTGCAAAAGCAGATGCGCATGAAGGGCTTTGGGGCGATGGCTGAAGTGTTGATGTACCACGCCAAAAAAGGCAACAAAGCTCCGGAGATAGTCGTCTATCCGAGGGATGAAAGAGTGCAAGCGGCGCTAAGAGGGGCTCTCGAAAGGGATTGGCCGTTCGTGGTGCACATCGAGTTCGCCGCCTCCGGAGAGCGCCGAGATGCTTTCGTGGCCCAGCTAAACGAAATGCTTGTTCAAAACCCAGAGCAGCCCTTTGTTATGATGCACATGGGCCAACTCAACCATTCCGCGGTTCGTAAGCTGATAAACTCCCATGACAACATCTATTTCATCACTTCCCGCTCGAATCCGGTGGTGGCGAGCCGGTCGGGCCAGCCGTGGGTTAACATGTTCGACGGTAATCTCCTCTCGGCCGATTGGCGGCAACTGATTGTCGATCGCCCAGACCGGTTTATTCTGGGCTTAGATAACGTTTGGCCAGAAGACTGGGGGCAGCATTATCTGGACCAGGTCAAACTTTGGCGGAAGGCGATGAAGGAGTTGCCACCCGATGTTGCCCATGCTTTGGCCCACGGAAATGCGGAACGCCTGTGGAAACTGGCTCCGGTTCAATAACGGAGGGGATCCAACGCTGAACCACGTTACATATAACACGCTTTCAAGGGCGTTGATTTCGCTGAATGCTTTCTTGGCCCGCGCTTTCTGCTCTCTCCCGTGGATTCGGTGTTCCAAGTCATACTGTAGGCAGGTTCATTTCCGAATAGAGTTGCTTGACCAGGAGATTGGGTGCTTCCGTACCTCCTGCCGGGTTTTACGTCAAATCGACTAGAATAATTTGCGGTTGCAGCCGGAACCTTGTGGTACGATAGCCAACAGTCCGGTCTTGCCGTGGGCGGCGCATCCCAATTTAAGCTAAATGCTAATCTGGTGTGCGCACTTGTGACAGGTCCGGCTTTGTTGCGAATCGCGGCCTCTGGCCGGGGTTGAGGACAGACTAGAAAGAATACCTTCACCGTTGTTGGTGTGATTGTCCAACCGCGTATACAACTGACTCCTGCAAGATACAGAATTAGGAACGAGTAGATATAGATATATGACCGAAGATACAACTTTTATTCCCGCGGAAACTCGCCAAGGCACGCCGGAAAATCCCGCTGCGGATTCACGCTGGGGCTTACAAGAACTACTTTCAGATGGTCCCGTGACCGGCGCCAGGGCGGAGGCGCAATTCGTTGGGTCCTGGTCGGAAGACTACCAGGAACTGACTGGGTTGATCAGGCAACAGGGCCTTCTAGCGAAACAACCCAGGTACTACGCCGTCAACATCATGGTAAGTCTGGGCATGTTGGGGTTGGGGTTATTTTTTCTAACGTTGACCGGCTCCCTCTGGTTGCAGCTGCTCGACGCCGTGTTTCTTGCCACCGTGTTCGCGCGGATCGCGTTTCTGGGCCACGACTCTGGACATCGGCAGATGTTCCGGTCGACCCGCTGGAACGACATGACCGGCTTGGCCATCGGATTCCTGTTGGGGATGGAACGCACCTGGTGGGTGGAAAAACACAACCGGCATCACAGCAATCCGAACCAGATCGGCCTGGACCCGGACATCGACATTCCGGTCCTGGCCTTTTCCGAAGAGGATGCTCTGAGCAAAAGAGGCTTCTACCGGTTGATCGTTAAGTATCAGAGTTGGCTTTTTTATCCGATGTTGTCCATGGAGGGAATGTTCGGCCTGAGATTGGCCGGCATCCTGTACTTGCTGCGCCATAAGGGCAAGTATCCGGTTGTGGAGCAACTACTGTTCGCCGGACACTTTGTGGCCTATTTCGGCATTCTGTTCTACCTGCTGCCCACCTGGCATGCTGTTGCTTTCATCGGAGTCCACCAATTGTTGTTCGGCTTGCACATGGGCTTAGTTTTCGCTCCCAATCATAAAGGTATGCCCATCTTGGAGAGCGGCAACGATATGGACTACTTGACCCAGCAGGTGTTAACAGCGAGGAACATCAAACCTAACCCTTTGGTTGACTTCATGTACGGTGGCCTCAACTACCAGGTTGAGCACCACCTATTCCCCAACATGCCGCGAAACAGGCTATGTGAAGCTCAGAAAATCGTGCGGCCCTTCTGCTTGGCGCGGTCCCTGCCGTACCATGAGACGGGGGTGCTAGGCGCACAGCGGGAAATCCTGAGCTTCTTTCACCAAACGAGCGCGCCTTTGCGGGGGGCCCCATCCGGTTCGTCCTGAGCGTGTCGAAGGTCCGTGTAAGCAAGGCGGCGGTAGGCTAGCCTCCTCGCTTCTTCCCGGTCTTTTCCTCGAATAGCTGCCAGGTCCGATCGTTGAAGGGATAGTATTTCCCCGGAGAGCACTTCTCGATCTCCAATTGGGCTTTTATCACCCCCTCAACCTCTTCCCGTTCGTGGGCGATCTGAATCACCTCGTCCACGATCGCATGGGGCACCACCACGGCTCCATCATCGTCACCCACCACGGCGTCGCCAGGGCGGACCAGAACGCCGCCGCATTGGATAGCATCGTTGACTTGCCAGGGCCAGAACTCTGCGGGACCCTGTTTGGCGGTAGTGCTGGCGCTGTAAACGGGGAAGCCGTACTCCTTCAACGACTGGCTGTCCCGTGCTCCGCCGTCGGTCACCAACCCGCCGACCCCACGCTGGTGGAGGCGGAAGAATTTGATATCACCGCCGACTGAACTGTAGGTCCACCTCATGGCGTCGATAACCAGCACCTCACCGGGGCCACACAATTCAAAGGCCACGTACTCGGCCGATTGGTCCCCTTTGGGTTTGTCTTCGGCTAGGTCCGGCCGGTGGGGCACGAACCGAAGTGTGACGGCCCGGCCGGCCATCTTCTGCCCCAGTTGCAAGGGACGAGAGCCTTCTACGTATCCCATGGGCCAGTTTTTGACCCACAGGGCATCGATCAGAGTTTGGGTCGGGATTTCCTTCAATATTTCCAGGGTCTTATCGGGAATGGGGAGTAGGTCTGGCATTTCGGTACCTCTGTTTCATGAATGGGCGCATCAACTTTGTTATCCACCGGTGGGTGCTGATGAACGGGGAGATCCCCCCAACCTCCCTTTACGAAAGGGGGCGAGACGTGAAGTCTATCCCTTACTCTGGAACCAGATCGGCCAGCCGGGGTATGACGTCTTCGGCCAGCAGGCGGGTGGACTTCTCCCAGCCTTCCTGATTCTCCAACTGATCGAACACCATGGTAAGGATGTAACCGAAGCCGCCCACGTCGTTGTAAAGGGTGCGTATCTTGTTGGCCACCGTCTCGGGTGAACCCACCAGCCACATGTGGTCCGCCAGATAGTCGATGTTCACCGCATCGTCGGGCACTTCAGGATCGTGCTTGAAGATGGGCATCAGGTTGAATTCCCTGAACAGAGGTAGCAGGTAATCGCGCCACACCCGGCCCGTCATGCCGTTGACCGCCGCGTCCCGGGCCTCCTGGTCGGTGTCGGCCACGTACACGTCCCGGCAAAGCCGCCAGTCCTTCCGCGAGGGGGTCTTGCCCGACCGCTGCGCTCCCTCTTCCACGGCCTCCCAGTGGCTTCTGATGAAGTCAGGGTTGAAGGCCAGGGTCAGGGGGATGAAGCCCTTTTCGCCGGCCATTATCAGGCTGGGGGACTTGTAGCTCAGCGACGCCACGCCGATCGGCGGGTGGGGCTGTTGAAAAGGCGTGAGGAAGAACTTGAGTGTGCCGTACATGGTGTCGGGGACTTCCACATTCCAGAACTTGCCCTTATATTCAAAGGGCCCCTTGTTCTCCCAGATCTTCAAGATGATCTCCAGAGACTCCTCCATCATCTCCCGGTGCTGGTTATTGGCCCCGTCCACGTCGAACATGGCCCAATCGGTGGGCAGGCCGCTGGCGCCTATACCGAACATAAATCTTCCCTGGGCGATGTGGTCCAGGTAGGCTACCCGGTGCGCCAGTTCGGCGGGATGATGAAAGGGTAATAGGTGGGCTCCGGGCGCCAGCTTGATCCGCTTGGTGCGCATCAAAGCCTGGGCGATCATTATGTCGGGAGACGGTATGGGCTCCCATGGAGAGGTGAAATGCTCGCCGATCCAGGCCTCGTCGTAGCCCAATTCGTCGGCCAGGACCAAGTAGTCTAGGTCCCACTGGTGGGCGTCGTAGATACTCCGCTCCGGTGGATGAGACGGCATCATAAACAGACCGTAATTCATAACATCCTCCTAGATCGCTGGTTCCCTTCGCCCGGCGGAATTCCCCCAACCCTCTTTTACGAAAGGGGGGCCATCGGATACTACTCCCGGTCTGGGGCGGCGTCTAGCCGGAGATTTCCTCAAACGCGAAGCCGGAGTTACACTCTTGAGGGCAATGCCAAAGCGATCGGTCCGGAATTTGTAATTGAGCGAAAAAGATTACCGATGAAATCAATACCCGGGAATAGGTCTATTTGAGCCAGGAAAGAATCCCAGCCTCTGGATCGAGGCCAAGCCAAGGGATATTTTACGGCTGGTGGCTGACCGGCGTCGCCGCCTTTGTCATGGTTATCGGCACCGTGCCCATATTCCAGGGCATGACCGCTTGGTTTGTGGTTCTGGAAAGGGAATTTGGGTGGAACCGGGCCCAACTGTCTCTCGCCTTCTCGCTGACCCGGGCCGAGGGCACGGTTATGGGACCGGTGGCCGGATATCTGGTGGACAAAGTTGGCCCCCGGCGAATGGTCTTATGTGGATTGCCGGTTATGGGCATAGGCTTCATTTTGTTCAGCCAGGTGAATAATCTGTGGCAATTTTACGGGGCATTCGTGTTGGCGAGCATGGGCGCGGGATTCGGCACTTGGCTGCCAATGATGACGGTGTTGAATCACTGGTTCCAGAAACGGCGGGCCATGGCCATGTCCCTGGCCATGGAAGGGTTCGCCCTTGGTGGTGTTTTGCTGATCCCGGCGCTGGCTTGGGCCATCGACCCCGATGAGCCGGACCGGTTGGGTTGGAGGCTGACCGCCGCGGGGATTGGAGTGGTGTTGATTGTCCTGGCATGGCCGGTATCCAGGTTGATCCGGAACCGGCCCGAGGAGTACGGCCTGCGCCCCGATGGACGCCCGGAAGATCAGCCGGAGCCCGGCGAGAGGGCAGGAAGCGGTCAAGGTGAAGGGGGGGAAGCCGATTTCACTTGGCAGGAGGCGTTGCGCACCCGCTCCTTCTGGCTTATAACGATCGGCCATTCGGGGACATCTATCGTGATAGTTACCCTGACGGTGCATCTTGGACCCATGCTCACCGACCTGGGATATTCACTGCAAATGGTGGCCTGGGTGGTGTCCACATATACCGGAGTAGGCGCCGTGTTTACCTTGGTGGGCGGCTATATCGGGGACCGGGTGCCGATGCATCTGGCCCTATTCGGTTTTTCGGTGATCCAATCGGCCGCGGTGGTTATTCTACTCTCCGCCGACACCCTTCCCATGATTCTTTTGTTCGCCGTGGTGCTGGGCATCGGGTTCGGCGGACGGACGCCGATGACGACGGCGATCCGGGGACTCTACTTTGGGCGGCGCGCCTTCGCCAGCATCACCGGTATCTCGATGATTCCGATGAATATAATGTTACTGGTGTTTCCTCTGTTCGCCGGCATCATGTTCGACGCGGTGGGAAATTATCAGATTCCCTTCTCAGTTTTGGCCGTAGTAAGCTTCTTCGGCGCGGCGATGTTCCTGTTGCTGGGTAAGCCGTCGCTAAAGGTGGGATGATCCTCACGAAAAACCACCCCCATCCTAATCTTCCCCCATAAAGGGGGAAGGGACTTATCTCCTCCCCCCTTGCGGGGGAATATTAAGGTGGGGGGCCGGCTTAAAGAACTTGAGGAACCGGTTTGCTACTTGATACTAGATGCTAGAAGCTCGCGCAGCTCTGTCACCGAGTCCTGTTGCCAATCTGCCGCTCGAGCCGCGGTGCGCGTCCGGCGCTCCCGGCCGAATTCCTGCTCGTCTATGTCCGGGTTCTCCGCCCGGATCGCCTCCCCAATCTCCTCGATCTCCCGCTCTGCGGAGGCGGGCCGCTCTATCCAGTGACAGATGTACTCGTGGTCTTTGGTGTAGAAAACGGCTACGGGGATGGACATCCACTCGCCGTTCTTGAGGAACTCGTTCATGATGTCGTGGTGATCGTCCCGGGGGAAGATGCTCATTTCCAGACCGGCCGCTTCCGCGACGCGGGCCAGCATCGGCATTCCCCGGATAACGTCTCCGCACCAATCTTCGCCCAGCACCAACATCTTGGCCGGGCCGTTAGGGCGGGCGACTAATTCTTTCAAAGCCGCGGCGTCTTCAGGTTTCACCTGGAATTCGTAGAATCCCTCGAACCGGGCCTTATTCACCTTGATCTGGTCGATGTAAGCGCTGTAGCTAAAGCCCTGTTGGAACCGTTCTGGTGTTACGACGCTGGTTTCCCTAGCCATGATTGCCCTCCATCTTCTTTGGGTTGAATCTACGTTTTAGGGAGCGGCAGATCCGCTGCCGCTTTGGATGGGCCTCCGGCCCATCATCCGATTTCTCAACCGTGGTGGCCCTCAAAGCCGATCTCTACCCGGCCGTCTGGGTAAACAATTATTGGCACAGTGTCGCCGTAGAGCAGGGCTTCGTCGAGGTCGTCCTGGCTCTGATCGACCCGCTTCTCCTCGTACTTGATACCCTGCTTTCCCCAGGAGCTGCGCAGATTGTCGCAAGCGGGGCATACGGTCAGCGTGTATACCACTGGAATATCGGCCATGGTCACCCTCCAATCGGCTATTTAGGCAATTTTACAACCTGGCGTGATGCCTGTCATCTGCCGCTCCCCACGTGGTCAGCAAGAGTCGATCGCCTTGTGTCCCCCAGTCTGCCCGGCTATAATGTCGCTGGCTCGCCGGAGGCGCGTAAACACTCCGGTTTCACCGCCATAAACCGCCAGCGATAGCCCGAGGAGGAGAATATGATCGGTCTAATAGTTACCATCAACATCAAGCCGGAGCATAAAGACGCTTTTATGGCGTCATTGGAGGGCGACGGCCGGGGTTCCAATAACGACGAACCCGGTTGCCTGCAATTCGACGTGCTTCAAGATACCGAGGACGCCAACCGGATATTCTTATACGAGATTTACCGGGACGACGCGGCCCTGGAAGCTCACCGTGCGGCTCCTCATTTCCTTAAGTGGCGGGAAGAGGTAAAGGACTGGTTCGCCTCGGAGATCACCAGGCATATCGCCACGCCGGTTTATCCCAAGGATGCTGACTGGGTCAAGCGGCCAAAGGTTTCGTAAGACAGGATTCCCCAAACCAACCGGTCTGATGCATCGTAGGGGCGGGTTTTAAACCCGCCCCTACCGTTTCCGTTCAATCATTGCCAAGATCTAGGACTGAGACCTCGATCTACCGTTGACGTTCCAGTATGGTCTGCAACGCCCCCACAAACGTATTTACCTCTTCCTCACCTAAGGCGGTCGAGAGGCCGCCAACCAAGTTGGACGCCATTAGGATCCCTTCGTTCATCAGCCCCAAGAATACCTGGCCTCGCAACGCGGCGTCTTCCGCGGCGATGTCCCGGTAATTGACGATGGGCTGGCCGGTGAAGTGGATGCCGAACAGGGATCCTAGACCGGTGACCTGGACCGGCACTTCAAGATCGGAGCATACCCGGCGGATCCCCTGGCGTAGAAGCTCGGTCAGCTCGGCCAGGTCCCGGTAAACGTCGGGGGTAAGGTGCTCCAGGGTTACCGCCCCGGCGACCATGGTAACGGGATTTGCGTTGAAAGTTCCAGCATGGGACACTTTGGGACCCTTGGTGGGGTCGTACAGTTCCATGATGTCTTGGCGGCCGCCAAAGGCTCCCACGGCAAAGCCGCCGCCGATGATTTTACCCAAAGAAGTGAGGTCAGGAGTGATGCCATAGTATTGCTGGCTCCCGCCCGGCGCTACCCGAAAGCTGATAACCTCGTCGAAGATCAGGACGATACCATTCTCCTCGGTGAACTCGCGCAGCATCGTTAAAAACTCGGCCGTACCGGGGATCATGCCCACCGAACCCATGACGGGTTCGACGATCACGGCGGCCAACTGGTCTTTGTTGTCTTCAAGGATCCTTCGGGCGTTGGCGATGTCGTTAAAGGGAATCACTACCACTTGGTCTAAAATGCCGTCGGCCAATCCCTCGCTGGCTGCCACGGCCTTGGGCTGCTGGGCCTCGCCCGCCTTCTTAACGTCCACTCTAACGCTGACAGTTACCGCGTCGTGGGTGCCGTGGTAGCCCCCTTCCACCTTGGCAAACTTGTTCTTGCCGGTGAACGCTCGGGCCGCCCGGATGGTGTTGAGAGTGGCTTCGGTCCCCGAGTTGGTGAATCGCACCAGATCGAAGCTGGGTATGCGGTCGCAGAGCAGCTTGGCCAGGCGAGTCTGATGTTCGTTGGGGGCGTTGTAGACCGCGCCACGGTCTAACTGCTCTTTTACGGCCTCCATCACCGGCTGATTGGCGTGGCCTAGAATCAGGGTGGTCATGGTGTTGATGAAATCTAGGCGGTCAACGCCGTCGGCGTCCGTGATATGGCAGCCCGAGGCGGAGGTGACGAATATGGGATAAGGGTCCCAGAAAATAGAATTTCGGCTGTCTCCGCCAGGGAGATATTCGGTGGCTTCTTGCCACCGGGCCTTGGACTTGGGGGTTAGTTCCAGGTAACGTGCTAACTCGCCATTGGTTGCTGCCATAGTCATTTCTCCCGACCGGGCATATTAAGATTCAGTGCATAAATCGCTGGATAAGGTTAAGCGGTCACCGGGGTGGCGTATAGCTTGGGGAAGTATATCCGGCGTAGCGCTCCGCTACCTACGCTCAGGGTAATTACGATTATAAACAAAGCCCCACCGACGGCCATCACCACCGGCGCATTGAACGCGTCGGCGAGGGTACCGTTGATCAGATTGGTGACTGCCATGCTGCCGCCCACGTGGACGGAGTAAACGCCCGAGACACGGCCGCGTACATTGTCGTCGGTCATCGACTGGATGATACTGTGGCTGATGGTCATGAACCCGCCTTGATTGGCCCCTATGACGACCGCCGCCAGCATGGAAAGCTCCCAACTGGAGGATACCGCCAGCAAGATCGGACCCACCCCGCTCGATAAGCCAAATACCAGGAAAAGGATGCCCCTGGTGGTGGTGCTCTGGACCCCGGCCACGAATGTGGCGGTGGTCACTGCACCTAGTCCGACCGCGAAGATCAGCCAGCCAAACCCGACAAATCCTGCGTCTAGCTTTAGATCGGAGATGGCTGGCAGAATGGATTCGTAAGACATGGTTAGGGCGCAGTGGGCCAGGACCAGTAGAACCATCGCAAGTAGCTGAGGCCGGGTGTATACATACACAAATCCGGCAGCCAGGTTGCTCAAAAACCCACGTTTAGCGTCAATCACACCCGTAGACCGGGTCTCGATGCGCCAGATTTGGACCAACGCGATAGCGTAGAAGCTGGTGCACACCCAAAAAGCGATTTGTATATCGACCCAGCCGACCAGTGCCGGGAACACGATCAGCAAGCCGGCGAACATCCTGGAGCCCTGCTGGGTCGCCTGATTAAGGGCAATGCCATTAAGTAAACGTTCTTTGGGAATCAGGTTGGGAATCAGCGATTGGGTGGTGGTCATCCGCAGGGAGGCCATCGTCCCGTTGACCAATGCTAGTATCACTAGGAACCACGGACCATTGGGACCTGCGATGAATCCTGTACTTACCAGCACCGCCAGAGCGATGTTGTGGGCCAGATTTAAAGAGAAGCCGTAGCGCATCAGGGTTTGCCGATCGAATCGATCGGCCAAAAACCCGATGAGAGGGTTGGAGAACACCCTGGGAATCATCGCGGCAAAGGTTACCCATCCAACCCAAGCCGAACCTTCAGTGATCTCGTAGGCGAGCCATCCACGAGCGATAATCAAAGCCCAATTGGCGGCTCCAGCGGCGGCGTTGGCGGTCCACAGGCGGCGGTAATCTTGGAACTGAAGGGCGGCAAGATACCGATCCTGAATCTTAGCTAGCATAAATATCCCGTGTTTAGATACTAGGAAGTGCGAATTATTATAACAGCGGTATTCAGCCTAGAAAAGGCGGTCTTCGCCTAATTTCTTGACGATGCTTGGCTTGCGCCATAGAATTCCCTCGTCATCCAGATTCCCCGTCCGTGATGAGCCCCGACGCCATCGGGGTCGCGACAAAGCCGGATCTGCCGAACCTCCGACGATTCGATAAAGTCTCGTTGACCTTTAGGAGCACCATGCCGTCCCAAACATCCTATGGCGATAACCTGATCGCCCCCTGCCGGGTGTTGGACCTTACCGATGACAAGGGGGTTTTCTGCACCAAGTTGCTGGCGGACTACGGCGCCGACGTCGTAAGAGTGGAGCCGCCATCGGGCGACCCCGGCCGTTCCAAAGGACCGTTTCCCAACGACGAACCGGGAATGGAAAGCAGCGCCTACTACTTGTTCTACAACACCAACAAGCGTTCCATCACCCTCAACCTGGAAACCAGCCTGGGCCGGTCGATATTCAAGCAGCTTGCCGAAACGGCCGACGTGGTGGTGGAAAGCCTGCCTGTTGGGTATTTGAAGAACCTGGGGCTGGACTACGAGTCCTTGAGCGGATCCAATCCGGGGCTGGTCATGGCATCCATCAGCCCCTTCGGACAGACCGGCCCCTGGAAAGATCTCAAGTCCTCCGACCTGATCGCCATGGCCGCCAGCGGCTACATGCAGATCACCGGAGAGCCGGACCAGCCGCCCGTGCGTCAAGGTAACGAGCAGTCCCACTTCCCCGGCGCTCAATACGCCGCGGTGGCCATCATGGCTGCCCTGTATCACCGGGACATGTTGTCGGGAGAGGGCCAGTACATCGACGTCTCGCAACAGGAGGCGCTGATCACCTTCTACACCGATGCCCATCCAGCCCTGGCCTGGATGCAGATGGAACAGAATGTCACCCGGGTGGGCACTAACTCCACCCTGGTGATTCCGCTGGGTGCTTACCCTTGCCAGGACGGGTGGATATCGGCCGGGGTTATCACGCCAAGGGAATGGGATAGCCTGGCCCAATGGATATATGAGGTAACAGGGAACGAGGAGATACTGAACGAGAAGTACAAAGGCGGCAACCAGGAGCGGGCGCCCCACATGGACGTTATCACCGCCCTTTTTCTAGAGTTCAGCGCCAGGTTCACCGCCGACGAACTGTTTCATCAGGGGCAAAAACGGAATCTGGTTTTCTTGCCGGTGAACGATGTTTCCGATCTACTGCACGATACTCAACTGGACGCCAGCCATCTGTGGACCGAGTTGAATCACGATCAAACGGGCGTGCTCAAGTACCCTCTGGGAATCTTCGACAGCGAAGACTTCGCCCCCGCCCAATCAGCAGCACCGTCATTGGGACAGGACAACCAATCGATCTACGAAGGAGAGCTAGGATTGACCGCCCAGGAGATGGCCGGGCTTCGGTCGGCTAGGGTTATTTAACGTGGTTATGAAACAGAATCGAATAAGTGGGAACGCTCTGTGTGCCGGCTGCCGGAATGGCTAAACGAGCGTTGGAAGGCATACGAATCGTTGAATTGGGTCCGTACGTGGCCCTGCCATTGACCGGACGAATCCTGGCTTCACTGGGAGCCGAAGTCATCAAAGTCGAAACCAATAAGGTGCTTGACGAGATGGCCTTCATTCCCGCTTGGTCCAAGGGCGCTGGACAGCCGGATTACCAGCGCCACAAAAAGCGCATAACCCTGGACGTTCGGACGGATGAAGGAAAAGACCTGCTTCTGCGGTTGCTCGCGGTCAGCGACGTTTTTATGACCAACTTTCGGCGAAACATCTTGTCACGCTGGGGCGTGGACTTCCCGGAGGTCAGGGCGGCGCGGCCGGACATTGTCATCATGTGGCAAACTGGCCTGGGCGGCAATGGACCCTACTACACCTACAAGTCTTTCGGCATTCTGGTTCAGCATATGTCAGGTGTTTCGTTGATGAGCGGGTCACCCGGATCGCCGCCGGTGGCGGTAAACACGTCGTATTCGGACTACCACACCGGGGTGTTTCAACCGACAGCCATTATCGCCGCCCTGATGCGGCGCGGGATGCAGGGAAAGACAGCAACCATGGAGTCGTCGATCTTCCGGTCGGGGGCAGTCACCGCGGGTCCGGCCATCCTGGACTACCAACTGAATAACCGGTTGCCGGAGCGCCGGGACAACCGGGATTCTTCGGCGGCGCCCCACGGGGTGTACCGCTGCCAAGGCGACGATCGGTACTGCGCCATCTCGGTGGAAGGAGACGAACAGTGGGCCGCTTTTTGCCATGTGTTGGGCAACCCGGCATGGACCCAGGAACTTCGGTTCTCCACAGCGTTCGCCCGCCTCAACAATCAAGATGAATTGGACCGGATGGTAGGTGAGTGGACCATCCAACTCACATCAAAAAAGGTAATGGACACCCTGCAACAAGCCGGAGTACCGGCAAGCATCGTGTCCCAAGGCCAAGACCTGCACGACAGCGAACATCTGAAAGCCAGAGATTTCTACCGGGAGACCAACTATTATGTGGCTGAGCGGGGAACCCATGCCTCCCAATGGGACGAGGGGCCCAGCCTCTCATGGTCGATGCCCTTTAATATGTCCAAGACTCCCGTTGAATTTGGCAACTACAGCAACATCGGCGAGGACAATTCCTATGTCTTCGGCGACCTTTTGGGATTGAGTCCCACCGAGATCGCCCGGCTATCTGAGCGAGAGGTAATTTATTAGCTGTCAGCTATCAGCGTTCAGCAGAATAGAAACGAATCGGAGGTGTACCTTTGGACTACCGCCAATACCAGCATATCGTGATAGAGATTCGCGACGGGGTGGCCTTGTTGACCATCAACCGTCCTGAAGTTATGAACGCCACCAATGCCAAGCTCCACAATGAACTCAGCAAGATTTGGCTGGATATGGGCCAAGACCCGGATGTGCGGGTGGCCGTGATAACTGGGGCTGGCAAGGCCTTTTCCGCCGGAGGAGATTTTGAGCTGATCGAGAATACCATCGGCAACGCCGACCTGGTGGCGGCGACCATGCAGGAGGCCAGCGACATTGTCCACAATATGATTAACCTGGACAAACCGGTGATCTCGGCCATCAACGGCGTCGCCGTGGGAGCCGGGCTTGCGGTAGCTTTGCTGGCGGACATTTCCATCGCCGCCGAGGACGCAAGGATAACCGACGGCCACGTTCGCCTGGGAGTTGCCGCCGGGGACCATGCCAGCGTCATCTGGCCGTTACTTTGCGGAATGGCCAAGGCGAAGTATTATCTGCTGACCTGTGACTTTTTAGACGGCAAGGAAGCTGAACGCATCGGCCTGGTCAGCATGGCGGTCCCTTCGGACGAGTTGATGCCTAAGGCCATGGAGGTCGCCGAAAAGTTGGCTGCCGGCTCCCAGTCTGCTATCAGGTGGACCAAGCGGTCGCTTAACCAGTGGCTGCGCATGGCGGCCCACACGTCGTTCGACTATTCTCTGGCCCTGGAGATGCTTGGGTTCTTCGGTGACGACATCAAAGAAGGACTTCAGTCTCTTAAAGAGAGAAGGGCGCCCGAATTCCCGTCGGCCCGGTAGAGGGCGTGTTGCGTGTCTGGCCCGGTGGCCTGTTTTGGCGGTGTAGGGGCGCACGGCCGTGCGCCCCTACGGTTCTCCTCTGGAAATTCTTGCCGGGTTATAGATGTCCTCGGTCGATTTGGCAGGATTGTCACGAATATATTGGCGGATGCGATTTAGGTCCGTCTCACCTCTGATGACGTGTTCGTAGTAATTCCGTTGCCATACGGGCTGGCCGGGTGTGTGGCGTGATTGATTGATTCGTTTTGTTGCCGCGGATTTGAATCCCGCAATCAACGAACCGAGGGATCTAGCTTGCCGGAATAAGAGCGCGTTTCCGGAGGGTAGTAGGGGCGCACGGCCGTGCGCCCCTACCGAACGAGAGGATCGTTGCATCGTAATTATGCCGTGAATATGATTGGGCATGATTACGAATTCATCTAGCTGCACCTCCGGCCGAATGATTTTGGTATACGCCCACTCCTCGTGGGCCAACCGGCCCAAGTGATTCAGCACCACGTTTCCACCTGCGACTTTGCCGAACAAACATTCTCGCCTGTAGGCGCAGACGGTGACGAAATATGCCACAGGGTGGGTGTAATCGAAACCTGGCAACCGGACAGACCGCCGTTGGTGAATTTGGGGGTTGTAATTCATTTGCAGTTTCTTCCGGTGGCTATGGGCGCGGGGATAATCTTGCAGCCTTTTGGGACCTGCTTTCAAGTATGTCCTGTCAGGAGTCCGTGTTCTGACCATACAGTAGATTGGTTCCCGTCCGGTGGCACTCATGCTGCGAGGGCCACTATAATGTCCGTTGGGCTGGAATTTATCGAATGAGGCCGAAAGAGGACTAAATGGATAGTTTTAGCGAGCAATTGAGGGCTGAGGCGGCACCCATGTGGAGCAAGATTTTCGCCCAGCCATTCCTACGGGAGATCAAGGACGGTACGTTGCCGTTGGAGAAGTTTCAGTACTACTTGGGACAGGACTATCTGTACCTGGAGGGGTTCGCCCGCACGGTGTGCATGGCCCTGGCTAAGGCCCCGGATTCCCAAACATTGGAGGAGTTGGCCCACCGGGTGATGACCCCGGTGGAGCGTCCGTTGCATCATAAACTGGTGGCCGAGGCGGGGCTGACCATGGAGGATATCAAAAAAGTGAAACGGTCGCCCACCAACACCGGTTATGTAAACCATATGATAACCACCGCGTCTCTCTACGGACTGGGCCCCACCGCGGCGGCTCTGCTGCCCTGCCCCTGGTCCTACCACGAACTCAGGGAAAATTTGGGCCAATCGGAGCACCCTCTGTACGGCCAGTGGACCCACTTCTACGTGGCGGGTTTACTCCAAAACAGCGTGGATGCCTGGCGAGGCTTCGTGGACCAGGCAGCGCGGGAGGCAAGCCCCCAGGAGTTGGAGGCGATGCGGGAAGCTTTTATGGTGAGCAGCCGCTACGAGTACATGTTCTGGGACATGGCCTATAACATGGAAGAGTGGCCTGTTTAGGGCACTGTGCAAAAAGTATGGGCGGGTTTCAAACCCGCCCATACGCGCATTCGCATTGCCGCCGAGTCCCGCTAAGGCGCCATTCTCCCTGGCCCCCACCCGTAAGGGATGTTGACCAGGTTGGGTTCCAGTTCACGGATGTTGGTTTGGCCGCAGTAGGACATTGCCCGGTCCACCTCTTCCCGTAAAAGCTCCAGCACGCCATGGACACCGTCGGCGCCGTTCACGGCTAGCCCCCAGAATAAAGGCCGGCCGATGGCCACGGCCCTCGCTCCTAAAGCCAGCGCCTTGATAACGTCGCTGCCCCGGCGCACTCCCGAATCCACGTATACCTCTGCCTGGCCCTTAGCGGCCTCAACGACCTCTGGCACCATCTCGATAGCGCCCATGGTCGAGTCCATCTGCCGCCCGCCGTGGGTGGAAACCAAGATACCGTTGACGCCGTTCTCCACCGCCACGTGGGCGTCCTCGGCGGTCCTGATGCCCTTCAGTACCAGGGGCAGGGAGGTTAATCCACGCAGCCATTCCAGCTCTTTCCAGGTGATGGGAAGGGCGCGGGAGACTTCCCAGCCAGGCGTTTCGTCGGTACCGCTGATCTCGCTTTGAGGGCGGTCCGTCGCCCGGAAATTACCCAGCTCAAAGCCCCGGGAGTACTGGTTGCGCAGGTCCCGCTCTTTGGGGCTGGGGGACGGGGTGTCGACGGTCAAGCAGATCGCTTTGAAACCCGCTTCCTCGGCCCGGTGGACCAGCATCTCGGTAAGGTCGTATCCTCGGTGGTATAGCTGGAACCACAGGGGACCGGTAGCGGCCTCGGACACCTCTTCCATGCTGTAGTTGGATGAGGTGCTAAGCATCATCAAGGTATCGGACATCCCGGCGCCCCGAGCCGTCGCCAGTTCGCCGTCTGGGTGGGCGACCATATGGCTGCCCGCCGGGGAGACCATCACCGGCATGCTGATCTTCTCTCCCAGCACGGTGGTGGAGATGTCCCGTTCGCCGATGTCCCGCAGGAAACGGGGGCGCAGGGTCAGGTCCTCGAAGGCCGACCGGTTGCGCCGGGTGGTGAACTCGTCCATGGCCCCGGCGTCGATGAAGTCCCAAGTGTCGTGGGACAGGGTTAGCTTGGCCCTGGCCTCGTAGTCATAGAGATTTATG
The DNA here is from genome assembly GCA_022450395.1 of Dehalococcoidia bacterium. Lineage (GTDB taxonomy): Bacteria > Chloroflexota > Dehalococcoidia > Lucifugimonadales > UBA3495 > UBA11650. The sequence continues at coordinate 66,582 of JAKUQE010000011.1, read as the reverse complement.
GGGTCCATGCTCATGTTCATCTCCTGGACGGCGGGTTTATTTGTTTTCCTTAGAAAGATATGGGTCCGGGTCCCCAGCCGGCCGGAATGTTGACCAGATTGGGCTCCAGTTCCTGGATGTTGGTCTGGCCGCAATAGGACATTGCCCGGTCAACTTCTTCCCGCAAAAGCTCTAGGACGCCGTGTACGCCCTCGGCGCCATTCACCGCCAGTCCCCAAAAGAGGGGCCGGCCGATTCCCACGGCCCGTGCTCCCAAGGCCAGCGCTTTGATCACGTCGCTGCCCCGGCGCACTCCCGAGTCCAGGTAGACCTCCGCCTGGCCTTTGGCCGCCTCTACGACCTCGGGCAGCATCTCGATGGCGCCCATCGTCATGTCCATCTGCCGGCCTCCGTGGGTGGAAACCAGGATACCGTTGACGCCGTTCTCCACGGCCATGTGGGCATCTTCGGCGGTCCTGATGCCTTTCAGAACCAGGGGCAAAGAGGTCAACCCACGCAGCCATTCCAACTCCCGCCAGGTAAGGGGGGTGGTGCGCGAAACGTTCCAGCCGGGGGTTTCGTCGGTGCCGCTGATCTCGCTCCGGGGCCGGTCCGAGCCTCGGAAATTACCCAAGTCGTGGCGCCGTTCGTACTGGTTGCGCAGGTCCCGTTCTTTAGGACTAGGGGACGGCGTGTCCACGGTCAAACAGATCGCTTTGAAGCCTGCCTCCTCGGCCCGGTGGACCAACATCTCGGTTAGCTCATAGCCGCGATGATACAGTTGAAACCACAGGGGGGCGGTAGCAACGTCGGCCACCTCTTCCATGCTGCAGTTGGAGCTGGTGCTGAGCATCATCAAAGCGTTGGACATGCCGGCGCCCCTGGCCGTGGCCCGTTCTCCCTCCGGATGAGCTTTCATGTGTGATCCCGCCGGGCAGATGAAAACGGGCATGCTGACCTTCTCGCCCAGCACGGTGGTAGAGATGTCACGTTCGGTGATGTCCCGCAGGAAGCGGGGGCGCAGGGTCAGGGACTCGAAGGCCGACCGGTTGCGCCGGGTGGTGAACATGTCCATCGCTCCAGCGTCAATGGTATCCCAGTCGTTGTGGGGCAGCGTAAGCTTGGCTCGCTCTTCGTAGTCGTATAGATTGATGGGATCGTTGCTCATGGTGGCCTCCTGAGGGCGTTGGGTAGCAATCAGCCGTCAGCGGTCAGCGTTCAGCATGCGGCTGATGCGGCGGCTCTTGGCAAAACCTTCCCTACTCTAGCGGGTGGGCCGGGCGGTGGCAACCCATAGATAGAGGATAGAATTTATTGGGATGACCGTCTGACGGGGATGGGCGTAAGGGTGTGAGTGTTGACTGACGCGGGTGCGGGGCTATTGACACGGCATGCCGTGCCTCTACCAGGATGCATGAACCACTCCTCTGGCGGACAACGCATGTAGATGCTCGGCGGGGCGATTGGTTCGATGAATTAAAAAACAGAGGCGGGTTTAAAACCCGCCTCTGTCAGTTCACGCGATGTAGCCTGGTATCTAGTCTTGGCCCATAGTGACGGGTATCACGCCGGGTAGCCACCACTTTTCCCAGCTTTCGTCCACCCGGTCTTGGAAGATCTTGATGTCTTCCTTGGTGAAGTGGGCGAACCGGCCCTGGCGCATCAGGTATTCCTCTACCGGCTTACGTTTCCGGATGCCCCTGGCGATGGCTCGAGATGGGCCGTTGAGGGTCAACTCACCTTCTATGATCTCGTACTGCACCCACAGCCCGGTCTCTACGATCAGCATGCCCAACTCGTGGGAGAACTTTGGGTCGTAGTCCCAGCCTTTGGGGCAGGGGTCGATGCTGTGGATGAAGGTGGGTCCGCCGATGGTCAGCGCCCGGCGGATCTTGTTGTTGAAGTCCAATCCGTAAGAGCCGTTGGCGGTAGCCACGAATTTGACGTCGGGGTGGCCCACGGCCAACATGGGCGCCGTGTTTTTCTTCCACCGTTTGTTCATTATTCGGGTTTCTTTTCCCGGTGGGCTGAAGGTGGTGTTGGCGCCGTAGGGAGTGCTGCCCGATGCCTGGATGTCGGTGTTGGCGTAGGACTCGTTGTCGTACATCAGGATCAGCAGGTTGTATTCGTCGTGCTGCAATGCTGCCGAGATAGCGGCCAAGCCCATGTCGGCGCCGCCGCCGTCGCCGCAGAAGGCGATTACGTTGATCGGCTCTTTATGCATCTTGCCTTTGCGCATCATCGATGCCAGGCCGGCGGCGGTGCCGGTAGCGGCCGAGCCGGAAGATCCCAACTGGGTGTGCATCCACGGCACTACCCAAGGAGTGCTGTAGTAGGTGGTGTTGGCCACGTACATGCAGCCGGTGCTGCCCACGACGATGGTCCTCTGGCCCGCAGCCTTGATCATCAGGCGCATCACCAGCGCGGACTCGCAGCCCTGACAGGTGCGGTGGCCGGAGGTGTAGCCTTCGGATATGGGTATATTCTTAACACCTTTAATCTGGGGAAGGTCTTGTACCGTAGTCATATTAATTATCCCTCACTCCAATCCAGGTGGCTTCCTGTTCGATTATGCCAGTTTCGATGGCTTTTTGCACGATGTCGACCATATCATTTACGTCGTTGACGTGGACCTCGCGGCCTCCCAATCCGGCGATGAAGTTCAGCATCAGAGGCCGCTTCTCCATCGGGTATAGGGCCGAGCGCAGTTCGGTGAACAACACCCCGCCGTAGGATGGAGCGCCGTAGGAATAGTCGCGGTCGACTACACAGACGGCTTTGCACTTGGTCAGAATCTCCTGAAGCTCCTCGGTGGGGAAAGGCCGGAAGAACTTCACTCTAACGAAGCCAATCTTCCTGCCTGCTTCTTGGAACCGCCTAACGGCAACCCGGACGGGCAACGCCAGAGTGCCCATACCGACGATGATTATATCAGCGTCTTCGGTCATGTATTCTTCGACGAAGGGACTAGGGTCTCCCCGTCCGAATATCTCTTTAAACTCTTCATAGGCTTTTTTGATGACCCCAACGGACCGGTGCATGGCTTCGTCCGATTGACGGCGCATCTCCATGAGCCAGTCTTCGTTCACCTGGGGCGCGATCGTTATCGGGTTGTCCGGGTGAAGCTGAAGCTTTCCCCGATCATATGGCGGCAGAAACTTGTTGACCTGTTCGCTGGTGGGTACGTTAACGATGGCCTGGGAGTGGGTTAGGAACGAGCCGTCGCAACTGACGGCGAAGGGGAGGAAGACGGTGGGGTCTTCCGCCACCCGCCAGGCCAGCAGCGCGATGTCCAAAGCTTCTTGGGCCGTGGCGACCCAATAGAGCATCCAGCCCAGGTCCCGCACGGCCAAAGCGTCGTTGTGCTCAACTCCGAATGCGCCCGGGTCGTCCAACGCCCGGTTGCCTACCATGGCGACCACGGGCAACCGGAGACCGGCGGTAACCGTGATTGCTTCGAAGGCGTAGAACCAGCCCACGCCGCTGGAGCCGGTGAATGTCCGGGCTCCCACGGAGGAGGCATGCTTGACAATCTCAAACTGAGAGTGCTCGCTTTCGGCTACGATGAAGTCGCAGTCGAAACTGCCGTCAGCCTTGAGCTTGGAAACGTACTGCATAACGGTGTCGTAGGGACGGATAGGATACGCGGTAATGACGTCCACATCGGCCAAAGCGCAGGCCAGTGCGATGGCCTCACTGCCGCTGATCAGCTCTTCCTTCTCTGTCTGGAACAGCTCGTTCGTCGCTGTAGTAGTCATTACGCATCCTCCGACGCGGCGATTTCTTCGGTGTAACCACCGACATGGTGGAAGCCGTGGGTGCGGGTTTCCGCTTTCTGCTTATCCACCAGGGCGGTCATCCACTGTTGGTAAGAGGGTTTGTCTTCCTGCCAGGCTTCCCACTGGCTGCTGTTGTCGTTGAAATCGGCTTCGCTGACCATGGTCACGCAGTCGGGCACCGGGCACACGGCTTCGCATACGCCGCAGCCGCAGCAAGACTCCATGTTGGCGTCGTACAGCCCGTCGGGCGTGATGTCGAAACAGGTGTCGGGACACTGCAGCCAGCAAAGTGTGCATTTGATGCAGGTCTCAAAGTTAATCACCGGGCGCATGGACCGGGTGCTATATTTCTTGAACACTTCGTTCCGGTCCGGTTGGAAGCCCTCGTCGCCGCCACGGAAGCCGCCGCCCTTGCCTTGGGCCCGGATGACCAATCCTTCCTCCATGGTTTGCCAGCCAAGGAGTTCGAATTTGTAGGGTACCTCGGAATTTCCCTCTCCCGGCTCGACCGTCCGGATCGTGGCGACATCGTAGGCTTTTTGCGCCGAGGCCAACTTGGTTTCGCCATTCCCCTGCTCGTCCAAAGCTTGGAGCATGGAATCTATGCTGAAAAGCTGAGGGCAAACATTGCAGAGCGTGCCTAGGATCCGGGCGTCGGTGTGGTCGTCTTTGTACACCCACAGGCCGGAGAAGCTTACCGTGCTCTTGATAATGGACAGGTCGAAGGGAGTGTCCTTCTGGTGGATGTCCTCGACCAAAGAGTCGGCATCCTGGCGGGAGGTCACGATCAACGTCCCGTTAGGCTTGGTTAGCTGATTGATGGGTTGTAGACCGTACCAGGCCCAGGACTCGATCCCTTTGCACATGGTGTCGTCTACGTTGATGGTTACGTCAACCTCGGTAGGTTCGTAACGTGCTAGAACTTCCTCCAGTTCTTCTGCGTCGTCGGCTACCACGGCGAACTGTTTGGCCGGGATACCATTGCGCTCCGGGGAGTCGCCGTACCGGCCAAAGGCGGTGCCGATCTTGCCCTCCTTACGCGCGGCGAACACTATGGACCGTACGATGTTCCGGGCCAGGGTTCTTTGGAATATACCGCGGTATACAACCTCCACGGCAACTGTGCTCATGGCTATTCCTCCAAAAGATTCTGTTTAGTTAACTTTGACTATTGGGCTGTCAGCTATCGGCTTTCAGCGGTCAGCAGCTTCTCCCGAACCAGATTTCCGTTCAGGGATTGAGAATCGTTGCCAGTCCCAAAATCCTGATGGCTGAAAGGTGACTGCTGATAGCTCGATACGTTTTCCGGTTCCACGGTGGTCAGGTGGTATTCCATCGCCCGGCGGGCCCCCTCAGCGTCCCCGTTGTGAATCTTGCTGAGGATCTCCCGGTGGGAATCTAACGAGCGCTGGGGACGTCCCGGCTCCTGAAGCGATTGGTCACGTGACCGCCGGAGAATGTCCTCCACCGCACTGACTACCTTAACTAGCGCCGAGTTGTGTGTGGCCGAGGCCATAGCGAAGTGAAACGATGTGTCAGCGTCGACTCCGGTGCCTCCCCCGGCGATTTGCCGGACCTGCTCCTCCAAGATACTCTCAAGCTCGGCTACTTCTTGCTCATTGGCCCGCTGGGCCGCCAATGCTGCGATCTGTGGCTCAAGCATGTGCCGCATCTCGAATATGTGTTTCAGATTGTCTACCCCGGTGTCGGCCCCCGATGTAAGGGTTGAAGCGATCAGCGCCACCATAGATTCCAGGTTATCCGTATTGATAAACGTCCCGGAGCCACGTTTGCTGATCACCAGGCCTTGTAGCTCCAGGGAGCGGATAGCTTCCCGGACTGAACTGCGGCTCACTTGAAGCTGTTCGGCCAACACCCGTTCGGATGGCAGGCGCTCGCCGGGCTTCAATACGCCTTGACGTATCAGGGAGCTGAAGTGCTGCACGATGTCCTCGTATAACCGGCGGCCTTTAATCGCGTGATCCGTCATATACTCCTGGGAAAGTGGTCAGACCAATTCTACGCTGGGATTATACACCACCAGGCGTAATTGTCAAGAATCGGGGAGACTCTAAACGGCTGAGAATAAACAGAGCCGGATATTGATATGTTTCCTGGATAACCCTGAACAGGAATAGTATAATCGGGCTGTTTTAACTCCCCATAAGGGGATGTTTAGAGGGCTAGCCAACTTGGATGATGTAATCGTGGTGGGCGCCGGACCGGCGGGTAACAACACCGCCTTGGGGTTGGCAAGGGAAGGCTACTCTGTAACCGTCATCGATTCCCGGCAAGAGATAGGGGATAAGCTGTGCACCGGTCTTATCGGCCGGGAGTGCGCCAGCCGTTTCCCTATAGATCCCGCTCTGGTTTACCGGGAACCCCAGTCCGCCCGGTTGGTGGCCCCGGGCGCCGGCCCGCTCTTCTTCGAAACAGCCAGACCCCAGGCCTGCGTCGTCGACCGAGTTGCCTACGTGGCGTCTTTCGCCCAACGGGCCCGGGACGCCGGGGCCTTGTATCTGCTTGGAGAACGGGTCCACCGGATAGTTTCCCAAAATCAGGGTGTCACCGTGATTACCGGCCAGGGAAGCCGCCAGGCCCGGGCCGTGGTTCTGGCCACCGGATTCGGCTCACCGCTGGTCCGCCAAGCCGGATTGGGCTCGGTTAGCGATTACGTTACCGGTGTTCAAGCGGTGGTTTCCACCGATGGAGCGGATGAGGTGGAAGTGCATCTGGGGTCAGACGTAGCCCCGGGGTTTTTTTCCTATCTGGTCCCGACGCTGCCGGGTCTAGCCTTGGTGGGTCTTTTGTCACGGAAGAAGGCCCAAACTCGGCTGACAAACTTTATCCAGAAACTCCGCCAAGCCGGCAAGATCAAAGAGGTAGTTAACGAGGCCGCCACTTGGGGGATTCCTCTAAGGCCTTTGAAACGCACTTATCTGGACCGGATGGTGGTAGTTGGGGACGCGGCAGGTCAGGTCAAGCCAACAACCGGAGGCGGCATCTATTATTCCTTGCTGGCCGGCGAGGCCGCCGCCCAGGTATTGTCTGAGGCGTTGGCCGACGATGACCTTTCTTCGGGCAATCTCAGCCGGTATCAGTCCCGCTGGCGGGACCTGCTGGCCGCCGAGATAGAGGTAGGATATTCGGCGCGCCGGCTATACGAATTTCTAACTGACCAGCAGATCGGCGCGTTGGTGAAGCGGGCCGCCGCCAATGGCTTCAACAGCGAGCTGGTTGATGCTTCGGAAGGCACGTTTGACTGGCACGGAAAGATGATTGCCCAAATAATGGGCAATCCGGGATTGGGCGGTGCGTTGCGCTTGATAAACCCGCTTTTGGCCCGCCTGGCCCACCGCCCCGATATCGGAACTGCCCAACCCCAGACCACACCCGCCTATCACGACTGACCATAGACGATCGTATCGAGCCGTCTTTGAGGAGTAGAGGCACGGCTAGCCGTGCCCCTACTCCATTTAGATTGTCATTCCCCCGCAATTGACAACCTGCCGTCAATTGATTGAAGATGTGAACGAACGCTGAACAATAACCTACATTAACAATGCATGTGTCTCGATGAGTTGATATGACTCTATCTCCGGTTAGACGGCGAGTATTCGTGGTGGTTTTCGTAACGATGGCCCTGATGGGATTGTTGGGGCCGTTGGCGGCGCGGGCTCAAGCTCCCCATGTTCTGCTTCTGGACGTCAGCGGAATCATCAACCCGGTCAAAGTTAGATACATCTCCCGGGCGATCGAACAAGCGGTGGAAGACCGTAGCACCATCGTGGTTATCGAGCTGGATACGCCGGGCGGCTTGCTTTCATCCACCCGAGAGATAGTGCAATTGCTTCTGGAATCTCCGGTGCCGGTGGCGGTTTACGTTTCCCCACAAGGCGCCNGGGCCGGCTCNGCTGGCACGTTTATCACCGCTGCCGCTAACTTTGCCGTCATGGCGCCCGGGACCAACATCGGGGCGGCCACGCCGGTTTCCTCTACCGGACGAGACTTGGGGGAAACCCTGGCAAGTAAGATTGAGAACGACGCCGCCGCCCTGATCCGCAGCATCGCCCAAGAGCGGGGCCGCAATGAAGAGAAACTTGAGGAAACGGTGAGGGAGGCAGCTTCATTCAGCGCCAATGAAGCGGTGGAGTTCAATATTGTGGACTTCATCGTCGAAGACCTTAACAGCCTGCTGGCCAAAGTGGATGGGTTGGAAGTGGAGACTTCCAGTGGATCTAGGACTCTGGACACGCGGGATGTTGAACCGAGGCGATTCGGCAAGAATCTGCTGGAGTTGTTCTTAGAGGTTATATCCGACCCCAACGTCTCTTTTATCCTGCTTACTCTGGGTAGTCTGGGCCTGGTCATTGAGTTGTTTAACCCCGGCCTCATCGCCCCGGGGGTAGTCGGAGCTATCTGCCTGCTGCTAGCGTTTCTGGCGGCGGGTAATCTGCCAGTTAACTGGGCGGGGGTAGTGTTCGTTTTGCTGGCGGTGGTCTTGGTGATACTGGAAACCCAAGTGAGTGGGTTCGGCATCCTCGGCGTCGGTTCAATCATCAGTTTTGTTGTCGGCGGTCTGCTGCTGTTCAGCCAATTTGGCGATAGGTCTCCGACTTTGCCAGAGGTGTCGGTGAGCCTGTGGCTCATTGGCGGAATGGCTGCTACCTTGGCGCTTGCCGTGCTTTTTATCGTTAGGTCGATCTATTCCTCCCGAATGGCGACAATCGGATCGGCCGATGCGGTATTGCTGGGCTCAGCCGGTATTGTTGCCAGCGATTTGGCGCCTCGAGGCCTGGTGCGACTGGGAGACGAAACATGGACAGCGGTCAGCCAAGATGGTACCGTTATCCCACAAGGCGAACCAGTCAAAGTAATCAAGGTTGACGGCTTGATTCTGACGGTATCACCGTCAGATGATACGAATAGATGAAGGATTCCCTCATTAGGTGGTAATCATGGCGACAGGCATAGTTGTAGTTAAGCAGTACGAACGGTTGGTGATATTGAAGTGGGGGCGCCTACAAGTCGTTGCCCAACCTGGGTTCCGTTTCCTGATTCCTATCATGTACACCGGGCGCTTGGTGGACACCAGGGAGCAGGTAGACCGAGTGCCCACTCAAAAATACATCACCAAGGACAACGTGGTGGTGGACATGGACTTCGTCCTCTATTTCAAAGTGGTGGAGGACGAAGCGGAAAAATCCGTTATGAATGTCGCCGACCACCGGGCCGCCGTGCGGGCATTGGCGGTGGCCGAACTGAGGTCAATCATAGGAAACATTACCCTGGCTGAGGCCCTGGCCGAACGGGAACGGATACAGAACGAACTCCAGATCTCGCTGGACCAAAACACCGGACGCTGGGGCGTGAAAGTGCAGGGTGTGGCCGTAAATGAGATCGACCCTCCCCAGGGGGTGAAAGCGGCGATGGAACGGGAGAAATCCGCCGAGGCCATCAAGACTGCCGACATCACCGAGTCGGAAGGGCAGCGCCAATCTCAGATCAACCGGGCCGAGGGCGAGAGGCAAGCGGCCATCCTGGAAGCCGAGGGCGAGCGCCAAGCGGTGATCCTTAGAGCGGAGGGGGAACAGCAAGCCCAGTTGCTGCGGGCCCAGGGTTTCAGTTCGGCATTGGATAATATCAACCAGGTAGCTAACTCCGTTGACGCTAAGACGATGAGCTTGCAATACTTTGAAACCCTAAAGGATTTGGGGAATAGTCCATCGACAAAGTGGATATTCCCCATGGAGTTCACGTCGATGCTGTCCGGCTTCCTGGGCATGGGCAACTCTAAGGACGGGAACGACGGAAACAGTTAGGCCAGTTTAGTATCCACAATGTCTGGTTAGGACGATCAAGACAAAATGAGGGCCGCGCTTCACCCGAATAAGATAGGGTAGCGCGGCCCTCTTGCGTTTCGGCGGTTGATTTGGCTCAGGCGGATTCTGGCTGGACCATCCCCAAGTCGCCGTCGTCGCGCCGGTAAAGCAGACTATACTCGTGGGACTCAGTGTTCATAAACATGAAGAACTTATGGCCCAGAAGTTGCATCTGGAAGGCTGCTTTCTCCACCGTCATGGGTTCATCTGAAATCGTTTGACTCTTACCAGATTGCCGGCGCTTAATACTTCGCTTCCGTCGTAAGCCGGGACTCGGGAATCGTCCTCGGCTTGCTGGGCCCCCAGCGGGACGACCTGCCTGGCTCTCTCGCTGCGGTAGGTCCGGCTCTTGTAACGCTCGATTCTTCTATCCAGAACTCCGGCCACCAGATTGACTGCCTCTATGGCGTTTGCCGCCCGTTGCTCAGCCCGGAGCAATGAGCCGCCCACGTTCAATGTCACCTGGACCGTCATGCGGTCGTCTTGGGAGCGGGTCGGCTGGGAGGACAACTCCACCTGCACACTGGATATAGCTGGGAGATGCCGGATGAGGCCGCCAAATTTCCGTTCGATATGTGCCCGGAGTTGTTTATTTACGTCGACGTTGTTCGCATTTATGTTCAATTCCAAAACACTGTGCCTCCCGGGAAATCTAGGGCCAATCGCTATCCCCTACATCTAGTCTAAGCTCGGTTTGAGCGTTAAATCAAGGATTCTTCCGGGAGTTACGTTCGGTGTCCGGTTGAGGCTCTCCCCGCAGACCGGCGCTAGGGCGAAACGTTTGGCCCGGAAGGCTACTATTCGAACCGGCGCAGGGGCATTAAGCGGCAACTTTGGCGGTGTGGTTTTCCATAGATAAAGAATAAGACACGATCGCTCTTGATTCGGTGGGGTTGAGGGAGAACCTAGGCAACTAACTAGCGGGGGTCAACTCACCCTTGGCCGCTTTCCAAGGGTGAGTCATGTTAGTGGGGCGGAATTCAGCGGGGCAGGCGAGGCAGAACCAACCACCCTTCTTCACCGGTGCCCAACATATCGGTTTTCTCCTGGAAGTGGAGCAGGGCGGTGTAGGCGTTTATAACCGCGTCGCAGGTATTTCGGTCCAACTCGTCCACGTGTTTGTCCAGGCCCTTCACCAAAGGTGTGAGGTTGTCTTTCATGAAAGGCAAACTGCCGGGGCTGCTTTTCGGAGGCACTTTGTCGCCGAAGAGGATCGTCTTGGTGGCGTGGGGATAAACCTCAATCACTGTATGACCCTGTTCGGTTAATTTACGGCTGATGTCGATGCCCCGGTAGATCAATGTGCGGATGATCGAGCGCTTGTTTGTGAAGAAGCAGCTTATGCCCATGCGGGAAAGCTCCAATTCCGCCTGACGGCCCTTCTTCTGGGGAGTTATGGTTTGGCAGGAGCAGGTGGTTTCCAAACAGCATAGACCGGTGGGCAGACTCAGCGGGGCCCCAATGGCGATCAAGCTGGGTTTGTGGGTTTCCCCCATTTGCAAAAGCTCGCTGTCGTCGCTGAAGCTACTGAGGAATGACAGGTGTGCCCCGTCATCCAAGGCTACTACCGAACTGGGACGCTTTGGCGAGGCTCTGAGATCAACACCAAATATCATGTCAAAACTCCGAAGGTGAGACCGATTAATTATCGCAGTTCTCCAGAAGGAGACAGCGAGGGTATCTCACCAGATTTCACGGTTTTATCCGGGAAGCCGGACGCCGGGAAGTCTAATCTTCCTTGGTAAATAAAGAGCCGAGCAATCCAGTTGGTCCGTTGAACTTGGCCAGGAAGTCTATTGCTGAAGAAAACGGTTCCGCTTCTTTGCCGGCCACTTTCTCCAACATCGCAATCAAGGTTGGGTCACCCTCGACTAAGGCTTTCAATCTGCGTCCCACCTCCTCCTCCACCGCCTCCAGAAATTCTTGCTTGCGCCGCTGGGCTCGAAGTTCGACCAGTTTCGCGGAGGATGCCAGATAATCCCGATGCTCTTGAACTTTAGACCAGAGCGCTTCCATGCCTTCACCGGAGAGGGCCTGGGTCTTTAATATGGGAGGGTCCCAGTCTCGATGGGAAGAGTCCAACCCCAGGTTTGCTCTTATTGCGGCCGCCATTTGATCGGCACCATCACGGTCCGACTTGTTAACCACGTAGATGTCGGCGATTTCCATGATGCCAGCTTTTAGGGTCTGAATGGCGTCGCCAGATTCGGGCATCATCGTCACCAAGACGGTATCGGCAACCTCCATGATGCCGAGCTCCGACTGCCCGACGCCCACAGTTTCCACCAGTACCACGTCCGTCCCCCAGGCGTCCAAGAGCCGTACCATCCCCTTGACGATTCTGGGCACTCCCCCTGTGTGCCCACGGGTTGCCACGCTACGGATGAAGACTCCGTCATCCAGGTAATGGCGCTGCATTCGTATGCGGTCCCCGAGGATAGCTCCGCCGGTGAAAGGGCTCGTGGGGTCTACCCCGATTATGCCGACCTTTAACCCTTCTTGCCGCAGCAACTGGGTGAGCCGGTCGACCATCGTGCTTTTGCCGGCCCCAGGTGGGCCTGTGATCCCCACGGTATAGGCGCCACCTGTGTGGTGGTCAATGGCCTTGAGCACCTGGGCAGCTTCCGGGGCGCCCCTTTCTAGTTGGGAGATTACTCGGGAGAGTATGCGCCTGTCGCCCGCCAATAACTGTTCTGAGATTTCTGTCATCGGCAGGTACTCCGGAGCCAACCAATTGGCTGGTGAACCGGGGTATTGGAGCCTGCGTGGACTCTAGCATCCAGCCATAGTGCCGTCAATAGGATGAGTAGGCCTGGATAAGTATCCATAAAGGGTGGATAACTCATTATGGCGGTGGGCATTCGCTGGGCCCCTAATGTGAACGTTAGCCAGATTGCGTAAGGTACGTCACTATTGCAAGCGTAACCGTTTAGGCAGCATCAAGATGATATTCAAAACTTGCCGTGTGAGACGTGAAAACTATCTCTAATCAGAATAATCCCGGTGGCGGGGAGAAAAGCCTCGGGCGCGGCGGTCCTATCCGGAGAGCCATGGCAAATAATGGGTCAGTGATGAGTGCCTTGGAAGCCGAATCCTTTGGCGTCCGCGGCGATAAGCAGCTCAGGACGGTTACCCCACCTTCGAAGGAAGCGCCCAAAGTTCTTTCGGCTCAGCTCATCCCGCTGATTCTCGTCCAGTTCGGTCCATTGCCGATGCTCGTGCCGGACAAAGGGCAGGGATCCGTCCGAGACGATGCGATATCCCTTGTCTTTGAACTGGAAACAGTAGTCTATATCCAAGTTACGGTAGAAGCGGAAGCACTCCCGCATCAGTCCAACGGTAGACACTAATTCCCGCCGGAACGTCATGCAGTAGGCTTGCATGGCATCGGCCTCCCCTTCCTCCACCTCTTCATGAAAGTGCTGTAGGTCATCCGTGGACAAGCCATAGGGTCCGAAGATGCCGATCGACTCTTCGGCCAGCCGTTGCCCGATGGGGTCGAGGATGTTGCCGACGATCTCGGTCGAGCCGTCCAACATGATTATGTTTCGGCCTAGACTTTGCTTGAGAGCGATATTCTTCCCCGCGGCGTCTCCCACGTTGTGGTCGCAGTGGATCACCCGCAAAGTGTCGTGGGAGGATTGGAATTCCTCTAGCCATTCGGCCGTGCCGTCGGTGGACCCGTTGTCCACGACGATTATCTCGCTGGAGTAGTCTCCCGAGTACTTGAGCATGCTGCTGACGCAACGCTCCACGTCTCCCGGATGGCCGTATGCGTTGAGAACGAAGGAAAAGTCGTATTTGTCGGGCTGATCCAGAAGCGACTCCACTTCACGGGAGGACGAGACTGAGGCCCAACGCTCTCGTTGCTGTTCCAAGGGTGTCTTGGGGCGGATACGCGCTTCTTCCAGGGTGTCTTCCAGCAGGAACCCCTTGGAGAGAATGTCGGCGCGCAGGGCGTCGGCGGCCGTGTAATCGGCCTCCTGGCGCAGGCTGCCCCGCTGGCCCACCGAGGCGGCTACCGGTTCAGGCACGGCGTATTCCACCGGTACTTGATCCAGGTCAAGGCCGTAGATGCTGTCGTACTCCAACAGCAGCGCTAACTTGGCTTGTCCGGGAAGGCTGGAGCGCACCATGTCCCATGTTTGTGCCAGCGCCGCCGGCATGTCCAGATCGTTTTCCACCGCGGACCAGAATTTCTGGCGCCACTCGTCTGTCTCGGGAGGAAGCTCGTCCAGCGGGGGCAACCCCTTCCAAACCCAGATACGGTGGCGGAGGTTGGTCAGCGCTTTTTCGGCGGCCTTTAGCGAGGTAAAGGTGAAGTTCATCCGGTGGCGGTAGCGAATCGTCAGGCAGAGGTAGCGGAAGGACAGGGGAGCGAACCCCCGGGAGATCAGTTCATCAAGAAGGAATACGTTGCCCGAAGATTTGGCCATCTTGGCCCCGTCGGCCAGCAGGTGTTGGGCGTGGACCCAATATCGCACGTGAGGCTTGCCGAAGGCGGCCTCGCTCTGGGCGATCTCGTCCTCATGGTGGGGGAATATGTTGTCCACTCCCCCGGTGTGGATGTCGAATTCTTGGCCCAGATATTTTTCGGCCATGGCGGAGCATTCGATGTGCCAGCCGGGAAAACCGTCTCCCCAGGGGCTGGCCCATTTCAGGTCACGGCCCGGTTCGGCGGCCTTCCAAAGGGTGAAATCTCTGGGGTCGCGCTTCAGAGGGTCGGCCTCGGCTCGTACGCCTTCAAGCAGGTCCGCTCCGGTGTTTCTGGACAGCTTGCCGTAGTCTTGGAACTTGGCCACTTCGTAGTAGATGTTACCGCCGTTTTCATAGGCGTATCCGCTGGCCATCAGACGTTCCACGATGGATACCATTTCAGTGATATGTTCGGTTGCCCACGGGAACACGTGAGCTTCCTTGATGTTTAGGCGGGCCTCGTCCCGGTGGAAGATATCGGCGTAATACTTGGTGATGTCTTCAACGGTCCGGCCCTCGGCGAGGGCCGCCAGAATCACTTTGTCGCCACCGGTTTCCACCAACTCCTGACGCATGTGGCCCACGTCGGTTATGTTCTTGATGTGGTAAACCTGGAGGCCGTTGGCCTCAGACACCCGGCGGATCCAGTCGGCCATCAAGTAGGTCCGCAGGTTGCCTATATGGGCGTCCCGGTACACCGTTGGACCGCAGGTGTACATGCTGATGAAGCCGGGCTTGATGGGCTGGATCTCTTCGATCTGTTTGGTCAGGGTATTGAAGACGCTTAACAACCTGGACCCCCCTTGGCAGTGGGACTAAGGGCAGTTTACCACGTCATTGGGCTGGAATGCATCCAAGATTTATATGTGCAGCGGTCCGAGAAAGGTAGTCCGTTAGAGCTGGTAGGTGGAGATTGCTCCATAGGCGAACAGGCCGATGGATTCCGGGCTTCTCAGGATCGACGAATCTCTTCCCGCACGCTACTCGGTGGCGGCCTCTATCGACACTTGTTCGCCGGCGCTCACCTGTTTCAATGTGGTGACTTCGCCCTGCACTTTGCCTACGACCGTAACCGCTGAGGCGGGGCGGATCTCGTCACCCTGGCTGGTCGGAGTGGTCCCAAAGAAGATGCAAAACGCCCGTCCGGGAGGCCAATAGCCCAGGTCGCCCATCTCAACCACCTCTTGGCCGTTCTCCAATTCCAGGGTCATCGGTATCGAGAAATAAATCTCGTCTCCCCAGGTATTGGCCGCCGCGGTAAGGGGCAGAATATTCCGGATCGCTTGGGCGGTGAAGGTGTCGTTTAACTCGGCCTCAAGGCGTATCGATCCGGCGGTGATCACGATATTGCTTGGCATTATCAAAAACCGTTGGGGGTGAACCGGGATGGGTTAAAAGGGCCGATGGAAAGCGAGGTCTCGCCTTGGGTCATAAGGTCGGCTACCGATTTACCGATGCCGGGGCTCAAAAGAATGCCCTTCTTTCCGGCACCGGTAGCCAGGTACACGTTATCCCAACCGGGGACCCGGCCGATTATGGGCAGCCAGTCGGGGGTGACGGGACGCAAGCATGCGGTCTGCAGCGAAAGCCGGGCCTTGGACATCTCGGGGACCAGGCGGACCGCTCCTTCAAGTATGGACTGGTAGGCCGACGTGCTGGTCTCTTTGTCGAATCCCCGCCATTCCTCGGTGGTGCCGCACCAGACCAGCCCGTCGGGCTTGGGGTGCAAGGAGCCGCCACCCCCTGATAGGTCGTGGTTCAATGGGGCCCCGGGGAGTTCCATCCTCGTTATCTCGCCTTTAAGTGGGTCCACAGGTATGTAGGCGTCCAGCCAGGCCTCGGCCTTCCGGGACCAAGGACCCATGGCCAGCACGATTTGCCCGCATGAAATAGTTTCATCGTTTAAACGTACCCCGGTTATCCGGCTGTTGTCCCTCTCCAAACCGGCGACCGTTCCGGAACGGATGGATGCCCCCATCTTCTCGGCCGATCGAAGCAGAGCGAGGGTGTATTTGTAGCTGTCCATCGCGGCGTTGCCCCTAGCTACCAGGCCGCGAATTATTTTGGGAGAGACGCGAGGCTCCAGTTCCAACACTTCCCGAGTGTCCAGCCACCGTGCGTCGAAGCCATCTACGGGGGCGAAGACGTCCTCGGTTTCCTGAAGATCGGCCAGATCCTCGTCATCGAAAGCGACTTTGAGAAGGGAGATGATGCGGCCATCGTAATCGATACCGGTATCGTCTTGGAGTTGGCCAAACAGGTCCAGGTGCATCAGGTAGGATTCCATCGCCAGAGGACCCAACGGGCCGGGAATCCCCGTTCCTTGGAGCGGATTCAGTCCTCCCGCCGAGAACCCTGAAGCCTGGGTGGCCACCCCCTGCCCTTCGATGACGGTTGATTTCACACCGGCCAGGGCCAGGTGATAGGCCACGGAGCAACCGGCGGCGCCACCGCCGACGATAATGACATCGCTGGATTCGGGCATATTGTCACCTCGGAGAGGATTCTGGGGACATTCTACCGCTGATAGGGAGGGGTAGGAAGGGCTGGCCCTCACCCTGGTCCCGATGTCATCGGGTCCGTCCCTCTCCCAATGGGAGAGCGGGAGTTCACTAACTGATAGGTCCCATAGCGGACCGGAGGTAGAGGCGTTAGAATCAAGAGTACGTTCCAGGAGGGTTTATGCCGATCTACGAATACTACTGCGCTAAATGCGACGAAGAATTCGACCGAATGCTTCCCGTGTCCCAGATGGACGAACCGGCGCTTTGCGATACATGCAGCCAGCCGGGGCAGCGGCTTCTTTCCAACTTTTCCTTCAAGTCCAATTCGGTTACCGCGCCGAAACTAAAGCCGGTCAAGCGGAAGCCTTTTCGCTCCCATAACCAGACCAGTTCCCCAACATCAAAGGAAGACGCCGGATAAGAACCGGATGTCAGCCGCTAGGGCCGGCGTTCGAATCCTCGGTCAAGGCCGCTATTTCCTTGGCGGATGGGATAGAATTGCAATAATCTCTCGGTTCTCATAGGTCATCGGAGTGGGCAATAGGCTTCAGTGATTCTAGCTGGGAGGAGTCGCCGCCAATGGAGGCGTGTTCCTGCGATGAATATATACGGCGGCGGTTTGACGCGCGTTTGTTCATGAAAGAATCCGCATCGTGACGTTTGCCGGCCTCCTGATTCTGGCCGCCGGCCTTTTCGTCATGGCGGTTGCCAGCTTCCCATTATTGGTGCGGTTCAAGGCGGCGAGACACCTACCCCAGATTTTTAGTGCCCTTCGGTATAGCAACTTCCGCTGGTTCTGGATAAACGGCGCCACTCAGGCCATGGCCCAGGGCATGCAGTTTCTGGTTCTCGGCTTGTTGGTGCTGGACGTCACCGGCTCATCCATCCAGCTTGGCCTGGTGGCCTTCATCTACGGTGCCCCCAATCTGGTTTTTTCCATGTTGGGCGGCGTCATCGCCGACCGTTCGGACAGGCTCAGGCTGTTGATATCCACCCGTCTTGGCGTGTCGGTCCTGGTTCTCGTCCTTGCTATCCTGAAGATTGCCGGCTTGCTGGAGATCTGGCACGTTTACGTCATCATGTTCCTTCTGGGGACGGTTCAGGCTTTGAATAATCCGGCCCGCATGGCCTTGGTGGCAGACTTGGTTGAGCGGAAGGACATGATGAACGCCGTGGCGTTGCATACCATGGTCAATCAGTCGGGGCAGATCGTAGGACCGGCGTTGGCAGGAGGAATCATCGAGCTGGCGGGGACGGGTCCCGCGCTGTTGGTGAACGCGGGACTGTACCTGACGGGAATCTTATTCCTGTTCTTGATCAAGGGCTTGCCGCCGCAAGAGCCAGCCCCAAAGGCGACGTTGGTAGGTGATCTCCTGTCCGGACTGCGGCACATACGTTCAGCGCCCGTACTGTACACAATAATAGGGATGGCGGTGGCTTTCACCTTCTTTGCCATGTCTTACCGTCAGGTTTTGCCCGCCTTCACCAGAGATATGCTGGATGTTGGAGCGGGCGGTACCGGACTGCTTTGGTTGAGCGCGGGCCTGGGATCCTTGGTGGGAAGTCTCATCGTGGCCTCGCTGGGGGACTTCCGTCACAAAGCCCGGCTGATGGTGGGATCGCTGCTTTTTCTCTGCGTGGTCCTGACGTTGTTTGCTTGGTCGCCCTGGTACTGGGTATCCTGGATATTGTTCTTTTTTGTGGGAGTAGCGAGCCTCGGGGGGTTCTGGCCGCTGGCGACCACACTAGTCCAGCTTAACGTGCCAAATGAGGTACGGGGCCGGGTATTGAGCGTATTGCAACTAGCTCCTGCGGTCCACTTTCTCAGCGGCCTGCTCCTAGCCGTGGGGGCTGAGGCGGTCGGTTGGCCCGTCGCCATCACCGGTACCGTTGCCATGACACTGCTGGTGACCCTGTGGCTCGGGATCTGGCGGCCGGTGCTTCGCCGTCTGGAGGAGTGATCAGGCTGGCTTGCCTGCTTGGAGAGTCAGTTAAGCCCTCACGCAGGTCGGGGACGTCCGGGAACCGGCAGGCACCGCGTCCATCAGTCTTGCTGAAGTGGACATGTGCCAGCCAATCGTGTTCAGACCGGAGGCCCGCCGGCTTCAGCTCTGGCGGCGTTGCACTGGATGCAGGTGCATATGGACCGCAGATACCGGAAGGTGTAGAGCCCGGTGTAATGGGCGTCGCTCCATAGAAACTGGGTGGCGTAGTTGCCCACCGGCATGTGGTCCACGGCTTTGACGTCTTCAGGAATGGTGTCGGGGTCAAGCCTGGGGTTGCCCGTCATCTCATCGACACAACTGGCGCAAGGGCAGCGAAGCCGAAGGAATCGGTAAGGGTAGGGGCTCCGGTGGCCGTCATCCCATAGAATGACTATGGCCGAATCTTCCAGGTTTATTTCCTTAGGGAAAATTGGTTTTTCCATAAAAGCTTTCAGCTATTAGCGGTCAGCAACGGTAATCACTGATTCCTGACCGCTTTTCATCTCTCTATTAAGATCCTGTTTGAGGGGCTTGGACATCGGATAAGCGGGCCGGGCGGGGCATCTCGTCGGGGTCGGTGGGGATCTCGATGATGCTGGGGCCGTCGGTATTAAGGGCCTCTAAGAACGCGTTGCCGATGTCCTCGGGACGCTCCACGTAGAAACCGGTACCGCCGAACAGCTCGGCGAATTTGTCGTATCGGGGGTTGTTGGTGTCCGCGCCCACGTACCGCTCATTGAAGGCGTAGCGTTGGTACGCTTTTTCCGACCCCCAACAGTTGTTGTTCATTATCACCGTAACAACTTTTAACCCATAGCGCACCGCAGTAGCGAACTCCTGGGCGTTGAACAGGAATCCACCGTCGCCGTTGAAATTTATCACCGGCCGATCCGGAGCCGCGAACTTGGCGCCCAAGGACGCCGGGAAACTGAAACCCAGGCCGCCCAAGTCCAGCGAAGTCATCAAGCTGCGGGGTTCATAATAGTTCAGCCGGTCCTGCCCAAAGTTGGGCGCTAGACCCGCGTCCAGGGCGACGATGGCGTCCCTGGGCATCACACGGCGCAACTCGCCGTAGACCCGCTGGGGTTTGATCGGCATGGAGTTGTCCGTTGCCTCGGCATCCAAGCGCCGCTTTCGCCGGGCGGCCAGGTCTCCGATGTCGTCAACCCATCGCTGATTGGGCCGGGGTTCGGCTTGCTGAACTTGCTCCAGCAGACCCTCCATTACCGCCTTGGCGTCGCCCTCGATACCCACTGCCACCGGATAGTTGCGGCCCAATTCCTCTGGGTCGATCTCTATCTGAATGATCTGGGCATCGGCCGGGATGTATCGGTGGTCGTAGAAGGTGGTGGACTGGCCTAGACGCGTGCCCACGGCCAGGATGACGTCGGCCTGCTTAACGGCTTCAATTCCCTCCTCAGACCCCAATCGTCCCAGATGGCCCAGATACATGGGATGATCGTTGGGCACTGCGTCGGCGCGCCCGTAGGAAGTCGTGATGGCCGCGCCGATCAAGTCGGCCATGCGGGTAACCTCATCGGCGGCGTTGCTCCACTGCACACCGCCCCCGGCGACGATCACCGGACGTTGGGCGGATAACAGCACGCTGGCCGCTTTGTCGATCAAGTTTCTGTCGCCCCGGCTCCGGGTTTGCCCGGAACGGTAAGTGTCCGGGGGCAGCATTTCCAAGTCTACCTCCCCGCCCGGCAGCAGGTCTCTAGGTATGTCCACCATCACCGGACCCATCTTGCCCGAGGTGGCGACCCGGAAGGCATGGCGCAGAGCGTCGGGCAGACGCTCGATCTTGTTTACCGGGAAGCAGGCCTTGGTGATGGGCTTGAACAAGGCTACCTGGTCGAACTCCTGAGTGGAGTCCCGGTACTGGTGCTCGCGGGAGGCCGAGGGAGCAAGAATGATCATCGGGGAGTGGGCTACATAGGCCGACCCGACGCCGAAGGTGAGATTTAATACGCCGGGTCCGTTGGTCACCAGGACGACGCCGGGTTTTCCGGAAATCCGGCCGAAGCCATCGGCCATCAGTGCCGCCCCCTGTTCGTGGCGAACGCCGATAAACTCCACGTCGGTACGGTCGTACAGAGGATCTAGGATATCCAAGAAAGACGACCCGACGATGCCGAAGATATGAGAAACTCCTTCCTGACGTAGGATCTCAATCACGGCCTCGCCGGCTTTCATTTTCTGTGCCACTGGGAAATCCCCCCAACCCCCTTTATTAAAGGGGGGCTTTTTGGTGTTTTCGATCACTGAAGATTCATGGCCGCAAGCAGTGTAACACAGGGGTTTAGCCGACCGGAATGAGGCAAATTGACTACGTTTGCGCCAGACCATACAATTCTAATCGCCTGTTCCTGGGACGTCTCCAAGAGATTTAGGGTGACAGGCGCCGATACGTTGTCTTCTAATTTGTTGAAAAGTGGAGGGGCAGATGCCTTACGAGCATATTTTGTTGGAGAAAGAGGATGGGGTGGCGATCATCACTTTGAATCGCCCGGAAGTTTTGAACGCTATGAACCGGAAGCTGAATACGGAGTTGCACGACGCCGTGATGACGATGAACGCCGACGATGAGATTGGCTGTCTGGTGGTCACCGGGTCCGGGGAACGGGCGTTTTCCGCCGGTGGGGACATCCACGAACAGCGGGAGACGGCCCGGAATCTTACCGAAGAGCAGATGAAAGAGCGAGACGCCGAGCGAGGCTACCGGTCATACGAAATCTCGGCCTGTCCCAAGCCGATCATCGGCATGATGAACGGGCTGGCTTACGGCGGTGCGGCGGTGCTTTCGTCGTCGTTGGACTTCCGCATCGGTTGCGAGAACACCAAATTCCGGTTCTTGGCCGCCGCCTACGGACGGATCAACTGCAGTTGGACGTTGCCCAATCAAGTTGGTTGGCCAATGGCCAAGGAGTTGTTGTTCAGCGGACGGGTGGTGGAAGCGGAAGAAGCTCTTCGCATCGGCCTGATCAACCATCTGGTGCCCAAAGAGGAACTGCGGGCCAAGACCATGGAGATTGCCACGACCATCGCCGGTAACCGGCACGAGACGGTGATTGGCATGAAGAAACTGCTGCTTGATGGCCTGAGCACTAACCTGCTAGAGCAGTTTGAGAACGAGCGCCACTTCACCAGTGAGGTGGTCAAGGGGTACGGCGTAGAAGACGCCTTCCCGGAGTTCCTGGCTAGGAAGGGCAGGTAGTAAAGCCTGGCCGAATAGATTTCAAAGTGGTTCAGTATCGTGTAGGGGCGGGTTTTAAACCCGCCCCTACGTGCGTTTTAGTCTAGGTAATCGCTCCCTACTCGGTAATAGTCCCTTTAGTGCTGGGGACTTCCTGGCCGCCTCTTGGGTCTGGCTCCACGGCATCACGGAGGGCGCGGGCTAGGGCTTTGAACAGCGCCTCGGCTTTGTGGTGGGGGCTGACTCCCGCCATCACTTTGGCGTGCAGGTTTATCTGGGCCTCGATGGCGAAGGATTCCAAAAGGTGGCCGATAAGGTCGCCGGATAGGGTTTCCACCATGGTATTGTCCAGGCCGGTTTCCACCGAGGCGTAAGCCCGGCCACTGCAGTCGACTACCACCATGGCCAGTGCCTCGTCCAAGGGAACGAAGGAGTGGCCCATGCGCCTGATTCCCCGGGCGTCGCCTAGGGCCTCACGGAAGGAGCGCCCCAGCAAGATGCCGACGTCCTCTACCAAGTGATGCCAACCGGTGTGAACGTCGCCCTTGGCGTGCAACGTTATGTCAAACAGGCCGTGACGCGCCAGTTGGTTGACCATGTGGTCCAAAAAACCGTTTCCGGTGTCGACGTCATAGTCGCCTTTACCGTCCAGGTTAAAGGTCACCGTAATGTCGGTTTCACCGGTTTTGCGAGCTAATGTACCGATGCGAGGCGGGGCGAGCTGATCTTCAGAAGGCGGTTGTGAAGTCACTTCGTTCAGCCCTCCACCAGTTCGGTTAGGGCCGCGACCACGGCGTCGGTTTCGTGGGGCAGGCCTACGCTGGACCGTATGTAGTCCTTGAGCTGGGGAGTATCGAAGTAGCGCAGGAAGATCCCCCGGCTGCAGAGGCCATCGAATATCCGTTGGCCCTGTCCCTCGGGCAGACTGAACAGGATGAAATTGGCTTGAGAAGGCCAAGCTTTTATGCCGGGAATCTTCTGCAACAACCCCATCATGCGCTCCCGCTCGGCAACGATGGCCTTTACCCGGTCCAGCAGCACCGACGTATCTTCCAACGAGGCGGTCAACGCGACTTCGGCTGCGGTATTCACGTTGTATGGAGGCTTCATGCTGATCATGGTCTGGGCCAGTTCTTCTTGCATGACACCCAGTCCGATGCGCAGTCCGGCCAGTCCGGCCCACTTGCTGAAGGTCCGCAGTATCACCAGGTTGGGGTATTCCTCCATCAAGGGCAAGACGGTCTGGCCGCAAAACTCGTAGTAGGTCTCATCGACCACTATGAGACGCCCCGTTTCCAACAAAGCCCTGATCTGGCTGGAGGATGCGATATTGCCGCTGGGGTTGTTGGGCGAAGCAAGGAAGACGGCCTTGGTCTTGTCTGTCATGGCGACGACCATCGCCTCTACGTCGAGCTCGAAGTTCTCGTCACTGGCGACCGAGATGGCTTCCCCACCGCAGATGTCCGCGGTGAAGGAGTACATGCCGAAGGTGGGGGACGGGATGATGATGTTCTCTCCCGGTCCCAGGAACATGCGCAGTAGCAGGTCGATGAGTTCGTCGCTGCCGTTGCCAGCGACGATACGCTCTTCCGGCGCGCCCAGATATTTGGACAGCACGCTCCTCAGCTTACGCTGCTCCGGGTCGGTGTAGTGGTTGTAGAACTTGAAGTTGCCCAGCGCCTCGTTCACCCTGGGCGACGGGCCATAGGGGTTCTCGTTACCGTTAAGGCGAATCACCTGGTCCGCCGGAATGCCGGCCCGTTCCGCTATCACTTCCATTGGGTCGACCCCGTGGTACGGCTTCAAGCGGCGGATGTGCGGCAACATCATGTCTTTGAGGTCTTCAATACTGTTCATTTTGCGGTAGCCCCGCTTTCAATGTGATCTAATCTGACTTGGATGGCGCTGGCATGTCCCGCCAACCCCTCGGCGTTGGCGATCTGCACCGCCGAAGGACCGAGGCGCTGGAAGTCCGATCTACTAAGTCCCACCACGGGCATGCGGCGCAGGAACTGGTGCACGCTGAGGGCCGAACTGTACCGGGCGGTCCCTCCGGTGGGCATTACGTGGCTAGGTCCGGCGATGTAGTCGCCCATCACCTCGGGGGAAAACTCGCCCAAGAACAGGCCGCCGGCGTGCCTTATCTTATCCGTCCAGGACCATGGGTCGGCAACCATCAGGCAAAGGTGCTCGGGGGCGATGTTGTTGACCAGGTCGGCGGCTTGGTCTAATGATTCGACCAGAACTACTCGGCCCCGGCGTTCCAAAGCGCTGCGGGCCATCTCGCCCCTGGGTTGTGAGGCCAGCATGGTTTCCAGTTCTGTGTTCACCTGATCGACCAGGGATTGGGAGTCGGTCACCAGGATGGCCGTGGCCATGGGGTCATGCTCCGCCTGGCCGATGAGGTCGGCGGCGCAGAAGATTGGACTGGCGGTTTCGTCGGCGACGACGATGGTCTCCGTGGGGCCGAATACGCCGTCGATGCCAACCTGCCCTTGTACCAGGTTCTTGGCCAAGCCGACGAACAGGTTGCCGGGCCCGCAGATCTTGTCTACTTTGGCGATGGAATCGGTCCCGTAGGCCATGGCTCCGATGGCCGGAACGCCGCCGACCTGGTAGATGGCATCCACCCCGGCGATCTCCGCCGCCACTAATACGGCCGGGTTAAGCGGCTCTTTACCGCGGCGCGGCGTGGCAAGAATAATCTCTTTGACACCGGCGACCCTGGCGGGGACGGCGGTCATCAGCACGGTGGAGGGATAGGCGGCGGTCCCTCCGGGAGCGTAGAGGCCCACTCGGTCCAGGGGCCGAATCAGTTCACCCAACCCTTTGGTCTCGTCCAACCAATCCGATGGCATAACCGCTTCATGAAACTCTTTTACCCGTTGAGCGGCTAGTTCCAACGAACTGCGCAGCTCATCGGAGACAACGGCGCGGGCTTGGTCCATCTGGGCGGGGCTGACCAGGAAATCTTGCAGGTCGATGTCATCCAGCATCTTGGCGTAATGGCGCACTGCAGCGTCGCCGCTCGCCCGGACATCTCGCAATATGCGGATGACCGACTCCTCGGGCGTGACACCTTCGCCGAAGATGCGGCGGGTTTGGGCCAGCACCGAATCGGGCAGGCCGCTAAAGTCCAAGGGGTCGAGGCGGGTGAGAATCTCCTCCGCGCCGTCCACCCCTTTAATCAGCTTAAGTTCCACTTATATACTCCCCATATATTCGCGAGCGTGGGAAACCGTCCGGGCTAGGACTTGGGCCTGGTAGGTTTCTAGCCGCTCTTCGGGAATCTTCTCATATATCCGTTCCAAACTGTAGGGCATTTCTTGGAGGAACTTGTCCACGGTTTGCTGCACTTCGTCGTTGTCGCGGTACATGCGGTTCATCGCCCGTTTTAGCCGGTCCCAGGTAAAGTCCCAGCCCATGAACCGTCCTACCCACTCTCGCCATTCCTGGAGAACTTCCGCTTCCAGAAACTCGACGCCCACGCTTTGGTCGGAGCAAACGATGGCTTCGGCGGCTTGATGCAGTCCGTCCATGGCGGTAAAGGTCTTGCGGTCCAGCTCCAGTTGCAAGGCCCGGTCCCACATATTGGCCTCCACTTCGTCGCGGGCAACATTGCTTTCGCCGTCGAAGTAAGTCCGGTACATCGTCGTGATCCAAACTTCGTCGGCCACCAAGTGGCTGATGTAGCCCAAAATAAAGGCCCGGGTAGCCGGCGTTTGGTTGCCGGGATCGGCCAGGTCCGGGTAGCTCTCCAGCATGGTGTGGATGCCGGTGCCCACCGATTCCACCGATAATGGAGCGAAATGGGTCTGTTCACGAGGCCATCCGGTCATTGCGCGGATGTCCGGGGTCGTGGAAC
Organism: Dehalococcoidia bacterium; assembly: GCA_022450395.1. Classification (GTDB taxonomy): domain Bacteria; phylum Chloroflexota; class Dehalococcoidia; order Lucifugimonadales; family UBA3495; genus UBA11650. The sequence continues at coordinate 40,916 of JAKUQE010000011.1, read as the reverse complement.
CGAGGTAGAAGCTCCCGACGTGGTCATAGATGCTACCCCAGTCCAATTGCCGGGCGGACTGATTGGCCAGATATATGTGCATCGGCAGATTGGGCATACCCTAGCACTCCCCGCCGGATTCCCCGTTTTCGAACAGGTTGTGGTAGGCCGTCGAGAAACCATTGAACAGATAGGTAACCTGGGAGGCGGCGATGTCTACGGCGCCGCAGCTCCGTAAGTGATCCACTGCTTCCAAAAGCTGGTTCTTTTTGATGAGCAGGCTGACGCTATACCAGTCCTGTTCCTCAACGTTGTACACCCTGGCGATGGTCGGTCCCCGCAGCCCCGCCAGGTCCGGGCGCGCCAAGACGGTGCCGCTGACTTCCTGGGGAGAGGTGCCCTGAACGTTGGCCGTGACTCGGAAAAAGGGCTCGGCCCGGAGATGTGCTTCCATAACTTCCATTATGGAGCGGGCAAGTTTCAAACATGTTTTGGATCGCTTGAGCAGATCAATATTTCCGATGAGGCAGGCCTGGGAAACCAATATCGTGCCCTCTTCCAGGATCTTGAGTTGGTTTTCCCGCAAAGTCGTGCCGGTGGCGGTGATGTCGGCGATCAGGTCGGCATACCCAGCGGCGGGAGCGGCTTCCATAGTGCCGCTGGCCGGAACCAGAGTGAAGTAGTTGATGCCCCGGTCAAACAGGTAATGACGTAGCAAGCGCGGGTACTTGGTAGCGATCCGCAGTTGTTTCCCTTGCTGACGAAACTCCAAGGCCAGGTCTGCCAAGTCGGCCACCGATGTCACATCCAGCCAAGAGTTTGGGACGGCCAGAACAAAGTCGCATTGCCCATAGCGAAGATCGTTTATCAGAGCGGCCACGGTGTGATCGTCGTGACGGTATTCCAGCAATCGGTCCAGTCCGGTGACACCCAACTCGGCGCTGCCCTCCTCGACCTTTTCGGTAATGTCGGCGGTTCTTTGGAACAGAACTTCAACGCCGGAAAGCGCTGGGATGGTGCCGGTGTAGCGTCGGCTGTTTGGACGCAGGACGGATAGACCGCAAGCGCCGAAAAAATTCAAGGTCGGCTCGTGCAGGGCTCCGTCGCTGGGCAGGACCAGGCGCAAAGTCGTTTCTTCTTCGGCTGTCATTGTTTACCGCTGTCTCGATCTGGTGTCGTGGGCGGTCTGCTGACCGTCCCGGTTGACGACGATGACTTGGGCTATGCCCATCTTGCGGGCATAGTCTAAACCTTGGCTTAGGTCCCGGCCGCATACGTCAAGCTCGGTTTGGACGCCCTGTTGGCGCAGGTCAGCGGCGGCTTGCAGCGCTGGCCGGTAGCTTTCGGAGTCCCCTGCCATCACCAGCGCGCCGTCCGCTTCCGATGCGCCGCCTTTCCCGTTGTCCGAACCTTCGGTTACCGCCAGCAGGGATTCCAGAGTATAAGCGAACCCTAGGGCGGGCAGAGGATCTGGGCTTCCTAAGGCCCGAGCCAACCCGTCGTAACGGCCGCCACCGGCCAAGGGCGTGGCGCAACGAGGGTGAGTGACCTCAAATACCAGCCCATTGTAGTAGGCCAGGCCGCGAACCAGCCCTAGGTCTACCACCAAGCTCTGAGCGACGCCGGGCTCGGATCGGACGAGATTAAGGAATTCCTCAAACCGGTCAACGGCGGCCATGTTGGCGCCGGCTGCGGTTACCACAGCGCGTAGGGCGGCCACCGACGCGGCGGGGTCCCCGCTGATTCCGGCCAAGTCGCTGATTAGGTTCAGCGCTTTTTCCAAGACGGCAAGGTCGTCGCCGCCTCTTAGCTTTCGGAGCAAACGTTCCACGACTTCATCAGGGTCCCGTTGCCCGAATTGGTCGGCCGCCGTCCAGTTGAGCAGACCATGCAAGACTTTGCGAGATTGCGTGTCGTCCAATCCCTGTATCGCTTGGCTCAGAGCATCGTCCGGAGCTTCTTCGACCGCCAGGTGCAGATGCCGGGCCCTTTCCAGAACTCCCGGTACAGCCTTACGGCCTTCCTTAAGTTGGGGCACGCTTTCGATTATGAAGGTACAGGCTCTCTCCGATACCCCTACCGCGTCCAAAACGCTGTGTACCACGTCCAGGTCGGCGACGCGTATCTGATAGCCAGACAACCCCAGTTGAAAAGGGACATGGGATGCCAGGCCTAGAAGCTCCACGTCGGACATCACGCTGGAAGAACCCAAAAGCTCGGCGCCGACTTGGGTGAACTGGCCGCTGCCTTGGCCGCCTTTGTCATAGCGAAACACCGGACCGGCGTATTGCCAGCGGGCGGGAAGGGCTACGTCCTGGGCGTGTTCTAAGTAATGGCGGACTATCGGTGAGGTAAACTCGGGGCGGAGGCTAACGGAGTTGCTGCCGGCGTCGGTGAAGCTGTACATCCGGGAGGTCAGTTCACCGCCGGATTTGCGGAGAAACAGCTCGGTAGATTCTAGGATAGGCGTTTCCAGGTAGCGGTAGCCGTAGCTACCGATCAACTGCACCAGGCGGTCCTGGAGGTTTCGTTTCCGTAACCAGAAATCCTGGGGAGTGTCGTGCATTCCCCGGAGGCGCGTGACCGATTTCATCAGAAGATATACTCATCATCAATTGAGGGCTGGAGGCTATTGTACAGCAGCGCTTTGGGTGGTTCAACTTGAACACGGGTCGTGAATCTGCGGGAATCGCTTACTGCCGGTAGTCCCCTCTCCTGCCGGGAGAGAGGAGGCCTACGATGAAATCGGAGGCGGGGTGAGGGTTAGTCAAACTTAGCTACGGATGTGCGTTGAGTCCACCGTCCACGTAGACCGCCTGACCCGTGGTGTAGTCGCAGGATTCGGAGCAAAGGTATACCAGTAGGGGGCCGATATCCCTGGGATGGCCCTTGCGGCGCAATGGGGTGTACCTCACCAGTAGCTCTTCCCGCTGCTTTTCCAGCGGTATCTCTTCGGCGGTGGTCCAACCGGTGCCTAGGGCGTTGACCCGGATGTTGTGGCGTCCCCACTCCACCGCCAACGACCTGGTCAAGGATAATATCCCTGCCTGACTGGCCGCGAAAGCCGAAGTGTTGATCATTCCCCGTTCCGCCAGTCCGGATATCAGATTGACGATTCTGCCGTACTGCCTTTCTACCATTCGGCGGCCCACTGCTTGGGTGATTAGAAAGGTCCCACGAAGGTTTCGGGATTGGACCTCGTCCCATTCCTCCAAAGTTATTTCATCGACGGGTTTAGCGAACATGCTCTGGGCATCGTTGACGAGTATGTCCACGGGGCTGCCGTGGTTGTCGAAGGCTTCCATAGCCTGGGCCAATCCGGGCTGGGTGGCCAGGTTTGCCACCACGCCATCCAGGTTGGCGAAGGACTCTCTCTCCAACGCCGCCAGTACTTTATCCAAATAGGTTTGGCGCCGGGCTACGGTAAACACCGACGCTCCGGCTTCGGACAGAGCCATGGCTAGGTAGGGAGCTTGGTCGCCGCCGGAGGTCGCAAGTATGGCCACCTTGCCGGACAGGTCGTATTCAGGGAGAAGGGGCATCAGTGTTTCCTGCGGATAATATTCACGGTTCCAGGGCGACTAATGGCGAGTGGCCGGTGGGAGCCAGCCCGGCTGCCAGACCGCCGCCGTCGGCGAAGAACATCTCTCCGGTCATGTAGTCCGAGGCTTCCGAGGACAGGAAAACGGCGATCGGGCCCAGATCCTCAGGGCGCCCCAGCTTTCCGATGGGTAGATAGTCGCCCGACCGGGGTAATGTGCCTCGGATGTCGGATTCGGTTGACGAAGTGGGAATGAATCCAGGGACGATGGTGTTGGCAGTGATGCCGAACCTGGCTAGATTGAAGGACAGCACGCGGGTCAGTTGGATCAGACCACCTTTGCTGCAGCAGTACATGTAGATATCCCGCCCGGCCCTCAAGCCAAACCCGGACGCGATGTTGACGATCTTGCCTTTGCCCCGCTCCGACATGGGCCGGGATACCGCTCTTGAGCAATAGAACGGGCCGGTCAGGTTGACGTCCATCACCAAATGCCATTCGTCATCGGTGATGTCCCACAAGGGTTTGCTGACGTTTTCTTGCACCGCGCCGGCATTGTTGATCAGCACGTCGACCTGTCCGAAGTGGTCGATGGTAGTAGCGACTAGGCGGTCGACTTGCGCTGAGTCGGTCACGTCGGTAGGTAAGGCGATGGCATCTCTGCCTAACGCCACGACTTCCGACGCCGCGTCGTCTATCGGGCCCGGGCGGCGGCCGGCAATGGCAAGATTGGCCCCGGCCCGGGCCAGCGCCCGGACCATGGCTAGGCCCAATCCGGTTCCACCACCGGTGATGATTATTGTTTTTCCATCCAGGCTTAGTCTGTCAAGCATGGCGTTCCTATTTGTTGTGTACTGCGCCAACCATTGTGTTTGGCTCCGTTTCACCCCCATCCTAACCTTCCCCCGTAAAGGGGGAAGGGACTTATTCTCTCCCCTTGACGGAAGTTAGAGTGGGGGAATCTCGCTATGGGCTAGGCCCCCGGGCCGTTAAGCGATACGTCGCCGGCAGTCATTGTAACCAGGTTACCGTCGGCCAGACGCAGCAACAAGTTGCCGGTCGAATCCACTCCTTCAGCCCGGCCCACCCAGGTTTCGTCCCGCCAAGTCACCTGAATCCTTTGGCCCAGTGTTTCCAGTAGAGCTTGCCACTCGGGCTGAGGCGACTTTCCGGCGGCGGATTGCAGATACAGCGAGTCCAAGTCCATCAGCAATTGGCGGAGCACGCCGGCCCGGGCAACGGTTCGCCCAGCGGCCTGTTCCAATCCGGTGGCCTGCCCATTCAGAGCCGCGATCTGGGCATCACCTAAAGTTATGTTAATCCCGATGCCGACGACAGAATAGCATACCTCTGAACCCTCAGCCACGGTCTCAACCAATATGCCGGCGACTTTCTTGCCGCCGACCAATACGTCGTTGGGCCACTTGATTCTGGGGGAGAGGCCGGTGGTTTTTCGGATGGCGCGGACCACGGCAACCCCGGCAACCACGTTCAATTGGGCCAGCAGAGAAGGAGTGGGGCGGAACACTACCGATAGGTACAGATTGCCCGTTGTTGATACCCAAGTCCGGCCGAATCGGCCCCGTCCGGCGTGCTGGATCTCGGCCACAACCACGGTCCCTTCTTCGGCCCCGTCTTCTGCCTGACGGGCGGCCTCGTCCATGGTGGAAGATAGCTCTTGAAAATACAGGATGCGCTTGCCGACCGTCCTGGTAAACAGACCGCTGCGCAAAGCCGCCGACACTGGATTGGTTGACATGGACGGGAAGCGTCCTAATGATTGAGCTGGGGGAAGACCGGTCATGGGAACCGATGCGATGATACCCAGCCTCGAACGAGGGTGTCAACTCAGGTGGTATATCCCCTATGGAGAGTGGAGATGGGTTTGCCCATTTAGTCAGGGGTGGAGATACCCTGGCGGCTTTGGAGACCCTGACATTACATTGGTAACGGATGCTAGGAATCCGCCTTGTTCCGGATGGCTGGTTATCGCGTGGGACTGAACCGCGCATACCGGCTGGTTTAGGGACATCGAAGCGGCATGGCATGAGGGAGGAGAAGGTTTTGGACGACGCGAACAACAAGGTAGGGAACCCGAGCCACGGACCATTGGCATTGTCCTGGGACACGCTGCCCGAGTTGGCCAAGAACCGCTGGGAAGAAGCGGTCGCCTTCGACGTGACGATTGAAAATCAATTGGCCAAGGCCAAGGCCGACCGTTCGCTGGCGGAATCCGAACGCCAAAGGATCGCCAAGGAGATTCTAGACGCCACCAAAGACGTCTGCAAAGAAATAATCACCGATGGGAAGCGGGCATTGAACCGCGCCAAGACCATGGAGGCCGAGGCGCACAATAAGCACAGCGACAGCCAAGCTGAGTTGGAGCAGGCGCGGACCATCAGGGCTGAAGCGGAAGGCTACCGGGACAAGATAATAGCCGAAGCGGACCAAGAAGCGAGAGATTTTTTGAACCAGGCTATGTCGGTCACTGAGAAGGAGTGCTTGGAACTAAGAGAGCAAGCGACTCAAGAGGCCAAGCGGATCTTGGGGCAAGTGGAAATCATGCGGGCAGCGGTTCAAGAAGAATTGGAAACCCAGAAGATCTACTCCGACGCGGCCCGGATCAAGGCCAGTTCCCATGAATTATTGTCAAAGCTGCGGGAGATGACCAGTGACGACGAATCCCTGTTTGAGCACGAAACAGGAGAAGAGCCATCCGGCATCGAAGTGATTGAAGATCAGGGCTCCAGCGCCTCGGAAGAGATCTCGATGGTGGAAATAGTATCGTCCCAGGAGTACGGGCCGGAATCGGATACCCCGGTTTTGAACAAACCGGCCGTTGGCGCTGGTGAAGGTCGTAACGGAAAGAAGCCGTCCCGTCGAACCGCCGCGGCAAAGTGACCATATCTCCGGCCGGGCGCCGGTGATTCGCTGTTAAATGGGCTACCCTAATCTAACCCTCCCTTTTCCGGGGAGGGTTATTTTTTGGCTTAACCTAAACACGCAGCCGACGCTGAATCGAGCGGCGTTTACGGCAGCGAATAGCATGAGTGGGAACCAACCGATGTGGAGTTCACTGATAGTGTCCGCATTCGAAACCGCGACGCCAAGCACGGCCACGAAGTAATAGGCGAGCGCCGCGGCACTCAAACCGATCATGATCCAACCCAGTTGGTCTGTATCGCCTAAGCCTCTCCCCAAGGGAACCTAGTTTCGACTTACTTTGAGCCTCATCGGGAACTGCTACTCTTGTGGGCAGGTCCAGAAATAGCCGTGCCCGACGCTAGAGTAGAGTCGAGACCAGCCGCTGCAGGCACGTTCCCGAAGAATATCCCACAATTCAGCTCTTTGCTAATTTGATGGCGGCCCGCCGATTATTGTCACCGCCCACGGTAATGGTTAATATGTCTGTCAACGCATAGGCAGGTGATTGAGTTTGACGACATTAGATTGGCTGGACGATGGTAATAAGGAAGGCGGGGTGGCCGAGCGCCAATTTGTCATTAAAGGTGGCAAAGTTCCGGTCCCAGGGATCATTTGGATCCCGGATCCGGTTGAAGCTCCCGTACCTTTGGTGCTGTTTGGTCACGGGGGTAACGGCCACAAGCGTAACGACCGGTCGTTGATGTTAGGGCGGAGACTTGCCGGCGTTTCCCGGTTTGCGGTGGTCGCGATCGACGGGCCAACTCATGGGGACCGGGCGCATCCCCGGTCGGTATCGGAGGGCGTGGACCCAATGGAGGTTCTGGCGGACATCGGTGTGGATACAGCCCTTGATGGCATGGTCGAAGACTGGTGCGCCACGCTGGACCATGTTATCGAGTGTGACTTTATCAATCCAGATCAGGTAGCTTACGTAGGGTTCTCGATGGGGACTCGCTTCGGCATTCCCTTCGTCGCTGCTGCTGGTGATCGGCTTCGCTGCGCGGTCCTGGGCAAAAACGCCCTTGAACCGTCGGATAGATCCCGCATGGCCAATACTCCAGGGCATCGGTTCAAGATTGACGCGCCAAAAATCAATATTCCAGTGCTGTTTCATATGCAATGGGACGATGAGTTGTTCTCCCGGGAGTCGCAATGCGACCTGTTTGACTTGATCGGTTCGGAAGACAAACGTCTGATCGCCTACCCCGGACCACACGGCAGGTCCACACCGGAGGCGGTCGACGCTTGGTGCCGATTTGTGGAAGGGCATCTAAAATCTTAATATGGCGATGCCCAAGCCCGGCTTCTCGGGGTTCGAGGAGTTGAAAACCCCTTCCCAGAGTTGATAAAAAACTTCGAACCAGCATCCACCAGGGAGCGGTTAAGCGAGATTTATGGACAACTATTCGGTAGCTGTTGACGTTGGCGGTACTTTTACCGACGTCGTTTTATGTAACCTGGACACCAATAAACAAAGCGTTTTCAAGACTCCTTCGACACCCGACGACCCAAGCGCAGGGTTTTTGACCGGTCTACAGCAGATACTGGAGGTCAATGGGATAAAGCCGGCTCAGGTCAAGCACATATTCCACGGGACAACCATAGCCACCAACGCCATCTTGGAGAACAAAGGGTCCCGGGTTGGGGTATTGGTGCCAGAGGGTTTCAAATATGTTCTGGAGATCGGCCGCCACGGGACTCCGCGGTTGGTCAATCCCAACTCGTGGATCAAACCCGAGCGTCCGGTGCGTCCCCGGGATATAGAAGAGATTCCGGAGCGGGTGAGTTTTGACGGGGAGATCCTGATTCCGTTGGACGAAACAGCGGTGCGCAGGGCGGCCCGGAGATTTCGCGATGAAGATATTTCATCCATCGCTGTGTCGTTTCTGCACTCTTACGCCAATAGGGACCACGAGTCCCGCGCCCGCGAATTGATACTTGAAGAGTTCCCGAACGCTCAAGTGTCCCTGTCTTCGGAAGTGTTGGCGGTGTTCCGTGAGTATGAGCGGACCATTACGACCGTTTTGAACGCTTACGTTATGCCCCGTGTCAGCACCTACTTAGGCAATCTGGAACGGGCGCTGGGTGGTGAGAAGGTAGACTCCACCCTGTCCATCATGAAGTCCAATGGCGGCATCGTTAGCTCAAGCGTCGCGGTCCGTCAACCGGTCCACACTGCACTGTCGGGGCCTGCCGCCGGTGTTATGGCGACCTTACAGATCGCCGAAAGCACCGGAGTCTTGAACTGCATCTCCTTTGATATGGGAGGCACAAGTACCGATGTGTCGCTCATCAAAGATCGGCATCCGACCACCAATCTTGGTGGGAACCTCGGCGACTGGCCGATCCAGTTGCCGATGCTGGATATAGTGACGATCGGATGTGGCGGCGGAAGCATCGCCGCAGTTTCCGCATCCGGCGTACTGTCCGTTGGCCCCACCAGCGCCGGGGCCGTTCCGGGTCCGGTCTGCTATGGCAATGGTGGAACGGCCCCCACGGTGACCGACGCCAACCTGGTGCTGGGCCGTATCAATACCCAGATCGCCGGTGGGATACTATCCCTGGATGGCCGGGCGGCCGCGGAAGCGATACAGCAGAATATCGCGTCGCCATTAGGCTTGGACCAAAATGCCGCGGCCAACGGGATCCTCAAGATTGCCAACAATACGATGGTGGGCGCGATCCGGAATATCAGCGTTGAAAGGGGCCATGACCCCAAAGACTTCGCTCTGGTGGCTTATGGCGGCGCGGGCCCCATGCACGCCATCGACGTGGCAGCCTTGCTGGGGATCAACCACGTGGTCGTGCCCTTGAACCCCGGAATCGCTTCCGCTTTCGGTCTTCTGGCCGCGGAGTTTAAAAACGACTACGCCAGGACTTTCTTGCAGCAGGCGCCCGGCTACGACTTGGATGGCATCGAATCGGTCTACTCGGAACTCGAGGCTGAGGGAAGGGCGTGGCTTAACGAAGAAGGCGTTCCACAAGAGGTCCACGCCATTTCTCGTTCAGCCGATCTAAGGTATGCCCATCAAGGCTCTGAAGTGACCGTCCCGTTGAGCGGCAAGCAGGCAACCGGCGAGACTATGGACGCCCTGGTTCAAGAATTCCACGCTCAGCACCAGCAGCTTTACGGGTTTTCCCTGGACCAGCGCGTGGAGATTGTTACGCTACGGGTGACGGTATCCGGCGACGTTGGGTCGGTGGCATTGCCCCGCCGGGACGGTGTCTCAGACTCCCCTGAGAAGGCGATCCTGGATCGCCGCCAGGTGTATTTCGATCAAGGCAACGGTTTCGTCTCTTGCAACATTTATAGCCGTGATCAGCTATCGCCCGGCGCGTCTATCTCAGGTCCGGCGATTCTGGAAGGAATGGATTCCACGGTAGTGATCAATCCGGGATGGACATCGTTGGTGGACGACTACGGAAACTGTATCATTCGCCCCGGCTAACCAAAAGCCGCATATTACCGATCCCGAGAGGTGTACGGAGAATGACAACTTTTAGACAAGACGAGCAAGCAACCGGCCGGAGCGACGGGTATGCCGCTGTGGACCCGGTGACACGCCAGTTGATACGCGGCTCTCTTAGAGCCGCAAAGTTGGAGTGCGAGCTAATTATCGAGCGTACCGCGATGTCGGCGTTCATTCGCGAAAAGAAAGACTACACCGTCAGCTTTTTAGACGCCAGGGGTCATGAGATATACGGTGACACCATGGGCAGCGACATCATGGGTTGCGTGTGGCAGTACTATCCGGAAGAGACGATCAATCAAGGGGACGTTTACTGGTACAACGACCCCTATATCTCCCAGGGTAGCATCACCCACACACCGGACATGGTTTTCATCTCGCCGGTCTTCCATGAGGGAGCCGTGGTGGCTTATTGCCACTCCTTCGCTCATTTTTGGGACCTTGGCGGCTCCCGGCCGGGTAGCATAGGACCGGCCAACACCGAGATTTTCCACGACGGTACTTTGGTTCCGCCCATCAAGATTATCGACCGGGGAGAGTTAAACGACGAAGCATATCGGATCATCCTCCGCAACTCCCGGTATCCCGATCTGCTGGAAGGAGATTCCAAAGCGTTGATGGCGGCGGCCCAGCGGGCCCAAGAACGATTGTTGGAGATGTTTGACCGGTACGGCAACCAGACAATGCTGGCGGCCATCGAACAAGATCAACGTGATACGGCGGCATTAGTCCGGAGAAAGGCGTTGGAAATTATTCCAGAAGGGGATTACAGCGTCAGGGACTACATGGACCACTCGGGAGTAGAAGATCGATGGTACTCTTTCCATCTACAGTTAAGCCGGCGGGGCGACCACATCGTATTGGATACAACCCTAAGCGATGACCAAGCCGACGGGTCCATAAACTTTGTTGCTAGTCCGGGCACGCTGGGAGCTTACTTCGGACAGCACTTCCACCAATACGACCCGTCCCTTCTGTCCAATAGCGGTCTCGTTGAATCCATCGACGAGGTGAAGCTTCGTCCCGGTAGCATCCTTCTACCCGAATGGCCAGCGGCCCTGGGTTGCCGTGCCCATACGTTCACCAAGCTGAAGAGTGCGGTGCGGGCGGTTTTGGCGCAGGCTACGGATGGCCAGGTTATGGCAGGGACCGCGGTTTACGTTATCGTTTATTGGCGTATGAAAGACGATACGGGGCAGTGGCTGCTTTGTACCGACGGTATAGCGGTGGGGCATGGCGCAAGACCATTTGCCGACGGGCTGGACGCCATATACCAACGCCACAACGAAAACTATCCCGGTGAGTTCATGGAGATGGAGTTCCCCTTGCGTATGGAGCGATACGCCATCGTACCGGACTCAGGGGGGGCCGGAAAATTCCGCGGCGGGTGCGGTGTCATCAGAGACGTTCGGCTTCTGGCGGACATCGGCACCTTTGGTCTCCGGGTGGAAAATAATAGATTCCCCACGTGGGGGGTTGCCGGAGGGATGGGCGGCGGCACCTCAAGGGTCGTCATGAATCCAGGGACCGGTCAAGAGAAGGCAATCCGGGCCTTCTCCGACGACAACACCTGGTCTCGAGGGGATCTGGTTCGGATCTACACCGCCGGAGGGGGAGGCTGGGGCGACCCGCTGGAACGGGAGCCACATTTGGTCAATGACGATGTGAAAGACGGGTTTGTTACCCTTGAAGCCGCCCTGCGTGACTACGGCGTCGTTATAAACCCGGTGACCTTAAAGACCGACGAACCGGGAACGGAGGCGAAACGGAAGGACATCAGTTCGTCCAGAGGACCCACGAAGTTGTTCCACAGATTCAATTACTTCGACACCGCGGACGAGGAATATGAGTGGATCAATGAGCATTTCCCCAGATGACCTAAGGCTGTTTTCGGGCCCGTCTAGACCGGCGCCGAGCCGATCGGCAAAGTGAAGCTAAACACGCTTCCCTTACCAGTCTCGCTCTCCACCCAAATCTCGCCCCCGTGAAGTTCCACCAACGCCTTCGTAATAATCAGTCCAAGACCGGTACCGGTTGTCGACCGGGTCGTTGAGTTATCTATCCGATAGAATCTGTGGAACAGCTTGTTGATGTCTTCATCAGGAATCCCCAAACCATGATCCCGAACGTTGACTTTCAAATATTCTGACGCTTCGGTGACGGGATCTACATCGACTTCTATCACCGACATCGCGGGGCTGTATTTCACCGCGTTGCTCAGTAAGTTCGCGACGATCTGGACTACCCTGGGTCTATCGCCTAGGACCCGGACGAGGGCGCTGTCACCGTGCCACACGACTTTTAGTTCCTTGCCTTCTATATCTGGCTTCATTTCGCTGAGAACTTGAGTGACAACATCTCCGAACGGGAATTCCGATCGTTCAAGGATCACCATGCCGCCTTCGAGTCGAGAGAGATCGAGAAGGTCGTTTATTAGAACCTCAAGCCGATCTGTGTTACGCCGCATGGCATCAAGAAACTGTATCTGGTCCTCATTCAGAGAATCCGTTGACCCTTCCATGATTAGCTCTAGGAACCCTTTTATCGAGGTTATCGGGGTTCTCAACTCGTGAGAAACTATAGCGACGAACTCGTCTTTCATGCGGTCCATCGCCTTTCGTTCCGTGATGTCACGCCCATATACGTTGACATAGGCCGCGTCCACGATCGGCGCGAAGACGAAAGCGAAGGCACGGTCGCCAGATTCGAATTCATCCTCGGCGCTCAAGCCTGAACCCAAAACCTCTTCCACCATTCGAAGCCAATTCGCCGGCGCCACCTCGCCGACCGAGAATCCCTGTCGATGTAAGAATCGCTCTCCTTCGGTATTGGCGTACATGACTTTCCCGTCACTTGCGATGCGTAATACCGGGTTGGGGTTCTCCGATGGAAATTTGGCTAGGTCTCGAATTTCCTCTTGGGCCTCCCTCTGCTGCGTGTAAAGCTCAGCGTTGGCAATCGCGCCGGCGATTTGGTATGCGACCCGTTCGAGTAGTTTCAGATGCTCCTGAGAGTAAATACCGGTGTGGCGTGAGCGTACCTGGAGAACCCCCATGGTAGTGTCGTGATAATTCAGTGGCGCCGCCATGAAAGACCTCATGCCGACATGGTAATTGGGAAGTAGTCCCGGCAAGAAGTCCAAGTCTGCCGCTGTTTCCGCTTCCACCAGCATGGGCGCATTGACGCGGATGACTTCGCCGGCCAGGGTTCCAGCTATGGGATTAACGTCGCCTGGTGTCCTACCGGGCACGTAGATTCCGGTAACCCATTTGGGGGACTCGACTCCACCCTGCTAATCAACCAAACTTAGAGACATGCGGTCGAAGGGGATGAGCCCTTTAATTGCCTCTCCCAGGAGGTCGTACACTTCGTTGACGTCCAGGGATGAACTGACGACACGACCGATTTCGGCAACCACGGAATTTTCTTCCGCCAAACGTTTCCAGTCAGCGTAAAGCTGTGCGTTGGAGATTGCCCTGGCTATTTGCCGGGCGATTCGCTCGGCGAATTCCAAGTGACGCTGGAAGTATACGCCGCGTTCTTTTGATCTCATCTGCATGATGCCGATAATTTCGCCACGGTCGATCAGCGGAACGGTCAAAAACGAGCGCAAACCTGCTTCGAAGGCAGGCATCAGCAGAGGGAATCGGTCCTCTATGTCTTCCGGAGTTTCCACCTCCAACATGATAGGCGATCGCGTTTGGACGACCTCCCCGGACAAAGCTCCAGCGAAGGGAACTTGGTCCGTAGCCTCTCGTCCGGGAATGGTGGTACCCATCAACCACGTGGGTGACGTCGTTTGGTTTTCCTTATTGATTAGGTTCAAACTAAGACGATCGAAGGGGATCGCCTTTTTGATCTGCTCGCCCAGCGTCTGATACACCTCGTTAATGTCCAAAGATGAACTGATGATTCGGCCCAAATCGGCAAGGATGCGAGTCTCCTGCTCCGATCGTCTGCGTTCCGCGTATTGTTGGGCGTTGGCAATCGCCCCTGCGATCTGTTGACCAATGGCCATCGCAAGATCCAGATCTTGGGCCGAGTAAGCCTGTGGCAGCGTCGACACCATATTCAATACTGCGATTACTTCTCCTCTGGAGAGCAGAGGTACGCCAAGAAACGAGCGGCATTCAGCTTCAAAATATGGCATCAGACCTGGAATAACGCTGGCTTCCCGCTTCAGGTCATCCGGTTGGAACGTTAATCCTTCTGATGATTGCATCACCCGTTCCGTAAATGTGCCTGCCAATGGAACTAATGTCCCGGTTGCGCGGCCCGGTATTTCAACCCCGGTTACATAGGCCAGAGTGGTTGTGCCAGATTGCATATCGACGGTGTTAATAGTGATCCAGTCAAATGGCAGAATCTTTCTGACTAATTCGGCAAACCTCTCGTATACCTCCTCGATCTCTAGCGATGAGCTAATTTCCTGGCCGATCTCGGCCATTACCTGGCTCTCTTGGGCCAACCGGCGCTGGGCCCGATCTGATTGCTGGTTCTCATCGTGAAGCATGGAGTTCTCTAGGAGAGTCCCCAAGCCTCCTCCCACAGCCGTCAACAAGCCTACCAATCGCGGGGTAAAGTAGCGCTTATCCTTGGATATAACCGTAACCAAGGCCACAGTGCGCCCCTCGACCCTGATCGGCAAGATAACCATTGATTGCATTCCAAGATCGACGAGAGTCTGGGAATGAGAAGGCGTGGCAACGTAATCGTCGATGACTATTGTCCGGCCCTCGGTGAATGCCGCGGTGCTCAGGGTCTGGGCCTCGGTGAAGACCGGAATCGGAGGGGATTCCGCCACCGCCGGTCCGGCCGCGGCCAACAAGTGCAGGCCCGGTTGATCTTCTTTGGGCATTCTGAGGGTTGCCCAGTCTGCTCCTGACGATTGGGCCATCCTCTCCATGACCCTGGTGGTTTTTGATTCAAAATCCCCCAATTGGGAGAAAATTTGCGAAATGTCGTAAAGGACTGTGAGCTCCTCGAAAAGGACTGCTCGTTCCTCCTCCGCCTGCTGGATCCCAGAGGCCATCTGATTGAATGAATTCGCCAGGCTACCTATTTCATCTTTAGATTCGACATTTGCCCTTATACTAAGGTTTCCCTCGCCAAGCTCCTCTGCCACATCTCTCAAAATATTGATGGGTATTAAGATGGTCCGGGATAGGAAGAGACCTAAGCCAATCGCTAGAACCACAGCGGCCGATACTACGATGAATGTTAGCCTATCCGCATTTGCGATCGTTGCCTGTATATCTTGATTCGCTTGGGCAACTTCTTCAACGCCAATCTCCAAAAAGCGATCTATTAATGGAATTACGTCATCTATCGCTTCTTCAAAGGAAGCAACATGTGATTGGTTTACCGCCCCATCCCTTTCATAGCTCTCAAACATGTTGCCGGCAGCTATTTCCAGGACTCCCTTTGCGGTAATTATTTGTTTGTATAATTCAGTTTCTACCTCTTGACCTGGCAGACCAACACGTGCGATGTGCTCAAACTGGGCAGCCATAGAATCAAATTGATCTAACTTTTCATAAAACTCTGCTTTTTCTTGAGGGTCGTCCAATAGAGGGTAAGCGAACGCTTCCTCGATACCCTCTAGAATCTGTGATTTCATGTCAGTTAATATGACTAGTCTGGCTGACTCCTCTCTTATCACGTCTACCTGTTTTCCGGTTTCTCTCATGTTCGAATATCCAATAACTCCGAGGACCCCAACAAGTAGAGCAACTAGCAAGTAGGAAATAGTTAGTTTTCTCCCGATGCTAATTCTCATATATTCCCTTCCTGATTGGGGTGGTTTCTCGGTTAGAAGCACTCGAGCCGTGAGAAGTTCCGGCCACTTGCGCCTCTGGCTCACTTAAGATTACAGTCTTACCGCGCTGGCCACGGTCCTTGCACCAAAGACATTGAACCTCGCGTAGAGAAGCCGGTCGGATTTTCTAAGGCTCCCTGGTTAACGGCATTGAATTGAGTATTTGCATCAAGATCCGCGTCTAAAGTTGCCCTGGCGAGAGCCAGGACAAACCCTCCGGCAGCCCAGGTATGGATAGAAAGATGTCGGGTAAAGATATTGCTACCGCCCGGTTATCAGCGGATCAAATTAACCGATCGTTCCGAATAGATTTAATCATTTGTTGAGGTAGCTGAATTATAGGACTATTAGTCGACAGGCGAGGGAAATGCAGAGACTCAATATTCTATGTGGCTTTGTCTACTGGATGTGGAACCAATCGAGTTGTTACGGATACGTTGGGTAATCCCAAGTACTTTAGGAGTCCACACTGCAGACAACGCATGTAGGAACCGTAATTGTCCCGGTCTATTACCATGTCGCCCGACTTGCATTTTGGGCACGATTTAAACCGCAACATTGTCCGGGCGCTCCTATGCGATATTGCGCGGCCAGGCTGCGCCCCCACTAAAATCGATGACTGACGAGGGTTTGAGTAGGCCATCAACCCTCGTCGATCACCGATGTAAAAATTCTCGATCACCTAGTGGTCAAAGTTTTAATGTTTAAGTAGATCTCCGGGCTCCGACCGGCACCGCCATCGCAGGGGATGTCTTATGAGAGGCGAACTGTCGTCCTCTTTGTGTCCCCGGGCGATCTATGCAGTTGCTTAATGAATAGTTTAGAACGAACATGTGGGCCTATCGTATGTATCTTGTGTGATTCCGGTGAGAATAATTCAACGGAGCGCCTAATACGGCACTCTAGCTCGAACTATTCAGCACGACGCATCACATCGGTCCGGTTTCGAAATAGATAGTCTCGTTGCTGGGCTCGGCGCATTCTATTCTTCAATAACCTGGCCCCAATCAAGATTGACGCCGGATAAGCCAACATACTGATAGCAGTCAGAAAGAGCTCCATCGATTCAACTCCTTGTTCCGATATCCACCGGCCCAGTCTTCTTCCCGCCCATCAGTCCCAGTTGCTCATATGGCCAAAGGGTTGGGCCCTTTCACATATAGGTTAGAGCTTCATTGTGAGGGCGCGAGAATAGTTGTGTGAGAAAAGCGTGTTAGATCCGGGGCATCGGAAAGATGGAAAAGGCCGATCCATCACCGCTGCGGCGAGACGTTTGTTATAATCCGTACAGACCAGCAATGCTCGTGCGCCGGATGGTAAATGGCTGAAGTCAAGAAAAAGATCCTGGTTATCGACGACGATGACGACATCCGCCTTTTTGTGTCAACCCGTTTGGAACGAGCCGGGTATAACACTGTCGTCGCGGCCGGGAGATGTCCAACTTGCCGGTTTTGATGTTGACGGCGGCGGCCCTAGAAAGAGACAAAGTTAGAGGATTGAGGGGAGGCGCGGACGACTATATCACCAAGCCGTTCTCAAGCGAAGAGTTTCTCGCTCGCGGCGAGACATCCCTCCGGCGAGCCTCGATAACTCCTGAGGGTTCGGAAAGCTTGGTATACCAGGATGCCGAAATAACCATCGACTATCCCAGACACAAAGTGGCCGTGCGAGGGCAGACGATTGAACTTACGCCAACGGAGTTCCGCCTTCTGGCTACCCTAACGGAGAACGCGGGCCGGGTGCTGAGCCAAGATCAGTTGCTGGACCGCGTATGGGGACAGGATTACGTCGAATCCGCTGATGTAGTCCGCCTGTACGTGGGATATCTTCGCCGGAAGATAGAACTTGACCCCAGCAGTCCCAAACTTATCGAGACCAGCAGGGGCTTCGGCTACCGGTACCGGAAGCCCTAAGAATCTTGAATCACTACGATTCCTGCGGCCCGGTAATTTGCCGCCCACCCATCGGCGTTTCTAACTGGAACGCTCGGTATTCGTCAAAGAGTCCGGGATACCGGGATCCGCTCTCGGAGAATCTGGTTGGCGCAGCTAGGAAATCCGTTCCATGTCGAAGCCGTACAATCGGGCCGTGGTTGTTCCTACTATCTGCGCTTTTTCGTCTTGGGGGACTCCTTCCAGAATACGGTCCAGAATCTCCCGGGACTTGGGGAAAGTGGATTCGGCGTGGGGATAGTCTGATCCCCACATGAGTTGGTCCACGCCGATGACGTCCCGCAGCCTGATTCCGATGTCGTCTTCTTGGAAGCTCAGATACACGTTGCTGTGGAAGAAATCGCTGGGCAAGACGCCGTTTTTGAACCGGTATGTTGCTTCCTCGTGTCTTTCCCGGTAAGTGTAATCCATGGTGCCGAGCAGGTGGGGTACCCAGGCAAGCTCGAACTCTACGACGGCCAGCTTTAGCTTTGGATATCGCTCAAATACACCGGCGAATATCATGTCGCACATCGAAGTAGAGGGCCAGAATACTTTGTTGGCACGACCGCTGGCGTCCCGGATGTTCGTGTTTCCCTCGCCCCGGCTCTTCCCTTCCCTGCGGGTGGCGGTGTGCAGGCTCAGTGGCATGTTCAGGTCTTGGGCAGCGGCCCAGAAGGGTTCATACTCCGGACTGTCGTAGCGGCGCGCTTCCCACGGGTATTCGGATATCATCCCACCTACCAGACCCATTTTCGCGCTGCGTTCCAGCTCCCTCATTCCATCGGCGACATCGTCAAGATTGATCATGGCGATGCCCTTGAGCCGGTCTGGGTTGGTGCCGCAGAAGTCGGACAGCCAGTCGTTGTAAGCCCGGAATACTGCGGACATCAACTCCGAATCGGCGATCTTGAAGTAGAAAAGGCCCTGGGAAGGGTACAGCACTTCCCCGGAAACACCGTCGATCTCCATGTCCTTGATATGCTGGTCCGGGTCGTATCCCCCGGTGTGGACATCGTCGAACCGGCCGTGGGCTGAGATGGTCTCCGGGGCTTCGAAACGGGCGCCGGCGTTAGAGATGAGGCCGATACCGGCGATCATCTGATCGCCTTCCACCACCAACTGATCAACATCGCCGACCCGCTCCAAGTGGGGGGCCCGATCGCGAAACTTGGCGTCGATCCTCTCGGTCCACAGGTTGGGGGGCTCGAACACGTGGGAGTCGGACGAGATAACGATTTCTCTGGCCATGGCTTAATCTCCTCCTAGTAGCCCGTGGGTAGTGATACGACGAGGGTATTCTACCATCCAGACCTGAACACTAACCCGCCGCGAGTGCCGACAGACGCTCACTGCGATGCCGCCGCCAAAAACGCTGCAACGCTACCAACGCCCACAAGGTTTCGATGACCGTGATGGGGTAGGCCGCGACCAGGCCGCTGTAGGCGGCGGTGAGGGCTGATCCACCGGCGAATATCAGCACCATCCACTTGGACCGGGGCTCCAGCCAGTAAGCCAAAAACATGATGGATACGGCAATGACGCCGAACACTGTCAGCATCTATACCTCCTAAGCATCGAGCAATTGATCGGGGCGTTTAAATGGGGCTCATTCCGAATACGCCGGTGAATCGAAGGGTCCAGAGAGAAACTGCCAGCGCCGTCGATATCATCAGCATCGTGAAGGAACGGCGGCTCCATGTAGAGCGCCGCCACCTCTTCCAGCTAGCGACTTCAAGATACCAACCCCTGCTGAGCATGATCAGTGTGACCGCTAGGAAGGGCCACGTAAGCGCCTGCAACGCAGGCGCCGTGGCCAGCCCGGCCGGGGCGCCGCCCAGGAGGCCGAGCAAGCCAGGAACCACTCATCACCAGGGTAACGGCAGCAGACCGCTCAACAGGGCGACAAAGGGTTTTTCAACGTGGATGAACTTTTGCATATGGAGTGCTCCTGAGGTGAGACCAAATTTTGGAACCTATGCTTTACCGGGCCAAACAGGCGTTAGGGAAGTATTCGGTTGTCAGGCAACCAAAGCCACTTGCGAGCGTTGCATTCTCTTAGGCCCTCGTCGTGGATCCTCAGATAGGATTGCCATCTATCGGCCTCGGTTCTCTGTCATTCCGACACCAGCCCTTCCGCTGAAGGGCGGCGAGGAATCTCAGGCCTGGATTTAGCGGTCACTTGAGATTCCTCGCTACGCTCGGAATGACAGAGGGGCGCTCGGAATGACATCGCTGGCGATACTAGTCGCATAAGTACTATCCGCCGCTCCAGATGATTTCTTTGGTGACCGACTTGGTGTTGCCGCCGAAGGTCGGTATCCATGACGAGTGTTTGCCCGGTCCCCCAAGTACGATGACGACCAGATCATCTAGGGTGCGGATCATGGGAATCGGACCGTCCGGGATGCGCTGCATCCGTTCCATCAGGGTATCGTGGGTGTAACGTTCCAGGGGGATCTTGGCCCGTTGGTGCAGCCATTCGACGACATCTTTCTTGCTTAACCCGTCGCCGCTGATGGTGGCGGCGTGTTCCGGACCAAGGGCCAATAGGGTTTCACCGCCCGTGTAGGCGTTGTTGGCGCCGGTTACGGATATCGCTCCCGCCACGATGGTGAGGATATCATCGGCCGAACGGCCCGAATGGTCGTTGATGTTGTGAGGTGGTTCCCCGGCCATCACCGTTACAGCGCTTTGGTCCGGACGGAAACCTCGCTCAACATGTAGAGGTTCCCACGGATTCTCTTCCTCGTTCTCCGCCACGCAGTAGCTGAATTTGGAAGGAGCGCCTTGGGTGGACATGTCGCCCACCCCGGGGTAAGCCCCACCAACATTTAACAGGACCAAGCGCATGGCCCGGCCAATGGTCGCGTTGGCTCGCCAACCCGGCCCGAACGACCCAGATGAGTAGTTCATACCCAGGGCCTCCCTGATGGGGCCATTGATTATCATAAGGGGGGCGCAGGGATGGGTAGTGGCCTGAATGGCGTAAAGATTGAAGACCGGGTCCGCGATCGCTTCCACGGCGGCGATCAACACCGGCAGGTATTCGGGGAGGCATCCGGCCATCACGGCATTGATGGCCAGCTTTTCCACCGTGGCCGCGCCCCAAATGGGAGGAATCTCGGCTACCACGTGGTCTGAGGCCAGGCTGGTGGCGGCCAACATTGCCTCGACTCGTTGCAGCGTCGGCGGCACTATCGGCAGTCCGTCGGACCAGCCACGGTCCAAGTAAAGGCGCTGTACCGCCTCGAAATCGTCGGCGATCTCTATCTGCGGCGAAACTAACGATGGCAATCGACGCCCTCCATCTGCGGGGAAAAATGAGCCGGACTCCCCCGGCGGTTTGGGACAATATAAAGCTTAGATAGGCGCAGCGTATGGTCCTTAGACAGTATCGGGACGAACGGGTGTTGAGGTTTTCTGCCGCTCGTGGTGAGCCTGTCGAACTACCCGTTGCGATCGACTCCCGGACCCTTCAAGCGAAGTTGGCGGGGCCGTGCCGTCTTGAGTTGAGTTACTCCTGAGCAGTTAAACCAGCGATCACCTGCTCCAAAAGGGCCTCCGCCTTGGCCTCAACCGCATCGGGTTTTAGGCCTCCAAGTGGATGGAGAGCGATGGCCATGGGCAATTCGGGCATTCCCAGGGCGCGGCGCTCGACTTCGCCCAGGACCTTGAATCGGTGGGTGCAAACTGTAACAGTGGGAACACCGCGACGCTCCAGTTCTACTGAGTCGTGGATACTCCACGACGTGCAGGACCCTCAATCACCTAGACCGACGATCGCTACATGGGCTGAGGTGGTCAACTCGTCCATGACCTCCTGCTTGGCCGCGATCGACGCCGAGGGTTTGCGCTGGTGGACGGCGTTGCTGATCTCATATTTCTGGCGGAGCAACTCCTCCAACCGGGCGAAGAGAATGTCGCCGTTGGGTTTACTGTTCCAAAGAAAGCCTACGGATCTGCCCCGAAGATCGGGTGGCCGTGGCGCCATGGTGTGCCGCAATTCTCGAGGCGGAGCGGTGGGGTCCAAAACAAAGATGGAGCCGGTTGCCGTGGTGGTCATTATGTCGCTCCAATCGTTCCGGTGGGCCGGAACCATTTATAGCTGGAACACTTATAGGGAGAGGCTATTCCGTAGGCCAAGCCCTGTCAAGGGCGGGTAGCCGAGGCGCGACGTGGCGTCCGGCCGCTTCGTTATCCATGCTCGGATTCTCTCAATCGAGTTTGTTCCAGGCGGTCGACTCCGGGACCGTTGAGGGGTTGCGCCTTGCGCCGCACGATTCACATCTTGCCGGATCCAACTGCCCGCGTAACGATTGACGCAGGCCTGCCGATGGGAATCGTGGCGGTTGTACGGCTAATGATATCTGCTAAACTATCGTAACTCGTGGTCCACTGACGAGATGGACTCCGGTAGACCACGTTGGAGCTGTTCAAGATGACCCGGAAACGGCTGGCTCTGATAATCGGCGGGCTTGCCGTATCGTTGGGTGTGGTATTGTTTGGGGTTGGGTGGTACTACTCCCTGCAGATCGAGGACGGCGCGCTGCGCGTCAAGCACGACCCTCTGAAGTACGAAGTCGAAGTTGTGGAGTTGGAGGAAGATCGGGTCAAACTCAAGTTCCCAACGGAAGAGGATCTCCGAAAGCAACCGGAAAATACGGGGATCGAATGGCCCGATGGTTACGCTAGAGTCGGCGAAACCCTCAATGTCGACGGCGCCGAGGCCCTACGCAAGTACACATTGCTGGAAGGCGTTTTGGTTGTGGGACAACAAGTGCGTTTCGGCCAGAACGCGTTCCCGGGCGACCCAGATAGGGCCCACGGTATTACGTTTAAGGAGATACAGTTTGCGTCGCCGCTGGGAGTCCTCGCCGCCTGGCAAATAGATGGCTCCGGAAACACCTGGGTAATCTTTGTCCACGGGAAAGGGGCAAGCCGGAGACAGGCGCTGCGCATGCTACCAGTGGTCGAGGGTAAAAATCTTCCGTCACTGGTTATAACGTACCGGAATGATTCCGGGGCGCCGGAAGATCCAAGTGACTACTATTGGTACGGTCTCACCGAGTGGGAGGATCTGGAGGCGGCGGCTGCGTATGCCCTAGACCACGGAGCTACCGGCCTGGTCGTGGTTGGTTACAGTATGGGCGGCGGTATAATCGCCAACTTTCTGTACCAGTCTCCACTGGCGGACCGGGTAGTGGGAGTGATTCTCGACTCACCTATGTTAGATCTGGATGCGACGGTGGATATGGCTGCTGAAATCCGAAACGTCCCCGCATTTCTGACTACCATCGCGAAAGTAATCTCTGGCTCCAGATTCGGCATCGACTGGGACGCTTTGGACTATCTGGATCGGGCGGACGAAATCTCGGTCCCCGTGTTGCTATTCCACGGCGACGCAGACAAAAGGGTACCGGTGTCAATAAGCGAGAGGTTCGCGGAGAGCCGTCCAGACTTGGTGACTTATGAGTTGTTTGCTGGCGCTCCTCACGGCGGGGCTTGGAACGTCGACTCGGAGAGATACGAAGCGGTGGTCGGCGAGTTCGTTGACCGCGTGGCGCGCTAGCCCATTGGGCTCGTCCAATATGCTGGGGGACGCAGTAGAATCTGTTAGAGGTCCAGGGTCATGGATGTTGTGGGATTGGGGCGCCCGGGCGTGTGTCCCAATGCTATTATTTCCGCGTGGAGCTTGTTGGGCGCTAATTCCAAAAGCCCTACCGGCCCCAAGCGCAGTTCTTTGTGGTGGGGGAAGGTGATGCTGCCGCAGTTCATGATGACCACGCCATCTCGAAGTTCCAATTGCTCAAGGTGGGTATGGCCGGCAACCATTATGTCTACCGGCTCCGGGAAAAGTTCTTGCAGTTCGGATACAGGCCTGAATTGGCGGTCCAGGCTGTGAACCATCCCGATGCGCCAACCTTCTACTTCCAGGGTCTGAACTTCCTTGGAGCGGGGGTCGGCGATGGAGTCATTGTTTCCGGTAGCGCAAATGACTGGAGCGAACTGCTCCAGCCAGTCCAGGACCTTGGGAGAAGTCAGGTCTCCCCCGTGAAAAATCAGATCGACTGTAGAGAAGAAATTGGCCGGTTCGGGTCCCAATTCGTCCAAGCTTTGAATCATGCCCGGCAGATGGGTGTCGGATAGCAGACCGATGCGCATTCAACAAATTTAACGAGCCCAGATGGTAAAGTCAAACAACCCCGCGGCCAAGCCGGACAACGTCCCCCTTTCGTAAAGGGGGATTTAGGGGAATTCCCCCCACAAATATGATTCCTAACCAAAGGAGCAGAGATAAAATATGCCTCAGGATAGAACCGCAGCCATCGTTGGGATCCACGAATACCCGTTGCGGGTGGTCGGCTCGGATATCAGCGCACTTCAGATCAAAGCCGCCTCAGCCGCCAAGGCCTTGGAAGATGCCGGCTTTGCTTGGAAAGACGTGGATGCCGTGTACGACACCGGCAGCGACCAGGGAATCGGGGGTCTGGGAATATCCGAGTATTTCGGATTCAAACCCAGCATCATAGACAACACCTCGGTAGGTGGATCGTCCTTCGAGTTCCACGCCAATCATGCGCGCCGGATGATCGAGGCGGGCAAGTGCAATCTGGCGCTGATCACTTACGGCTCCACATCCCACTCCGACCGGAGGGCCATCGGCACCGCGGGCGCCACCGGCGGCGGACCATCTAACCTGTTCCGAAATATGGAAGACCCTTGGGGACTCACCCTCATCGGCAACTACGCCATGGTGAAGATGCGCCATAAGTTTCAATATGGCACGACCGACGAGCAGTTCGCCGCCATCTCCGTGGCGACCCGACGCCATGCCATGCGCAACCCCGAGGCGGTCAAGGCCATGACCGACCTGGAATTTGTCGGCGTCAATGAGATCAGCGTCGCAGACGTTCTGGACTCCCGGACCGTCGCTTACCCGCTGCACCTGCTGGAATGTTGCATGGTGTCGGATGGCGGCGGGGCAGTCCTGGTGGCCTCCGCCGAGATGGCCCGCAACGCCAGGAAGAAGCCGGTGTGGATAATCGGCGGCGGTGAAGCCACCAAGTACCGGGAGAACGGCGGCGATATCACCGTCAGCGCCGGTGCCCAGTCGGGCCCAGTTGCCTTCCAAGATGCCGGAGTCTCTCCATCTGAGATTGACATCTTGATGGCATACGACTCGTTCACCATCACCGTCATGTGCATGATCGAGGACCTGGGGTTCTGCCAAAAGGGAGAAGGGGGCGCCTTTGTCAGCGATGGCCGATTGGATTATGACAACCCGGGGAAACCGGCGATTAATACCGATGGCGGGGGCCTGTCGTCCAACCACCCCGGCGCCAGGGGCATCTTTCTGTTGATGGAAGCAACCCGTCAATTGCGGGGTGAGTCTACGTCCCAAGTAGCCAACGCCAAACTGGCGGTGGCCGTGGGCAACGGCGGACAGCTCGGCTCGCGCCATGCCACCGGGGCAACCATACTGGCCGCCGATTAATCCCGAATCAACCACATTTAGGAGAATAAATAGATGGCACCGCTACGACCGCAACCCGCCTTCCCGGAAAACGACACCCAGCCCTTCTGGGACGCTACCAAGAAACACGAGCTTACGTACCAGACCTGCGATCGGTGCAATGAGGTGATCTTTTATCCGCGCCGCCATTGCACTAGCTGCGGCTCGGACCAAAATACTTGGCATGTTTCCCAAGGATTGGGCTCCGTCTACACCTTCAGCGTCATCATGCAGAGCCGCCATCCGGCTTTCAAAGACCTGGGGGCCTATGCCGTGGCCTACGTTGATCTGGACGAGGGCTTCCGCATCATGACCAATATCGTCGGGATTCAGGACCCCACCACCGACATCCAATGCGGTATGAGAGTAAAGTTGCGCTGGGAAGACCAGGGCGACGGCGAGGTATCGCTTCCCATGTTCGAGCCGGCCTAAACAGAAATTATTTGAGGTAACGCCATGGGAGTTCTTTACGAGAAAAGAGGACACGTCGCTTACGTCACCATCAATAACCCCGACAAAGCAAACATCTTAGATCGGACGACGTCGGACGAATTGGCCGAGGCTTGGAAAAACATCTGGGACGATCTTGACGTTCGGGTAGCCATCTTGACCGGCGCGGGGGAGCGGCATTTTTGCGCCGGGCACAATCTGGAGCTCCCGGAAGGAATCACCGTTGAAGAGCGGGAGAGGTTAAGGACCGAGAATATCTTCTGGCCGTCTTCTGGGACGGTAAATGGGTCCAAGTTCGGCACCGACGGCAGCCTGGGCGACCACTACGCCCAGATCTGGAAGCCGGTTATCGGCGCGATAAACGGGTGGGCGGCGGGCGCCGGATTTTACTTGATGCTAACTTCGACGGATATCAGGATAGCTTGCGAAGATCACGCCCGGTTCAAGTTCGCTTTGTTGAGCCAGGGGTGGGTGGGTCACGGACCCGGGGCCACTTACCTCACCCGGCAAGTGGCTTACGCCGACGCGATGAAGATACTGCTTACCGACGAACCTTTCGACGCCAAAGAGGCGCTCCGGATGAATCTGATCAACGAAGTAGTCGCCCACGATAGTTTGATGGAACGGGCGGAGGAGCTGGCCGCTCAGATAGCGTCGATGCCGCCGGTGGCGGTGCGGATGATGAAGGAATTCATAATTCGGTTCCGCGACGTTCCGGTGGGCGAGGCGTGGCGGGTGCAGACGCTGATGAATTCACTTTTGACCCAGATCACCACCGATGGTACAGAGGGCAGGAACGCGTTCAATGAAAAGCGCCCGCCCAACTTTACGGGAGGGATCCGGGACAAGGGCGAAGTATTCCCGGAGCTAGACGAGGCGGAACGAGAACGTCTAAAGGCGGTTCGGAGAGACCTGCTGGGTTAGTGGCCGGCTTGGCATAGACGTTGCCGTTGTCTATTCTGGTTTCAAGCGCGTCCGTGGCGCCGATGACGACTGGCTCGTATTTATTGCACCTCGGCAGATTGGCATAGGGAGCCGCCATGAGATACAACCTGGCCATCGCGATCCTCGCCATACTGGTTACGGGCATCGTTTCGTGCTCCCAATCCGAACCAAACCCGACCCCTGACGCCGTTGCTACATCTGAACCAACACCAGTACCTGTGGAACCATCCGTGGCAGCCCCAGCGTCCCCAGCGATCTCTCCAGGAGCAACCCCCATTCGGGAATCGCCGGCTGTTACGCCATCGGTAGATAAAGTACCGCTTCAAGATACCCCGGCACCGCCGGTGTCTGATTCCACTACCGTTCCAACACTAGGGCCTTCGAGCCAGGAGCCAGCACCCACCGGGCCGAGGTTGTCGGGGAAAGTGGTTCTAGCTGAAGCGCAAGAATTGTTTTCCCAGCGCGGGTTGGTATTGGAATCGGAGTTGGCAAAGGTGTCGGTTTTTGGACTGGATGGGTCCCCCATGGCAGATGGGGGTCATGGCGATTCCTTTTCCTTCAACCTTCCAACGGGCGCCGCTTATCTGTTGAAAGCAAAAACCGTGGATGGCGCCGTCCTGTGGGCGCTGACACCGGTCTTAAGCGGCGACACCACCATGGACATCAGCCTTGAAACCACCTACCAGACGGGTCTGATTTACGCGGCTGAAGGCAAAGGCACAATCTCCGGGCGATCTGTTTCGGATCTCAAAGGGAAGGCAAAAGGGGCTCTGGACGTGGGCGCAGACCGGCTGGTGAACACGGTAAAAAGGGTGGTCAATAACGGGCTGCTATGGCGGGTGGACTACTTGATCTTCACCGAAATGAATGAGGTGACCCTCCGGGTATTTGGCGAAGGGTTGTCTCTGGTGAGGTCCCTGGTTTCGGTGCTGGATGACCCCCAACCGGATTATGTGCCCCATGTCTATATGCTAAACACCGCCGCCGGCGACCCTTTCCTGGACCGCATATTAATGTCGGAGATGAAGGCCGATCGTTGGGCCGCCATCGTCGTAGCGGAGGATATTCCTCCCAGGGTGTACCAGGGCCTGGGCGGACTGCACGTGATCCATGGAGGAAAGACGTTGGTCTACGGTGAAGACAAATGTTTTGATTGGAAAGTTCAAGACACAGAGCGGGAATGCCGGGTGTTCCGTCAGGTCTTGGTCACATATCCACTGGACGCCCCTCCCGGCGTATCTCCTACGGTGGTGACTGAGGTGGGAGACTTCCACGGAGCGAACCGTCCCCAGTGGTCCTGGGACGAAAAGAATATCGCCTTCGACGCTTTTCCCGAAGGCAGACAAGGGCGGACTCAGATATATGTTATGGACCGCGACGGCGGAAGTGTACGGCAGCTTACGGCGGAATCTGAGGGCCAAAACGGCGCCAGGGCGGCCAGTTGGTCTCCGGACAATTCCCAGATCGTATATTTCTCGGACCGGGAGTCATTTTCCTGGGATATCTGGCTGATGAACGCCGACGGTTCGGGAACGCAAAATCTAACCAAGGGCCAGGTCAAATTTCCCAGCGGTCCCAAGTTCTCTCCCGATGGACGGCGAATCCTGTTCTACGCCAACGATGATGAGCCGGCTGCCGGACGCCGGGGAGGTTCCGATTCCGAGTTGTGGATCATGGACCGGGATGGGGCCAATTTGACCAAGATTACCGACGACGACGTTGACGACGAAAACGCGGTGTGGGGCTTAAATGGGATAGACGTTGTCTACAGCGTGAAGGAACGGACATGGGAAGCAGCCGACGCGCTTACCGGGAAGAAACTGTTCGAATTCCCCGGCGTTGCCCGTGGCAAATACGTCAGTCCGGTTTTAGCGGCAACCGGTCACGTGCTGATACCGACCCAGGCGGCTATAGAGGAAAAGAAGGTCGACGAAAGGGGGTATGTGGACCAGGACTGGTTAAAAGCTAGGCTGGAAGACAAACCGGGCAGCGGCACGGCATCAAGCATAACTGGGGCCCAATCTCGAAGTGGCTATCGAGTGACAACCCCCTCGAAAGACCCGATAGCAGGGATCCGCTACGAAATCTACAATGCGTTCTCTCAGACCGGGATATACAATTCCTACATCGGGGGCTATTTGCCCCCGATAACTAGCTGGTCCTAGAAGAGAAGCTGGACCTCCATAAACATGTCCAAGATATGCCCATGAAGGTCTACCACTCATACGGACCAAGTTGTCAGGGTTGTCTTGTGCGGCCAGCTTGAGTTTTAACCAACCTGATGTTTTTCAATAAGGATTGCTCTCCCTACTCTCTCGCCCTCAAGGTCAAATGGTACATGGGGTGGAGACTATCCATCTGATCACCACGTGGTCTCCCTGAAAGAATGTAAAGGTTGCCTGCAAGGTCTTGCCCGAAGGACGAGATATTGAGTTCCGTGTTAATTAGGAACTGGTGGTACGGGTCAGAATAGCCATCGTACCAAACGGCATATATCGCCCCGGTGCAAAAATCAGCATACACGTATGGGCCTACCAGAGGTGGGATGCCACGTCCTTGGAAGGCATACTCTCCAATGATTGCGCAATATTGAGGGCCCTCCTCGTCGAGCTCAACCAAGGGCGTTTCCAAGCTGTCTACGTCGCAGCCGTTCGGCTCGTAACAAATTGTGCCTTCCATGATGTTCCAAGCATAGTTGCGGCCTATTTGGATCAGATTGATCTCTTCCTGCTGGCTGCTGCCTAAGCCGCCTAACCATAGTCCGGTCTCACGATCGAACGAGAATCTCCAGGGATTGCGAAACCCATAAGGCCAAATTTCCGGGCTGGCCCCGGGAAGCCCCACGAATGGGTTATCCTCCGCCAGCCGTTCCTCCGGACAAGTCAAATGAAGTAACGAGCCCCGCAAAGTGGATCTATGTTTGCGGTGGCTATCGCGTGGCAACCCCTCCAAGAATCTGCTCCCGGGAATTCACCACAAAATCTACATCGCGTTTGCTCAGAGCCCGATCTACCATTCCAACATCGGGGGCTATTTGCCCCCGATTATTAGCTGGCCTTAAGGGCGGACCAGTGGCGGTTAGGACTCTTTGGGAACGTATTGCAGAGGCATGGCGCCCAGCTCGAACCTGGGATCATATTCCATGTGGGAGCGGATACGTTCCAGATAGTTGTCCCGGTTGACCCCGAACATTTCGTAGCGCCCAAGGTGGTTCAGAAAGAAGGTGTGGACGCCCATCTGGTAAAGGGTACCCACGTCGCCCAGGATCAAAGCCTCTATCTCGTCGCCGGTCAATGGAAAGCTCTTGACCGTGCCCTCAGGGTCCTCTTTGATGCGCTTGCGGAAGTCGGCGTCGTTATCCAACAGGTAGAGAATCTTGTTCAGCAGATAAACGCTCATTTTCGTCCCCCCTCCAGCTCCCACACCGCGTAACCGCTGCCTCCGTCGTTCTCCACGAAGAGCGGTTTGGTATCGCCCACCGCTCCGGTGAGGCCGATCCAGTTAAGCAATTCGGTGCTGTTGTTCCCGGCATCGGCCATGCGCTGTGCCGTGGCTCGCCGGGCCAGGGTTTCGTACTTGCCGTTTTCTAGCAGATCGGTCACCGTCCCCACCCAGTTGTCGTCGGTCCACCCTCTAAGCGGACCGCCAACATCCATGGCGAAGCACCCGCTGGCCAGAATGGCTACGCGCTGATCTCCCTCCCATTGCTCAACGAACTTTCGGACCATGCGCCCCAGGGAAAAAGTCCGCCGGGCCGTGGGTGTAGGAGCCGCGAAGCCGTTGACGTATAGAGGGATAACCGGGATCTCCATGTTAGGGTTCAGGAAGTGCAGGGGAACCATCATAGAATGGTCCAGGCGCAGTTCCTCGGCGGCAGCCAAGTCGAAGTTGGACTTTAGCCCGTAACCTAACAGCCCTTTACCCATCTTGACGTCGCCTTTAACCACGTAGTGGGGCATGGGGACCCATATCTCCTCAGGCCCCTCGGATTCCTCGGCTATACCTACACAAAAGGCCGGAACGTTGGCGTAGAAAAAATTGACGAAGTGGTCTGAGTCTAGTTCGATTATGACGTCGGGAGCCGCCGCCTCAAAATATCCGGCTACCTGCTTAAACAGGGCTTCTCCCCGCAATTGCCCTGGAGCATCTTGCATCTCCCGAACCAATCTTGGCGGGTGCGGGACACCGGCTGCTAGAACTAGTTTGGCCATGCTCCCCCCTTACTTGAGAAACCGGTCAATCTTCGCGGCGAGCGCTAATTTCAAAGTGGTCCAAATGGCGCTCTACTTGTCTCTGGAATCGGCCTCTGACCATATGGGGCATATTACGTCGGAGTAGGACTAATGTCTACCGGCAGGTTTGGGTGGAGTGGGAACGATCCAACAGCATCACCCTTCGAAGTAGCCATTTTTTCATCCTGTAATCACTACTTTGAGTGATTCCTAGTTAAGTCTAGGCGGTTAAGGTAACCACGGGGTTCCCTGATTGCCGACCTGACCCGGCAGCAGGTCCCAAGGATTGATCACATGCGACGACAAACAGGTTTTACCTTAGTCGAGCTATTGGCCGTGATGGCCATCATAGGCATCTTGGCTGGAATCACCGCCGGTGCTGTTACCGGTCTGGGTGGACAAGGTATAAACGCACAGATCGCCAGCGACACAAACGCGATCGAAACTGCCGCCGACCGTTTCTTGAACGACACATTTCCCGAAACGTTTCCGGTGGAGGCTCTAGCCAGCGGAGAAGAGGATCTGGGCGTAAGAACCATCGACTTCGATGCGGCGTTGCCTTAGGATCCAACGAAGACGTTTGTTCCCGACTTTCTTAAGAAAATCCCCGACTCTGCGGCCCTGGTGAGCTACCGAATCGACACCGTGACAGGAAGAGTATTCACTGCGGATGACGGAGCGGCACTAGTTCCTCCTCCGGACAGCCGGTTAGACGCCTCGTTCAGCGATCTGTCGCCTTCCGGCAATCCGGTGGTGACGTTTGAGTTGAACATGGGCAAAAATAGGGCTGCCGTGGAGGAGCTTCGAATCCAGGGACCGGGAGGCTTTGTCCTCGGCGGTAGGGCCCTTCCAGCAGGAAGTAAGGTTGGCAAACTAGAGATTACATTTGGCAACGACAACCCCTGGAGGTCCGGCCACGAGATCAGTGTTGACACCGATCTCATCGCCACTGGTAGGGCTCATGAATGGGAAATGACAGTGGACTATACCTCCGCCACCAGCGACTCCGACAACAGTAGTGTTACGGGTGTGAGGGAAGGCGTCGGAACCCTTACCCATAGTTTTACCATTTCGGCATCCGGAGATCTTGGAGTCCCCGGAAAGATCTTCCTGGTGATGGACCGAACCGGTCTGACAAAATTTCAGAATGAAGCAACTGAGACTTGGGTTTTGACCATCTTTGACAAGGCTCAAGACTCCGCCGGAGTAGTCATAGTCCCAGAGGAGAGATTAATCACCAACCCATCGGTCAGCAAGGTCTACCGGTGGCTTACCGAAGAGCATTCGACGGTCCAAGTCGAAGATATTTTCGTGCCCGTGGCCGGACGGCTATCGATTGTGATCAAGGTCGTGGTGTCTCCCACGGCAACCCCGTCTCCGTCGCCCACACCGGCGCCTACGCCCACAGCAACCCCGCCACCGACGCCTACACCAGCGCCCTTGACTCTAGTGCAGACTATCGACGGCACCCAGGGCGGCGGGATCGCCTTTCTAAATGTTGTTGACGTGGCGGTTGACGCGGGTAACAACATTCGGGTGATTGAAACAGATATAGTCACATTTGACGGCCGGCTTAGATCGTTCGATACAAACGGCGATCCGATCTCGCCTACAGTTACGTTAGACCAACCCAAGTCGGTCGCGATCGATTCCTCTGGTAAAAGCGTCGTCGTCGAGGGTTTCACTTTTACGATCGCAACCCGTAATCTCGACGGTGCATTGGATTCCTCGTTCCCGACTACCGGGAATTCTTTGAGCGTGGCCGTGGGC
Organism: Dehalococcoidia bacterium; assembly: GCA_022450395.1. Lineage (GTDB taxonomy): Bacteria > Chloroflexota > Dehalococcoidia > Lucifugimonadales > UBA3495 > UBA11650. The sequence goes on along the minus strand of JAKUQE010000011.1, from coordinate 8,339 downwards.
CAGGACGGTAACTACCTTGTGGGCCAAAGCCCCGTGCGAGTCCGCCAATTCTCACCACCAGCAGGCACTTTGCTTCAGACCATTGGAGCGTCGGATTTTACCGGCTCCTCGGTTGATGCAGTCGCGGTGGACCCCACCACCGGACGGTTCTACGCAGCCGATTCAACAGGCGGCGCAGATCGGGTTCTCCTTTTCAACGCCAATGGGACGTTCAATTCGGTCTTCGTCACGGGAATCCCTCAGCCTTTGGGCCTGGCGGTTGATGCTAGCGGCAACGTTTACGTGTCACAAACGATTACCGGCCCACGGATCCGTATTTTCCAGCCTAATAAGTTTGAATTAGATTCCATCGTCACAGACATTAGTAACCCCAGGGGTATTGCGATCGATAACGATGGCCGCATCATCGTGGCCGACGGGCCGGTTGTGAAGATTTTCTCAAAACTGCCGTAGCGAGGACCTTGGTCTGGAAGTACGATACGCACGGCAGCGAAGATTGGACACGCCCGTATATTAGAATGTCAACGTTGGCTTCCCGAAATCGAGTCTAAGCAGACGAGGCTGCCGGTAGCCGATCAACGTGGCTTTAATCGTACCGGCTAGATCAAGTCCCGCATCTCGATCCTGTTAGCAATGGCGTCACCCCTCTCCCAGTGGGAGAGGGGCCAGGGTTGAGGGCTACCCTCCCCAACTATAGTCCCAATCTCCAGGCATACAGGACCGCGGAGACAGCTGTGGCTAAGTTTGTGCTGGAAACTCCGGGAGCTATGGGAATGGAGACACAGTGGGCGGCTCTGGCCATTAAATTCCGGCTGAGCCCTTCCCGGTCCGCGCCGAAAGCAAGCATGGCATCGGATGGTAACAACCCCTGCCGCAACGGCTCACCGCCGGGGGCGATAACCACCAAAGGCCGGCGACAAGCAGGGAGGGAATCGATCCAGGCTACCGGTATCGCGTACGGCAACCCCGTTGCGGCGATGACTGCTGCCGGTTATATTGGCCGGCTTCCTGCACTGTTTGGTCAAGCAGCATTTCGATGCGTTTTCGCCCACGCTCGCCGGTCAAGATGGAGGAGTGTCACGCGGTTTGTTGTCCTCTGGGTCGGTTGATGCAGTGCGGCGGGATCAACTGGTACGATGCATTTAGATAACTGAACGCAGGTCTGGGACCAACAGAAAGGAGAAAGCCATGCCTTGGGAATGTGCGGCCTACAAGTTCATGATGGCGTCCCCGGAAGACGTAAGCGGCCTGGAATCCCTGATCGAACAGGGCGATCTCGCTGCGGATGAAGTCTTGTGCATCATTGCCAAGACCGAAGGAAACGGGCGTGTGAACGACTTCTCGCGCCCCCTGGCGCACCGAGCCTTCCGAGATTGCCTGGCGGCGCATACCGGTTGGACCGGAGCGCAAGTTGATGACCGGGTCATGTTCTGCATGTCCGGTGGTTGCGAAGGTGTAATCACTCCACACGCCACCGTGTTCACGCGCCGTCAAGCTAATGCCATAAGTGGCAAAGGTGAACCCAGGTTGACTCTGGGTATCAGCTTTACTCGTGACCTGCTGCCAGAGGAATTGGGAACCGTCGTGCAGGTCGAACTGGTAAGCGAAGCGGTTCGTTCCGCTCTGGCAAACGCAGAGATCACCAACGTTGACGACGTTCATTACGTGCAGGTCAAGTGCCCGCTTCTGACCAGCGACCGCATCGCTGAAGCCCGCGCCCGCAACGAGCGGACCGTGACGGAAGACACATTACGTTCCATGGGGTATTCCAACGGCTCCTCCGCCCTGGGAATCGCGCTGGGCCTTGGTGAGCTGTCCGGGCCGATCGACCCGGCGTCCATCTGTACCGATCCTGATCTATACACCAACCTCGGCGGATCCTCGTCCGGCATCGAACTCATGCGATGCCAGGTTTTAGTTGTCGGCAACGTCGAAGGCGCGGCAAGTGTCTACGTGAGCGGGCACCATATACTGACCGACTTGATCGACGCGGATGGTGTGCGTGCCGCCTTGCGTAGCGTGGGCGTTACTGTCGAGGGCACGGTGTCGGACGCCCAACGTGATCGTATAGTCAATGTGTTTGGCAAGGGTCAAGTATCGCTCGATGGCCGGGTGCGCGGGCACAGGAGCACTCTTCTTACAGATTCGGATCTCAACACGCGGCCAGCTCGTGCCGTGCTGGGTGCCGTGATAGCTTCCGTCGTCGGAGACCCAGCCATTTATGCTTCAGCTGGTTGGGGATACCATCAAGGACCGGCCGGCGGCGGCATGGTGGCGGTAATAGCCAAAGTGTAGAGGCCCACCGGGATCTAGGCCGGCGAGTGGATCATTGTGGAAGGTTCTAGTCACAGCTTAGCGGATTGTTCCAGCTATCTTTAGCAAAATGTCCGCCACCTCCCTGGGTTTGGTTATCATCGGGTCGTGGCCGGTATCCAATTGATACAAGCCCCAGCCCGATTGCCGGACGCGCTTGGCGATCGGGTCAAACCCCGATTCGCTGGACAGAATGAAAGACCGGGATATTTCTTGCGCTTCGAAACTACCCAACCTCAGCGGTTGGGCAAAGGCGGCGACCGACTGAGGGCATAGGCGGGGCAATACCCAGGATTGGTCCTCCGGATCGGCGATGCCCCACCGCCGGCGGATCTCCTCGACGGTGGTGGGCGGGGGCAGGAATTCCTCGCGGTTGTTGATGGCCGCTCGGACCTGGGCGGTGAATTCAGGGCCTCGCACGGCATCAAGCTGGTCAACCATAGACTCACCGTCCCGGGGCACCACGCCGTTCACGTAAACCAGGTGCTCCAGCAATTGAGGACAGACCTCTGCCACGCCGGAAATGACCATTCCTGCGTAGGCGTGGCCCACCAAAATCACCCTCTCCAATCCCTCGCTTTCCAGAAGCTCCGTAACGTCTTTAATGTGAAGGTCCAGGTTAATGACCGCGGGGTCTATGTATCGGGCGAGGTGAGAACGCTCGCCCATGCCCGTAAGGCTGAGAGCGTAGACTGAGCTGCCGTATCGTCGCAAAAGAGGTTCCACCTTCCACCAACACCAGCCGCCGTGCCAAGCCCCGTGCACCAAAACGAAAGTTGCCATTAAAAGTCCTTGTTAGCTCAAAATTCCCAAGCATAGACAGATTGGATATTGGGAGAGCGCGCAATGAGGAACGCGACGCCGCAGAACCTATGACGGGGGATTGAAGAAGCCTAAGTTATCACGAAGAGTACCGGGAATGTAATCCTTGCGGAACAGTCCTCGGTGTTGCAATTCGGGGACCACCCCCTGGACAAAATCGACATAGGCTCCCGGCATGTGGGTGGCGGCAATCACAAAACCATCACAAGACTCGCTCAGGTACCAACTCTCCATCTGGTCTACTATCTGCTCGGGAGTGCCGGCGAACACAGGAAGTTCGCTTAGAGTACCCCTGCCGGAATAACGTATAAAATCATCTACACTAGGGTTCTTGGTGCCGCTCAGTTCCACCACGCGGTCTAGGAATCCTCTTAGGCCTGTCATGGACTCTAGTGTTTCGTCAGACAGCGGCTCATCTGTGGGGTGATGGGCGAAATCATAGTTAAAAACTTCAGATAAAAGTACCAAAGAATCGGTCTGGTTGGCCAAACTATCTATGAAAGCCAACTTTTCCTGCGCTATCTCTTCAGTCTCACCCACCACGACGTAGACCGCTGGCGCCACCTTAAGAGAGTCCGGGTCGCGGCCTGACGCTTCCCTTCGTCGACGCAAGTCTTCCCTGTAGGTCCTGCAACCATCGGCTGTAGGGTAGATGACAAAGAGAAGTTCCCCCCAACGGGCTGCAAACCGTCTACCTCTATCGCTTTGGCCAGCTTGGATAATCACTGGATGGCCTTGAGGCGTCTGTGGGACCGTAAAAGCGCCCTGCTACTGAAAATAGAGACCCGAATGGTCGACTCTATGCACCTTGGTTGAATCAGCGAATCTTCCGGTTTCTCTGTCTGCCACCATAGCTTCGGGTTCCCATGAGTCCCAAAGCTTGCATACCACGCTCATGAATTCATCTGCAACGTCGTATCTGGTGTCGTGAGGCAGATGCTCAGAAACCCCGAAATTCTGGGCCTCTGAATCGTTCAAAGAAGTCACCACGTTCCAAACTGCTCTACCTTTGGTGAAGTGATCTATGGACGCGAAAAGCCGGGCTACATGAAAAGGGGAGTAGTAGGTTGTTGAATACGTCGCACCTAAGCCTAGGTGGCTTGTAGCCAGGCCCATTGCGGTGATTATCGGCACCAAGTCTAGTTTGACAGTGCGAATCCCATGTTCGACAGCGGTCTCATGGGTGTTCCCAAACCGGCTGGGCATGGCCAACCGGTCATCGAGAAAAGCTAGGTGGAACTTCCCCTCTTCCAAGATAGTGGCGATATTTTGGTAGAAAGCCAGATCCAGGAAGTTGGACTCGGTTTCTGGGTGCCGCCAAGACCCGGTGTAATTTGAACAATTGGATGCCTGGAGAAAAGCTACCAAGATCATCTCTTTGTTGTCGTGGCTGGCCATATCAGTCAGTAAATGCGAGAGGTCCCTAAATGAGTAAAGACTTAGGTTTAGTCTATCTTGGTGCCAAATATAGTATCACCACATCAGGAGTAAAATCGACGGCCACTAAGAGGACTTGGCATTGTGTCATTTTCGTCGGATCATCGCGTACAACGCCCGCCATAAATCAGGCCAGTGAGTGGATCATTGTGTAGAGTATTGGTCACCGCACGCCCCGGAGCCTAGTCTCCTGAACGGTTATCCCTGCTCCTTGTGGATGCACGGTCTTCACGGTAAACCGCCACTCGGACAAGAATCCCGCCCAAGGGACTTCAACTGGGAGGAGGGGCAGCATCGCCGTGACCCCAAAGTTGCTAAATATCTTGGCTTCGTTGAAGCCTTACCTGATCGTTTTCGTGGCCAGCGCCTGCGGGCTTATTCTCGAGATTGTGGCCGCCAGGATTCTGGCTCCCAGCATCGGAGTGTCCCTCTATACCTGGACTAGCATCATCGGGGTGGTGCTCGCCGGTATAAGTATCGGCAACTACGTGGGCGGCCGCGTGGCCGACCGGTTTCCTTCCCCCACAACCCTGGGCATCATCCTGCTGGCCGGGGGGCTCACCTGCCTGAGCGTGCTGCCCTTGTTGGGCGTTGTCTCCGCCGTCTTCTAGGCGTTGCCTATATTGCCTCGCATCGTTTTCCTCACGGCTGCCCTTTTCTTCGTGCCTAGCGCGGTTTTGGGCATGGTGACTCCTCTGGTGGTCAAGCTGAACCTACGTGACTTGGATCACGCCGGCGATGTTGTAGGGAAGATCTATGCCATTTCTACTGCTGGCGCCATCTTCGGCGTGTTCATAACGGGTTTCGTCCTGGTTCAATGGCTTGGCACAAGACAAACTATTTTGCTGGTAGCCCTGATCCTGGTCGGAATGTCGCTGGCCTTCGGCGGCCTTTGGCGGGTGAGGATGCCCACCATGCCGATGATCGTCCTGTTTGTCGGGATAGGCGGCTTCAGTTCAATCAGCGGTGACCTGAACAGCGGATGTTTAAAGGAGAGCAACTACTTCTGTATCCAGGTGACCGACGATATCGTAGACGGGCGGCATAAAGTAAAAGCGCTACACCTGGATAAGCTGCTCCACAGCTATGTGTCTCTGGAAGACCCCACCCTCTTGGCCTACAACTATGAGAAAGTTTTCTCGGAACTGATTACTCTCGTTGCGCAGCGAGATCCGGGATTTAGGACCTTGATCATCGGCGGCGGCGGATACACAGTTCCACGCTATCTGGAGACGTTGTACCCGAAGAGTACTGTGGTAGTCATCGAGATCGATCCCGCGGTAACTCGCGTGGCGTTCGACCACTTGGGGCTGCCCTGTGACACCCGAATCGTGACCTACAACGAAGACGCGAGGATGACCGTCCCTAAGCTGAATTCCGGGCAATACGCGCTGGTCATTGGCGACGCCTTCAACGACCTGTCTGTGCCCTACCATCTCACTACTAGGGAGTTCAACGAGCAGATAGCGGGACTTCTGACGCCGGACGGTATCTACGCGGTCAATGTGGTAGACAAATTCCAGAGCGGCCGTTTCGCTCGAGCCTTCGTGCATACCCTTAAAGAGACCTTCCCAAATGTCTATGTCATTCGAGAAGACGATAACTGGCCGGATGATGGTCAGAAAACCCACGTGGTTGCCGCGTCGGTGCGTCCGCTATCATATGAGTCTCTTAGAAATGCCAATATTCAGGCTGGCCGAGGAGCGCTCATCAGCCATTTCATGCCGGATGAATCCATGGAACGTTGGCTGAACGCCCGAAAGAGGGTGCTGCTCACCGATGATCGAGCACCGGTGGACAACATGCTAGCGGCCCTACATCTCGAAGGAACCGGTCCCAGCAGGGCATCTACTCATTATAACTACGGCGTAGAACTAGAAGCCCAAGGCCGCACTGAGGACGCCATAGCCGCTTACAGCGAGGCGATTCGACTGGACCCCGGGCTGTCGCAGGCCTACAACAACCGGGGTTTATCCTACATTAAACTCGGTGAATACCTGCGGGCCAATCAGGAATCCGATCAAGCCATACGTATAGACCCCCGGCTTGCACAGGCCTACAACAACCGAGGTTTTTCCTACTCGAATCTAGGACAGTACCAAAAAGCAATTCTGGACTACGACGAAGCCATTCGCCTAAACCCCCGGTTCGCTTTGGCGTACAGTAACCGGGGCAGCGCCCACGACGAAATGAGCAAGCCACAAAAGGCTATTGATGACTTCGACCGAGCAATATTGTTCGATCCGAGGCTCGACGGCGCCTACGTCAATCGGGGCTACGTGTATCTCAACACTGGCGATCTTGAGAAAGCGATCGATGATTTCGACAATGCCATTGGGCTCGACCCTAGACTCGTGTTGGCCTACGTAAATAGGGCGTTGGCTTACACTCTGCAGGGAAATGATGCCAAATCTCGTGATGACGCCGCGATAGCGATCGAGTTGGGGTTCGACGTCGTCGAAATAGATGGCGCCATTGAGCGAGCTAGGAGCCGAAGATAGTTATTGCCCGGTTCCTGGTCAAACGCGAAGTCGGAGTTTCTGGAATCGATCGCAAAGACTGCCTGTGCGCACTGCCGTACCCTTTCCCAATCGCAGCGGGGAATCGCCTCGTCTGCCTCGTTAACAAGGTGTTGTATTAGACGCTGAAATCGCTCACGGGCCGTCTTAGGGGAATATGGCCGGAGACAGGACCATATACGAACAAGGGCGGAACTTACAAATTACCCTATAGGAAGACCAAAAAACGCCCACCGCCCACCGCAAGTCAGGCCGGTGAGCGGATCAGTTGCTAACCGCGGCAAAACTGCATGGTTCGGACGGGGGGCGGAGTAGAGTCGAACTCGGCCTGAAACGCGGGCTTGTCGTGTTGCCGGTGGCGTAGATCCATGCCGCTTATTTTCCGATTAGCTTCGTCTTTACGCTGGTTGGCATTCTCTATTTTGAAAGCCTGCTGTTTTCGTCATCTAGGCGGAATTGTTCCAGTTCTTCCCAACGTGCGTAGGCTTCAGCCAAAAGCCTTTTCAGTTCTTCTAGCCTATCGTTCGTGGCAACAATGTCAGCCCTGTCCTTTTTGTAGAGTTCTGGATCTCCCATGGTCTGGAACAACTCCTGCTGTTCCCTTTCGAGGCACTCAATAGTCTGGGGCAGTGCATCCAGTTCCTTTTGCTGGTTGAACCCTAATTTCAGCCTTGCCCTGGGTGCCTGAGCCGGTGGGGCGCCTTGTTTGCTGGCAGATGCCCTACTCGGTTTTGCTTCCTGGGGGCGCTGACGCAGCCAGTCATCATAGCCACCCACGTACTCCTTCACGACGGAGCCGCCTTCAAAAACGACGGTGCTCGTCACGATGTTGTTGATGAACGTCCTATCATGGCTGACGAGGAGAATCGTTCCTGTGTAGTTAATCAAGAGGCCTTCAAGAAGGTCAAGGGTCTCGATATCAAGGTCGTTGGTGGGTTCATCCAGCACAAGGAGATTGGAGGGCCGGGTGAAGAGACGGGCGAGCATGAGGCGCTTGCGCTCCCCACCGGAAAGAACAGAAACAAGAGAGCGAGCTTGATCTGGAGAAAAGAGAAAATCTTGCAGAGAGCCGAGGATGTGACGAATTTTCCCGTTAACGGTAACTGTATCATTGCCGTCGCCGACGTTTTCTATGGCGGTCTTGTTTTCGTCCAATTGCTCAAGGAGTTGGTCGGAGTAGCTGATTTGCAAATTAGTGCCGAGGCGGATCGTTCCAGTAACCGGACTGAGCATGCCAAGAAGAAGGCG
>JAKUQE010000109.1 GCA_022450395.1 Dehalococcoidia bacterium | reverse complement strand
GTGGTGGTGGGTTTGGACTCCTGGTGTTGGGTATAGATCATCCACATCAAGAAAGGAGCCAGAAGTGTCTCAGAACAACATCGATCAAGGCCAAGCCGCAGAGACCCCGACTCAAGAGACCAAGACTTTCATCCGGCAAGTCAGATCCGCGACCCGTAGGAAGTACGCCCCGGAAGACAAGATCCGCATCGTCCTGGAAGGGTTCCGAAGAGAAGTGACCGTTAGTGACCTCTGCCGGCGAGAGGGAATCAAGCCAGGCGTCTTCTATGCCTGGACCAAGGAATTCATGGAAGCGGGCAAAGAGCGTCTCACCCGGGACACGGTGCGAGACGCCACCCGTCAGGAGATCGAACACCTCAAGCGGGAGAACCACGATCTGAAACAACTGGTTGCCGACCTTTCCCTGGAGGTCCACCGCTTCAAAAAAACGGTCATCCCAGCTTTCGATGGGGCCGCAGGCGCATGAGCGCCCAGGAGAGGTCGAACATCATAACCCGGGTGGAACAGGCCCAGTGGGGAAAACGGAGGCTGCTCGCCCAACTGCAGGTGCCCAGGAGCACCTATTACCGGTGGCGGGCCCGAGAACTGCAAGGGAAGCAAGATAGCTCTACCGCCAGTGTCCGGATTCCCTGGAATAAGCTTAGCCCACCGGAAGAGGCCACGGTCTTGGCGGCGGCCAGGGAGTCTCCGGAGTGGAGCAGCCGGCAACTAGCCGCTTGGATCACCGACTACCAGGATTTATCGGTCGGTGAATCTACGGTGTACCGCCTTTTGAAGAGGGAAGGGCTGGTCAAACCTCCCGAGATGCAGCTACTGGCTGGTAAAGAGTACCAACGCAAGACCAGCGGTCCGCATCAGATGTGGGCTACCGATGCTTCATATTTCCGGGTGGCCGGCTGGGGCTATCACTACATGGTCACCGTGATGGACGACTACTCCCGGTCCATCCTGGCCTGGAAGCTGCAACTGGACATGACAGCTGATTCCCTGATCCAGGTGCTCCAGCTAGCCGTTGATGTCACTGGTATGACCGAAGTGCCCTTGGAGGACCGGACCAGACTGCTGAGTGACAATGGATCGGGCTACGTATCCAGGGCTTTCCGCGATCACCTGAACCTGGTAGGGATCCGTCACATCCTGGCGGCGCCTTACCATCCCCAAACCAACGGGAAACTGGAGCGATACCATCAGAGCATCAAGCACGAGGTGAACCAGGTCCCGTATGAAGTGCCTGGCGACCTGGAGGTGGCCACCTTAGGCTTCGTGGACTACTACAACAACCGCCGCTATCACAAAGCCCTCAGCAACGTGACCCCGGATGACGTTCTCCACGGAAGACGGGAAGGGATCCTGATCAAGAGAAGTGAGGTGAAAGCTGAGACCCTAGCCCGACGACAACGCTACAACTACCTGCTCAGGGAGTCCAACAACACTGCCATTTCTACCTGATCTCTCCTTTACGAGAGTGTCCCACTTTTGCTGGTTGCCAACACTGCTGAAGGAAATATTAGGCATGTCAGACGATGAAATAGTTGAGGCCGTCATTTCCGGGGCGCTGGAGTAATAATCGGCGATTCAATCTAGCCTGAATCTGCCGCGCCTGCCCTTCGCCGGACCGCTTGACGGTGCCTCGGCGATGTGATATTAACCGGGATATTCGGGCGTCCTGGTCTCGCCTACCACGGCTCCATGCCGCAACATCCAGGTGTTGCCACTGGCCGATCCAACCCAATCATTAGATGCGGGAGGCGGATAATGCTAGAGACCAAGCTAAAGACCAAAGGTATCGACCACACGGTGTTGCACGTTAAGGACTTGGCCAAGTCGCGGAGATTCTACCTAGACGTGCTGGGGATGACCGTCAACCACGAAGACGCCACCCGTGCCTTTCTCTGGTGCGGCGCCGGGCAGATGGTCGCCTTGTTCCAAGTCGCCGAAGGCACCGAGATCAAGCCGGGCGACGACATGAACCACATGGCGCTGCGACTGGAATCGGGCACCTACGAAGAGGTGAAGGCATACCTGGAAAGCAATGGCACCTCCGTGTCCGGCCGTCCTGGCGACGACCACTGCATCTACTTCGACGACCCCGACGGGCATCGCCTGCAGCTTTTATATCCCGAATAAGTAGCCCGGAGAACCGTCATCGGGGAGTATCAGCCTGTGGAGCGTCAACGTGGCGACCCCGGCCATCAACCTAGATTACAGATAGAAGCGGTGGCCTGCCGCTCCACGGGAGTCTCCGGAAGATGGACCGCGTCCTGGCGCATCCAGAACCTGGACGGCCAACCGCTGGAGGTACGATCTGCCTGGCTGCCCCACGACAAGTTCTATAGCGAACGCCGGGAGTTCGAGCCGCCGTTACTACTGGCTGGTTTGGAAACCATCGACTTGGAACTTGAAGTTTCTTGCAACGGGGTTCCGGGAGAAGCGGTGGAAAACACCTTCGTGATTTTCAGTTTGCTTTGGCAGGAACGCCCGTGGCGTGTATTCGCCCGCCACCTAATCACCGTGGACAGTGCCGGTACGCCGCAGCACCGATGCCAGTCGGTAACCATCCACCCGGTGGGTGTTTCCTAACTATCGCGGATAAATCTATTACCTGAACGAGGATATATGGCACTGGACGAGCAACAACGTAACGTGCTCGGCCGCCTGCGGGGTTGACACAACCGGTGAAGTGGTGACTTCGAGGAGACCACGGGTATGGTCTCGAACAGTCTTAATATTGAGCTTCAGGAGCTCCTGGCCTTGCTGGATTCCATGAAAATCGAGAGCGCCGGCGATCCCGAATATCAGGAGTTGCGGGGGCACTTGCCGGAAGAGTGGCCTTTGTAGGTGAGATGCGGGGGGAAATCCACCTAGATTCCCCTTTACGAAGGGGGGACTTGATTGTGTCTTGCCGACGATTCTTTGAGAAATCCGTAACTAACTTGCATCCCTCTTCAAGCGCACCGTGGGCTGCCTTAGGCTTAGGGTTCCGCTGCCGCTCCAGAAATCCCGCCGGCCGGTTATAGCCTGGACGTGGCCGTCCCACTCTAGAGTATAGGCAGTGAGTCCCAACTTGACTGCTTTTCTCACCAACTCTTGGGTTTCGGCGTCGGTGGCGGCGGCGCGGATCATGTCGATCTGGCGGGCGCCGTGCTCCACGTCCTGTACCCCATGGATCTGATAGGTCTCGGCAGCCCGCTCTGAGAACCCGTAGTAGCCGATCAATTCAGGATAGACCTTGGCGGAGACGTCGGCGTTTTGGGACTCCACCAGGCTCAGCATTGCCAGCCCCTCCAGGGACGACCGGTGCTGGGTGCAGCCGTTAATCATCTCTATGGCAGCCATCGTTCCTGGGGCCAACTCGGTGTCGTCGGCTTCTTCCCGCGAGATTCCGCCTTCTTCCAACATCTGCATCATTATGTCAACGTGAGTGCGTGGCCGGGCCAACTCTTCGTTGAAATTGTCCAGGACCGCTTCCATCAGGTCGTACCGCTTCTCCGCGACGGTATTAATCATGATGTAGCCCCAATGTATGGGGTTGGTGCGCACTCGGTGATAGTGCTGAATCTCGCCCAAAATGATCTGCTCGGCCGTCCAGCGATGATTGATGATGCCATGGAACCAGGGGTGCTGCTCAGTGGGCACCTCTTCGGCGTAGGTCCACAACTCGGCGATGAACTCGTCGGGGGCCTTGACCTCAATCATGACTACTTCCTCCAGCCGAAAGAGTCCCGAACGTATCCTTTGCCGCCACTCTTAGCCATCCCAGCACCATTCGAAATAGGCGGCATGCTAGGCGTCAATGCTATCAGTTCCGTATACCGGAAGCCAGCGGAATGACCGTAAAACTTGGTTAGCCCATGCTTGACGGTGTTTCGGCTATGTGGTATCTAATCGGGCAAGATCAACTCCCATTACATCAAGGGCCCTGGGGAGAAGTACAATGCGCGAACCCAGGCTGACTCTGGCGGTGGAACACTACGACCGCCACCTTCCCCTGCTGGACCGGTCGGTGACCGCCGAGGGTATCCAGCTTGAAGTGCGGCACGTCACCGTGGAATCGGGCCGGCACGAGCGGATGCTGGACGGGTTGGAGTGGGACTGCGCCGAGCTTTCCCTATCCTCCTACATCATGGCGATCACCCGGGGCGCTCCCCTCACCGCCATCCCGGTGTTTCCGCGCCGCCTGTTCAGCCAGTCGCAGATGTACGTAAATACCGCCGCCGGTATCAACGCGCCTCAGGACCTTATCGGCAAGCGGGTGGGCCTGCGCAGTTTCCAGACCACCCTGTCGGTGCTGGCCAAGGGAGACTTGCAGCACGAATACGGCGTTCCATTGGACCAAGTTAACTGGGTAACCAGTACCGGTGAACCCGTATCTTTCCAGCCGCCTGCCGGAGTTTCCATAGAACGGGCTCCGCTGGGCAGCGACATCGAAGAGATGCTGGTGGAAGGCGAGATCGATGCCTACATGGTGCCCAGAATGCCCCGCCCCTTCGTCGCCGGAGCGCCCGAAGTTTCCCGGCTTTTTCAGGACTCCAGGGCCGAAGAGGTTTCCTATTTCCAGCGCAACGGATTTTACCCTATCATGCACCTTGTGGCCATAAAAAAAGAAGTCGCCGATCAGCACCCCGAGGTTGCCAGCGCCCTATTTAACGCCTTTGAGCAAGCCAAGGAGATGGCCTGCCGCTTCTACGACGACCCCAACTGGAGCAGCCTAGCTTGGGCGCCTCAACTGGCCCAAGAAGAGCAGTTAATCATGGGCGGCGACCCTTGGCCCAACGGGCTGGAGCGAAACCGGAGCAACCTGGAGCGGTTCATCCAGTACGAACTCGACCAGGGATTGATTGACAGCCGCCTTGAGGTTGAAGACCTGTTCCACCCCAGCAGCCACCATCTTTAGAGCTGAACTGGGCCATCAAACCTGGTCCATGCAACGATACTTCGGCAATCATTAAGGCCCATAAGAAAGTCCCCCTTTCACAAAGGGGGATTTAGGGGGATTTCATAAGGAGGGGAGCCGTGGCTATCGACGTTAAGGGACTGGTGGAAGCCGGCCAGGGACTGCTCAGCCGCCGCATCTTCATCGAGGAAGATATCTACCAGCAAGAGTTAGAGAACATCTTCGCCCGTTGTTGGCTGTTCCTCTGCCATGACAGCCAGATTCCCGATCCCGGCGACTTCTTCACCACCTACATGGGCGAGGACCCGGTGCTGGTGTGGCGCGACCGCTCAGGTAAGGTGAACGCCTTCCTGAACATATGCCGCCATCGGGGCAACCGGCTGTGCCGGGCCGACGGTGGCAACGCGTCCTCGTTTAGCTGCGCTTACCACGGTTGGGTCTACGGCAGCGACGGTGAGCTTACAGGCGTGCCCAACCTGCAAGACGCGTACTACGGCGAACTAAATAGGCCCGACTGGTCACTGATCCCCGTGGCCCAGTTGGACAACTACAAAGGTCTCTATTTCGCGTCATTCGACAAGGATGCCCCGCCGCTTTTGGAGTACCTGGGAGAGATGGCCTGGTATCTTGACGCCTTCTTCGACCGCCGTGAGGGCGGCGTTGAAGTGGTTGGCGGACTGTTCAAGTGGGTGATTCCCTGCAACTGGAAGCTTCCCGCGGAAAACTTCGCCGGAGACGGCTACCACACGGCCTGGAGTCACAATTCGGCCATCAGCACGGGATTCGCCAGCAACCGGCGGTTATTATCCACCTCCGGCGGACGGATGGTCTCCCCAGGGAACGGCCACTGCGTCATAACCGCCGGACCCGACGATATAACCGACCCGCCCATAGATGAGATCAGGGCCTACGAGGAAAGCATACTTCCCGAAGTGGAGCGCCGGCTGGGCCCCCGGCGGCGTGTGATTAAACCCACCGTAGGCACCGTGTTCCCCAACTTCTCCATGCTGATCTCCGCCGCTCGTACCTTTCGGGTTTGGCACCCAAGAGGACCGGAAAAAACCGAGGTTTGGTCCTGGACCTACGTGGACAAAGCTGCCCCGCCGGAGGTCAAAGAAGCTCTGCGATTGTCCAGCCTGCGGGCTTTCGGCCCCTCGGGCACCTTCGAGCAGGACGACATGGACAACTGGCAGGAATGCACCCAGACCTGCCGGGGGACGGTATCCCGCCGCTACTCGTTGAATCTGCAGATGGGCTTGGGCCACGAAGGCTTCGACCCAGAGCTCAACGCCTGGGCCAGCGACTTCAAAATCAGCGAGAGCAACCATCGCAGCTTCTACCGCCGTTGGGTCCAACTCATGGCCGCCGAAAGCTGGACAGATCTTCAAGGACCTCCGGTTAGTACCAAGATCTAGACATCCATGTTACGGCCACCGGTTCGCCCTGAGCTTGTCGAAGGGCCTTCCCCGCGAAGAGATGGTTCGACAGGCTCACCACGAACGGTTAGGGAAGATGGCGGTGGATTGTTCGACAGGCGCACCACAAACGGTAGTGGTAGAACTGATTTTTGCAAGGAAGTGGTAGGTCATGCGCGACGATGTACTTCGCCAGGTGGAACAATTCTTGTATCGTGAGGCCCGGCTGCTGGACAACCGGCAGTTCCACCAGTGGTTGGAGTTGTTGACCGACGACATCCGCTACTGGATGCCCATGCGCTCCAACCGCTACGCCGCCACTAGCAAGTCGATCTCCATCCTGGACGGCTCCCGCTACGAGGAAGAAGACGTGTCCAAAGAGGGCGATCTGGCGTTCATGGACGAGGACAAGGACTCCTTGAGCCGGCGGGTAGACCGGTTGGACACGGGGATGGCCTGGGCCGAAGACCCGCCGTCCCGGACCCGGCACTTCGTTTCCAACGTTGAGGTAGAGCCGGGGGAGCGGGAGTCTGAGATCAAGGTCTACTCGAACTTCATCATGTACCGGACCAGGGCGGAGACCGAGGAGAACTTCTACGTGGGCAGCCGGGAAGACGTGCTGCGCAACGTGGACGGGGCCTGGAAGATAGCCAGCCGGAAAATCGTCTTCGACCAGAACGTTCTTCTGGCAAAAAACCTGAGTAACTTCTTCTAGTGCACGTTCAATGATTGGCGCGAGATTAGCCGACACTCGATTCAAGTAAAAGCGTCCACTGTCACTCCGAACCCCCTCACTGTCACTCAGACCCCCCACGGTCATGCCGGCCGCCCCAACTGTCATTCCGACCCTACCCACTGTCATTCCGATCCTTCGGCGGAAGGAGAGGAATCTGGCATGGGGTGGTGCCGCCTTCCCGCATCCCCAGATTCTTCGTCGCTACTCTCCTCGGAATGACAGGCAGTAATTGCAATATCGAGAGCCAAGTCCCTTCCCCCTCGATGGGGGAAGGTTAGAGCCTGCCCTGAGCGCAGTCGATGGGATGGGGGTGGGACGGCCCAAGACATACCCATTCCGTTTGCGAACCAGCCTCCCAGCATAAAGCCCCATCCCGACGTGATCGGGACGGGGCTTTAATTCATAACGATCTAGCCGCTTAATGTGATTAAGTCTGGGCGGGAGTCTTGGCCGGGGTCAGCTCATAAAGCTGGGTCCTAGCGCCGATCTGCTCGTCCCATCCTCGATACCGGATGTCCAGCATGATGCCATCGGGGTCGGCATACTTGCGGTTCTGCTCGCTGCTGTTGGAGCACTTAACGGACCCGGCATTCTCAACGGCTTCACAGGTCTCTTCCAAGTCGTCCACGTAAAAGCCGATGTGGTCCACGGTCCCCGTGGCGTCGGCGGGCAAAGTGGTGGAAACGTCAGGGTTGCCGATCTTCAGGATCGCGAAGTAGATGTAGCCGTCGCTGAGCCAGACCCCGTCCGCCCCAGTGTCCGCAGGCTTTCGGTGCAGCTCTTGAAGTCCAAAGTTGTCCATGTAGAAAGCGGCCGTCTTGGCCGGGTCGTGGGTAGCTAGAGCGATATGTTTGATCCTTGCCATAACTCCTCCTCTATTTGGGTCCTCGGGAGATTTATCGATGCCTTTCCGGAGATAGAGGCACGTTGGCCTCGATGTAGTTGGTTCGGATTGTAGACACGGGTACTTGCCGTGTCAATCGGGCGATAGCCTCCAGCCGGTTAAATGCGGCCCACCATGCTGCGCAGAAACTCCATGGTGCGCGCGGCCGATGCCTCACGATCACCGGTCACCGGCAGTATCGAAGCTACGAAGTCGGTGGCGCCGGCGCTGGCAAAGTCCCGCAACTGTTGCTCCACCTGAGACTCGTTTCCGATCACCGTCACCTCTGATGGCCCTTCGACACCCTCGATATCCAGGAGTCTGCGGTAGTTGGCCAACTGGCCGTAGCGATTATAAGTCCTGGCGGCTCGCTCCCTGGCCTCGGACGGGTCGTCGGTCACGGCCAACGGAAGGGATGCTATCACCCGGGGTCTGGGACGGCCTGCCGCCTCCGCGGCCTCCCGGATGCGTGGAACAACATGAGATTCGATGGCCTTCACTCCGGCCATCCAGGTCACCGTGCCGTCGGCCATCTCTCCAGCCAAGCGCAACATTCGGGGCGCTAAAGCGGCGGTCACGATGGGAAACGGCGACGACCCCGGAACGTTGATATCGGACTTAACCTGAAACACCCGACCATCGAAGTCGACCGAGCCGTCATCTACGAGGGAGCGTACCACTGTCAGGTATTCGCGCATGTGCCGTAAGGGGTGTAGGTAGGAAAGACCCATCGTGCCCTCGATAGAGGGTTTATGGGACAGGCCCAAGCCCAGCGTCAATCTGCCACCGCAAGCTACCTGGGCCGTGAGGGCTTGCTTGGCCATGGCCAGAGGGTGGGTGGGAAAGGTGGGAATCACCGCCGTGCCCAGTTCGATCCGTTCCGTCTGCACGCCTGCCATGGAGATTATGGTCAGGGCATCAAAGCCGAAGCCGGACATCTGGGGGAACCAAACGCTGTCAAAGCCGTCATTTTCGGCCTGAACCACCTGCCGCACCGTATCGGCAAGATTCATAGCGTCCCGCCGGGCTCCGGGCAGCAAACCTATGCGCATCGCCACATCCCTAAATTAAGAGTTAAGTCCCCGGTAGCTCCCTCCGCGATAGAACTCTCTCCATCGGTGGCGTCATTGCCAAGCCGATGGAGATGACCGGGGGAGTGGGCAGCAAGTACATGGCCGTGGCGCCGCGGGATGATAATTGAGGGAAGGTGATCCGTGGCGGGAAGTAACCGTTAGACCGGCAAGGAGCCATAGCCCAGGGTCACTATCGCTCCGGAAACGATCAGGGTTACCCCCAAAGGTTTACTGAGCCGACGTCGAGAACAGTCTCACCTAACTGGATGGCGCCCAAAGAAAAGGGGTTGCCCACGCCAGCGAAGGACTCAACGGCTTGGGGCGGCATGGCGTCTACCTGGTCCATGGCATAACCCAAAATTTCCGCCAACGGCCGGCCGTGGTGGAAATGGAAGGTCTGGTCAGGATTAACCGCCACCTCGGCGTACTTTTCCTGGACTTCCTTCCGTAGAACCTCTGTTTTTGGCGCAACCCCTATAGTCATAATCTGTCCCCTCTACCATCCCTAAATTTTGGAAGCCATTGACGATTATAAGATACGGCCAAGCAGGATACAAATCGAGCGAGCCTATCGTTAGGCGATCAACTTCTCCCTTCGCGAAAGCACCCGGTCCATCAACAGCTTCATACCCACTTCCTTGGCAACGGCCGACGACTCGTCCAGCAGGGAAATGGCTTTAGCGCGGTCGCCATCACTGTTTCGAAGGAGCAGCGCGTCGGCGTAGTCGCAATAGGTCCCCGGTGCAGCAACAACGGAAGAGGACACCGTGGGGATTGCATGAGCTTGTACGCTCGAAGATCCCGCCCCGCCACCCAACGACCGCTCCGCCGCCGCCAGCAGGTCCAGAGCGTCAACGTTATCCGGCTCAAACGCCAAGACGGCCTGGGCCCGGTCACGGACCACGTCCCATTCCAAGGCGGAGACAGCCTCTTCGGCATCATCCAACAGCCGCTCTATCCGCCGTATCCGCCGGTCACTGGCCATGTCAGGGGAACTCCTTCATAGTTGAAGGCATTGTAAGCACGCGGCCCTGGGGAGGCAAGAAGAGGGGTAAGTTTTACTGCGCCGTAAAGCCGCCGTCAATCACCAGCTCGCTGCCGGTGACGAAGGATGCTTCGTCGGAGGCTAGGTAGAGGACTCCGTAGGCTATTTCTTCGGGCTGGGCGGTGCGGCCCATGGGGGAGCGGGCGTTGGCTTGGGCTTGAAGTTCCGGGTTGCCCAACCGGTATTCGACCATGGGCGTGTCCACCGCGCCGGGGTGGACCGAGTTTACCCGGATACCTTCTTTGGCGTACTGGATGGCGGCCGACTTGGTGAATATCCGGACGGCGCCCTTTGATGCATTGTACACCGGCCGCATAGTAGCCTGGCCGACCAGTCCGGAGATGGAGGATGTGTTTACGATGGAGCCACCGCCGGCTTTGCGCATCTCCGGGATGGCGGTTTTGGTGCCCAGGAAGACGCCCTTGGCGTTGATGTCCATCACCCGGTCCCACTCCTCCACGGTGGTGTCTTCAAGAGTACCCCGGGACAACACCCCGGCGTTGTTCACCAGAATGTCCAGCTTGCCGAAGCGTTGGACCGCGGTGGCCACGGCTTCTTGCCAAGACGCCTCATTGGTAACGTCCAGGCGGACGAAGACGCACTCGCCGCCGGCCTCGTTGATCTCGGCCTCTGTCCGTCGTCCTTCATCTTCCAGGATGTCGCCGATTACGACTTTGGCCCCTTCGCTGGCGAACAGCTTGGCTTCCGCCGCGCCCATGCCCCTGGCGCCACCGCTGATCAGCGCAACCTTGTTTTCCAGCCGCATGTCTCTATCCTCCAAATGGCCTATATCGAGCGATTGTATCACCAGCATCGGACAGTTGAAGCAACCGAGTTTTTTCAACTCGGCCTCGCCGGAAACCCGCTCTTTAATCACCAAGCTTCATGTAAAATACCCCTTTGGATACCCCTGGCGCCGAACCGCAAACGGGAGGTTGTTATGGCTTCAAGCCTGGTGCGCGGCAAGTACGTTATCTCCAAAGTGACCGGACCTAACTCCGCCGTCGTAATCTCCGACGGCGCGGTGTTGCAACAAGACGGCCTGATCGTCGAGGTGGGAGAATACCAGGACCTCCGCTCCCGCTATCCCAACGAGGAGGTCATCGGCTCCAGCAACTACGTGGTCATGCCGGGTCTGGTCAACGACCACTTCCACGTTGGCCTCACGCCCTTTCAGTTGGGCGCTCCCGACTTGCCGTTGGAGATGTGGAGCCTGGCTCGCATCGGCACCAGGTACATCGACCCCTACCTGGATCAGCTATACGGCGCGGTGCAGATGATCGAGTCGGGCACGACCACGGTGCAGGCGATACACTCCGCGGGGCGCGGTGTTGCCCCGGTAGACATGGGCGTAGCCGATAAAGTGGTGAAAGCCTACCAGGACTCGGGGATGCGGGTGTCTTACGCTCCGTCCATCGCCGACCAGAACTCCATGGTGGCCGGGGCCGGTGGCGGTGAGGAAGAATTCGCGTCGCAGATGCCCGGCGACCTGGCGGAACGCTACCGGTCGTTCATGGCCCGCAGCTACTGGCCGGTGGCCGATGTCATGCCCGTCCTGGAGGAGATCTGCGCCAAGTACGGCAACAACCGCCACGAACGGGTTCAGGTTGTCATGGCGCCCAGCAACGTCCATCGGTGTACCGACGAGATGCTGATGGCCCTCAAAGAAATGGCCACCCGCCACGGCACCGGCATCCACATCCACCTCCAGGAAACGATTTACCAAAAGCTCTACGGGTTGCAGGCCTGGAACAAGACCCCGCTGCAGCACCTTAACGACCTGGGTTTCCTGGGACCGGAGATTACTTGCGGGCACAGCGTTTGGGCGACGGACGAGGACATCGCCCTGATGGCGGCCACCGGGACCAACGTGTGCCACAACGCCAGCTCCAACCTGCGCTTGCAGAGCGGCATCGCCCCCATCGGCAAGATATTGGCGGCCGGGGTAAGGGTGGCCTTGGGCAGCGACGAGGCGGGCATCAACGACGATAAGGACCTGTTCCAGGAGATGCGGATGGTCCTTAAGCTGCATCGGGTGCCGGGTATCGAAAACACTCCACCCACCGCTTATCAGGTGCTCCAGATGGCCACGGTGAACGGCGCCTACGCCAGCATGTTCGGCGACCGCATCGGAACCCTGGAGCCGGGCAAACGGGCGGACGTGATCTTACTCGACCTGCGAAACATCGAGGAGCCTTTCCTGGACCCTGAGGTTCCGTTGGTCGACGCCGTCGTACACCGGGGCCGGAGTATCGACGTT
>JAKUQE010000108.1 GCA_022450395.1 Dehalococcoidia bacterium | reverse complement strand
GCGGACGTCATGCTGTGCATGTGCTGGGGTGACTCGGACGTGATGGATGCCATCGGCGAGGGTGAAGGCAGCATGTGCGGCACCCGAGGCGCGGCGGAGATGGCCCAGCAAGCCGGGGTGAAAAAACTGGTGCTGGTGCACACCGGCCCCGCCCTATGTGAACATGGGGCCATGGAAAAGGGCATCGGCGACATCAAGAAGATCTACGACGGGGAACTGGTCTTCGGAGAGGAGCACATGGTGATGGACATGCTGCGGGGGTGAAAATCCCCCAACCCCCCTTTAGATAAAGGGGGGCTTCGGTTCGGATTTAAGCTAGCTTGAACACCTCCATGGCGGTTTTACCAAAGGCCCAGTCCTTGTCGTCCTGGCTTTTGAAGACTGGGTGTTCCATTACTCCCTGCAGGGAGTTGCGGTAGCCTTCCCGTCCCCCCACCGGCGGGTAGTCACTGCCCCACATCATGCGTTTGGGGCCGAAGGCCTCGTAGGCCATCTCCATCAGGGGTGGGACCTCGGTGAAGTCAAACTGGGCGGCCAGGGGAACGGGGCGAACGCAGAATTCTCCTAGGCCGCCGAACTTTATGTATGTGTTGGGAAACCTAGCTAGGGTCAGGGCTTTCTTGTAATCGTCATAGGGAGCGGTGACTGAGGCGGGGCTTTGAGGCCGGTAGGCTCCGGCCAGGTGCTCTAGCACGATGGTGCAGCCGGGAAGCTCCTCAACCAGGCTTTGGAATGACGGGTCGGCCGTATGCTCCGCAGTCCTGGGGAAGCAGCTTACCGGTAGATCGAGCTCGGCGGCCTTGCGCCAGATGGCCAGCGGGTCCGGTCCCGGAGAACGTTCGTTGGGGTGGAACCTCACGCCGACGACCTCCGGGTGTTTGGATAGCTGCTCAAGGGTGGCGGTGGCGTCGGGGTCCTGCACGTCCACCCAGATCACCGCGCCGAACCGGCCAGGGAAGCGTTTAACGCACTCCATTATGTAGTCGTTGTGGTAATTGGCGGCGTGCTGGATCAGGGCGGTTTTTTCAACCCCGTTCAGATTCATCTGGTGCAGGATCATTTCCACCGGCTCGAACCAGTTGATGCCGGCGTGGCTATGGGTATCGACGATCATCATGTTCCTCTTGCTCCCTGTTCATGTGGTCTGTACAAGTGAGTCTTGTGCTGGCTGGGTGTATCCAGTGCAGACAGTGGTTCGACAAGCTCACCACGAACGGTGGGGATGCTTATACCGTTGGTTCGGAACCTGTCCAAGGATCTGACAGTCTGGATTTAAGGCGCTGTCCGGCGCCCCCATCCTAACCTTCCCCCGTCGAGGAGGAAGGGACTTTGTTCTCGCCCCCTTTATGGGGGAGAGTTAGAGAGGGGGTTCGTATCATTCAGCTGCGGTGATGGTGATGTGGGACATGTAAGATTCTTTCTTTGCCCCGTGCCAGTGGTTCTCCCCTTCCAGGATGTGGACCACGTCGCCCACGGTCACTTCCTGCTCCTCGCTCTCGTTGGCGACCATGCCGACCCCGGCCGTTATTACCAGGATCTGGTCGCTTTTGTGAACGTGCCAACCGGTAGTCGCTCCCTTTTCGAAGTTCACGATGCTGCTGTTGAAGTGCTTGCTGGCGCCTTCGGGTAGGATGGGTTGTCGGGTACGGCGAACCGGGCCGCCGGTCCAACCCGGTATCGGGGTGGCCGTGTCTATCGGGACGATGTCTACTTCAGCGATTCTTATGACGCGCATTTCAGTCTCCTATTTCGTTCAGATTAGTCGCGTGAGAACTGGGTAACCAGGATAATACACCCGGCAGTTGCTTGGGGGTAGGTATTTAATCAATCTCAAAGGTTATACTCCGCCTCGCTTTAATCCGTCTATCAAGGCTTCATGGGTCCGGGGCCAGGGCTTGGCAGATTCGTCAGTTCTATCCGATTACGTGTCCGGTTGGCCCTAGTCTTGGTTGCCGGTCGAGCGTCGCGGGAGCCCGGCAAACGGTGTTTCCAAGTGGTTTGTCGCGATGTTCTCAAGTCCCGGAAGGCGGAACTCCTGATCCCAAACGATCCGCCCACCAGCCGAAATTCGCACCACGTCAGGATTTGTAAGCGCCTCCGCCTCGGCTTTCCCGAAGGCGGGGTGAATGTGATTAAGGAACAAACCTATGACATTACCGTGGGCGCTGATGCCAATCGTTTCGCGATTATTCCCAGCAAGTATGTCTTCGACAGCTGCGACGAACCGTTTTTGGGCATCCAAGGAGCTTTCGCATCCCGGCATCGCGAAATTGAAGTCATCCCACGACCGGCGCCAGATATCACTGAAATCATCCACGATCCCCTGGACCACAAGGCGTTCACGCAGATCGTCCTTGACGTTGATGTCTATGCCGGCTTTACCGGCGAAGGACCGGACCGTCTGCAAGCATCGCAGAAAGGGGCTGGAGAACATTACCTCTATGCCCAGAGGCTCAAGCAGGCCGCCCAGTTTTTCTGCCTGGCCCTGTCCAACGGTACTTAACGGCCATTCTGAGTAATGGAGACTGGGCGACGGGTGCATCTGAGCGTGGCGGATCAGGTAAATGGTTGTTTCCATCTATCGATCCGATCCTTGGCTGCGCAAGTCTAGACCTGCAGCCGGGGGGATTCCTTGCCGATGCGCTCCCGGTAGGTTTCGTTGGTCATACCGAACAGCCCGTGCATGGGCATCACCCGCATCAAGAAGTTGCTTACGCCCCATTGGTGCAAGGTGTGTACGTCCCCGTTCTTGAGGGCCTGGACCTCTTCGGCCGTCAATGCCAGCCCCTTCATCGCCTCTTCGGGATCAGACTGAAGACGGGCGCGGAACTCCGGGTCTTCCTCGGAAAGCCACAGCAGCTTGTGTATGGCGTAGACGCTCATCTTCCGTCCTCCAGGTCCCAGGCGGCGAAGACCGAGCCCCGCTGGCTGTCCAGGTAGTCGGGCAGCGCCCCGTCCAAAGCCCCAAACACCGTGGTCCAGTTCAGTAACTCATGGGCCACGTTGCCTGCTGCCAGCATCTTCTGCTCGGTGGCGCGCCGAGCCACACCTTGATAGTCGCCCTTGCTCATCAGTCCCTTCACGGTTTCCACCCACGGCTCATCGAACCAGGTGGTATCCCGTGGGCCGCCCACCTCCAGAGAAACCGACCCGCTGGCCATCAGGGCCACTCTCTCGTCTCCATCCCAGTCTTCAACGAACCGCCGGATCATCCGGCCCAGGGAGTAGCACCGGCGAGCGGACGGGGCCGGCGGCGCTAGGCCTCCGTTGTAGATGGGGATTATCGGTATGTTCATGTTCGGCGTGATGAAATGGAGGGGCACCATGATGGTGTGCTCCAGCTTGACCTCTTGGGCCGTGGCCAGGTCGAAATTGGATTTCAGCGCCGCCCGGTGCAGGGCCGCCGCCATTCTCTTGTGTCCCTGCAGTGAGTAGTGGGGCATGTTGCACCCCGTTTCTGGTGTTGTCTCGGCTTCGTCGATCACGCCGACGCAAAAGGCTGGGAAGTGGTTGTAGAAGAAGTTAACGAAGTGGTCCGAGGTGAACACGATGATGACGTCGGGTTTGGCTTTTTCCAGGTGCTCGCGTACTTCGTTCATCATCGCCTCGGGTTTGAGTTGGCCCGGCGCGTTGGATACCTGCTCGGGCAGGAAGGGGGTGTGGGGCGTGCCAAATGCGGTAACGATCTTGGCCATGGCTTCCTCCTGTTGAGACGGTGGGGTTTACGTTTTGTTGGCCTCGGGCGGGTTGCTACGGTACCAGTCGACGATCTCCGAGCCGTTGGCGGTCCATACCCCTTCCCGCCTGGTCATGTAGTCCAGAGCGCGGGCCAGGTAGCGGACGCGGAACGGCTGGCCCATCAGCCACGGGTGCAGGTTGAGCACCAGCAGCCGGGCGTTTTTAGCGCCTTCCTGGTACAAAGCGTCGAAGCCCTCTTTCAGCATCAACTCGTACCTGCCGATGGGGATATGCCGGTCGAACAGGGCGTTGACGTCGTCCAAGGGCAGGTTGATGGGCAGGGCAGTCAGCTGGCCTTGGGGCGCTTTGATCGGATAAGGTTGCTCGTCGTTGGTCCAGTCGCAGATGTAGCTGACTCCGGCCTGGGCCAACAGTTGGGGCGTCCGTGACGACTCTCCGTATTCCGGTCCCAGCCAACCGGCGGGAGTTGTTCCAATGGCCTCGGTCATGCGTTCCATCGACGACTGTATGTACTCCCGTTCCTCCTGCTCGGGCATGTTTTCGGTTATCTGCTGGCTGACCGAGATTCCGTGGGCGATGATCTCACAGCCGAGGCCCTTGAGATGGCGGACCAGGAAGGGATAGTTCTCCGCCGTTAGAACGTCCATGGCCACCGTGGGAGTGATGCCGAACTTGGCCAGCGTGTCCAGGAGCCGGTAGACGCCCACCCGGTGACCGTACTCCCGGTGAGACCAGCGAGTGACGTCGGGAAAGGGCGACGGTCCGTAGCCGCCGGCCAGCGACGCGGACTGAAACGCCCCCTCCGGGACGCGCCATTCCATGTGGTCCAGGGTGAGCAGGACGCACAGGGCTACCCGGGCGTTGTCCGGCCACCGCAGCACGTCTCTGTCGCCGTTAAGAGGATTCCAGTCGTAGTGCTGGTGGTCCATGCCGTGATAGAACTCTACGGGCATAAATCGGCTCCTTCTGCTCCTATAAGGCAGGGTTGATATTTGCTTAATCGCCCGTTTTCGGTAGTGTGTAGGGGCAGGTTTCAAACCTGCCCCTACGGCGGGGTCGACATCATAGCGGATTACACGTTCACCTTTTGGGCGTGGGCGATGGCTTGGTCGTAATAGTTGGCCAGATAATATTCCGCTATCTCGTCGGTGGTGGTCTGCCACACGCCATCATGGGACATGATGTAGCTGAGCACTTCGTCCAGGTATTTGGCCCGGTGGGGCCGGCCGGTGGCGTAGGGATGGAAGGCGATGACCATGCACCGGCCGCTTTCCTGCCCCTCCTCGTACAGTTGGTCGAACTGGGCTTTGCAGATCTCCGCGTAGTAATCCGCCTCGTAGTTGTGCCGGTAAAGGGGAGCGTCATTCAACTCCGAGGTGTAGGGCACGCAGACTAGACGCCCCGACTTGACTTTGATGGGCAATGGCTGGTCGTCGATCTTCCAGTCGGTCTGGTAGATGAAACCCGCTTCGGCCAGAAGGTCGGGCGTACGTTCAGTGTTGGAAGCCGCCGGACCCGAGTGGCCTTTGATCTGGCGGCCGGTGAAGCGTTTGAACTTCTCCACACATTCATGCAGAAACTCCCGCTCCTGCTCCTCCGAGTAGGTTGTCACGTAACGGGTGTTGTAGAAACCGTGGTTCACGAAGATCCAGTCCCGTTTCAGCATGGCCTCGGCTATCTCTGGGAAGTGTTCCAGCACGCCGAGACTCAAGGTAGTGGAGCATTTAATGTTGTACCGGTCCAAGATCTCCAGTAGCCGCCAGAACCCCACCCGGTTGCCGAATTCGTGGGACGAATACTGTTGCACGTCGGGATGGGGCGTCCGGGGCCAAGGATTGCGCACGCCGTCCAGGGGCGGCATGTACTCGTAATGCTCTATGTTCGGCGCGACCCAGAAGGCGACTCGGGCGTTGTTGGGCCACTTTATGATGGGCCGGTCGATGATTGGGCTGTAATCCATTCGATCGGGAGGTAGAGGCATGGGTCAGACCTCCTTGTGTAAGTGCGTCCGGGCTTAGGGCAGTTTGAACTCGTACTTGTAGTCCTTGGCTATCCCCCGCTCCGGCAGCGCCGGTTGCTCTTTGGGTTTGTAACGGTAATCCGGGTCGTAGCCTATCTTGGGGCCGATGGTGTTGCGCAGGATGCCGATGCCTTCAACTTCGTGCTCCACCACGTCGCCGGGCTGAAGGAAACGGGCCTTTTCGACGCCCTTGCGGATGGCTTCCCCGATGGACCCCCCGCCGACGGTGCCGCTGCCCAGGACGTCGCCGGGCACGATACGGCTGTCCTTGGATGCCCGCTCTATCACCGCGCCCCAGGTGTGATAGGGTACGCCGCCGTCGCCGTCCTTGAGCCAGTAGTCTCCATTTACTCTAGCGTGGCACTTGACCTGGAGTCGCCCGTTGCGCATGAGGGGAGCTAATTCGTCGGTGGTTACCAGCCAAGGCCCCAGGCTTGACGCCGAGTCCTTTCCCTTGGCCGGGCCCAGTCCCACGGTGCTCTCGTCCCGCTGGATGTCCCGGCAGCTCCAATCGTTGAATATCAAGAAGCCGGCGATGTAGTCCATGGCGTCGGCTTCCGATACGTTGCGGCCCTCCTTCCCGATGACGCACCCAATCTCAAGCTCGTAGTCCAGCATGTCCGACGCCGAGGGGAAGGGTATCTCGTCGTCGGGGCCGGCGATGCAAAGAGGGTTGGAGAAGTAGAAGATGGGCATTCGATACCAGGCCTCTTCCCGGGTCCTGGTGCCCTGGCCGGTGGCGTGTTCCTCGTAGATCATGTAGTCCCGGACCGTCGGCGGTTGAAGCACCGGAGACCGGAGCCGTACGCTGGCCAAGGGCACGGACGGCGCGGCGGAGTTGCTTGCCAAGGCGGTTCGTACCTGATCGACAGCGGATTCGCCCGTCTCCAGCAAGGCGCGGACATCCTCCAATGGCCGGTCTACCCCCAAGAGAGCGGCCACGTCCACCACGTCGTCGCCCCGCAGGACGCCGCAGCGGGGACCGCTTCCTGAATCGTAAGTTAACAGTTTCATTCAAGCGCCTCCAAAGTTTGTTCAGTGAATAATTGGGGATAGAGTTCTCAGGGTAATCGCGGCAATTATGCGGGAAAATTACGCCGGAGTACACTGTTTTTCCTTCTTATCGATTTGCAACCAGGCCGATCCTGCGGTGAAACAAACCGATCTTCGTTGGGGTTGCTGGGTCGACTCTGACTGCGATCGGTAACTTATGCGACAATTAGCACCGGCGCCAGTTTGGGTTATGCTGGCGTTGATAATTGATCCCGGAGGAAATCCCAATTGCGAAGACATTTATGCAGATGGTACAAGAAGCGAAGGCAGCGGGCCCTGGGGTAAACCCCGTGGAGGCACAGCGGCGGCTTCAGGAAAACCCTGACGCGCTTCTGCTGGAAGTGCGAGATACCGAAAACATCCCGGCTGATCAGAAAGCTCCCAATATGGTGAACATATCGCTGGGTAGTTTGCTGATACGGGCGGACCTAGAGGTGCCTGAAGAACGTCGCGACATCCGTCTTGCGGACCGGTCGCGTCAGGTAATTACAACGTGCGGGGTTGGCAACCTGGCGGCAATGGGCGCGAAGCTGCTCAAGGAGATGGGATTCACCAACGTCTTATGTATGGATGGGGGCATGCAGGGCTGGAAGGACGCCGGCCTGCCCACGGAATAGGGCCACGGGCGTGCGCTCGGACGCGGCAGCATCATGCTGCCGCGTCTCTTTTTCCCGGTGACTACTTAAAAGTGATAGGTCACGGATTTGCTGCGGATCGAGACGGTTGAATAGCCGTATCGCTCTTGAAAAAGATGTTTCCCGCCGCCAAGTTTCTTAGGATAATTCCCGAACCTAGACCCGCCATGACGACCAGGCCTAGCAGGCTGCCACTGGCTACCATTCCAATGGCGGGACCCGGACAGGTGCCCGCGGTGGCCCAACCCACCCCGAATAGAGCTCCCCCGTAAACGTGTTTTCGTTCGTTCGGGACCCGGTTAAGGCTCAGTTCACCAGCCATGGGCGTCTTCCAACTGCGCCGCCGGAGTATCCACAGTAAAGGCATCGCGACGGCGAATGAAGACCCCATAAGAAGAAAAACGTCGGGTTCCCGGAGCAAAAGCATGTCGTGAATCACCGTGTAATTGCTCAGCCCCGTGGCCACGATCAAGAAGCCGAATGCCAGCCCGATCAGAACAACAAAGATGTTCATAACTTGCCTCCCGTGATTAGGTGAACGATTAAGGTGAGGCCAATGGCGGTTGCCATGAATGTGACGGTCGCGACCAAGGCCCCGCGGGACAAGATGGCCGCACCGGAGATCCCGTGCCCCGAAGTACAACCGCCGCCCCACCGGGCTCCGAATCCCATGAACATCCCACCCACAAAGAGGACCGGTACGATGACGGCTATCGGCAGCAGGTTGCCGAGCGCACCGTATGTGAGATTTGGCGACGGGCCACCCTTGAGGAAAGCCGCGATCAATGAGCCTCCGACGATCCCGGCGAAGAGCCAGACTCGCCACATCTCCGCGTTTCGGGGGCTGCGCACGAAGGTCATAACTTGTAGGTAGGCGGTGGTAATGCCCAGATGTTTGTTTGCTACCGCGTACAGGGCTACAACCAGCAGTCCTATGAGCGGTCCACCGATGTACCATGCAAGCCGTTCTGGTAATAGATCCACGTTGCATGCTTCCTTAACTTGGAATTGTGACGACAGGGTACCCCGTGTACCTAATCGAGTAAAGCGGTTTTGCGAATCATGACCGTACATTCGAGCCTACTCGCACATCGGTAGCGCTGACCAGTGAAAAAAATCGCCTCGGGGCGAATGGGTCAAGTTCGTCGACCTACTTTTAGACTCACGACTTTTGTATAATTCCCGCATATTTCACCGGAATGTCCATTGGGGGTTGTGCTTTGAAAACCAGCCATGATCGAATCTTGACTACTCACGTCGGCAGCATACCCCGTCCGGAAGCCATCAAGGAGATGCTGCGTGCCCGGTTGGGGGGTGAACACGTTGATGAGAAGGAGTTGGCGGACCGCGTTCAGGAAGCTGTCGCCGATGTAGTGCGGAGGCAGAGCGAGGCGGGAATCGACGTTGTCTCAGATGGCGAGATGAGTAAAACCAGCTTCATCCTTTATACCGACGAGCGGCTGACCGGATTCACTCAAGTCGGTATGGAAGAGCCCTCGATGCCGGCGTCCAACTTGGCCGGACCGTGGGCGCGGCGAATAGAGAGCCGGCACGAGTGGCGGGCTTTCCGGGATTACTACGCCGAATATTTACCACGAGCGATGCCACCGGTTGCTCCGCCCACCGTGTGCACCGGTCCGATCTCTTATAAGGGTCAAGACCTGCTGCAGAGGGACTTGGACAACTTTAAAACGGCGATGGAGGGCGTAAACGTTGAGGAAGCATTCGTGCCCTCTATCGCCCCAAGCATGATCGGACGGGACCAGAACCAATACTACGCAAATGAAGAGGAGTACCGCTTCGCCATCGCCGATGCCATGAAAACCGAATACAAGGCCATCGTCGATGCCGGGTTTATCCTTCAGATAGACGACCCGGGTCTAGGCGAAACCTGGGACATGTTGATTCCCCACCCAACGTTGGAGGAGTATCGCAAGCTCCAAACCATGTACGTCGAGGCGTTGAATCATGCGTTGAACGGGATCCCGGAAGACAGAGTTCGTTATCATCTGTGCTGGGGGAGTTGGCAGGGACCCCACTTGGGCGACCTATCCCTCAGAGATGTGGTGGATTTGGTGTTGTCGGTGAACGCGCAAGCCTACTCCATCGAGGCGGCGAACCCGCGGCATTCATGGGAATGGAAGGTGTGGGAGGACGTGAAACTGCCGGACAACAAAGTGCTCATCCCCGGCGTGATCGCCCATACTACAGCTGTGGTGGAGCATCCGGAAACGGTGGCGGAGAGGATCATCAATTACGCCCGTGTCGTGGGCAAGGAAAGGGTGATTGCCGGGGCGGATTGCGGTTTCGCTCAAGGCGCTTTGTACGCCCGGCAGCATCTATCGATCATGTGGGCCAAGTTTGAGGCGTTGGCTGAAGGCGCTAGATTGGCCACCCAAAGGTTGAAGTAGACTTTGCCGTAACTGAGTTGTTAACTATTTGGATGAGGAGTCATTATGATTAAGTCGTTCTCCGCCCTATACGCCGGGCATGTCCTAGATGGAGAGGGTATCGGTTATAGCGGGACCCCTCACGACGACCGGTGGTACTCGAATGATCGTCTTGCCAAGGCCTTCGACATCGCCAGAGAATCGGCCATCTTCATGGAGGACTTGGGTTACGACATCCTGTGGATGGCGGAGCACCACTTCCAGCGGGAAGGCTACGAGTGTATCCCCAATCTGCTGATCCTCAGCCAGTACCTGGCCCAACACACCAAGCGGATAAAGTTCGGCTGTGGCTTCAACGTTCTTCCCATGTGGCACCCGCTGCGGTTAGCCGAGGACTTCGCCATGGTGGACATCCTCACCGGCGGCCGGGTCATATTCGGCGTCGGGCGGGGCTATCACACCCGTGAGGTGGAATCCTTCGGCGCGCCCCTGATCGACGGCGATGCCAACCGGGAGCTCTTTGAGGAGCAGTTCGAAATCATCATGAAGGCCTTCAATCAAGAGTCCTTCAGCCACCAAGGCAAGCACTACACCCTTCCCCCGGATGTCTCTTACCGGGGATACCAGCTAAAGGAGTTAACTCTGGTCCCTCGTCCGGCCCACCTGCCGGTGGAAACTTGGCAGCCCATAGTTAGCGGCACCGACAGAGCCCTTAATTTCATGGCAAAGTGGGGTATCAAGGGGATGATCTTGGGCACCGGAGAAGAGTACGTGGACGACTGGGCCCACCGGTATCAGGAGGCCAACGCCCGAGCCGGCCGGGAGTTGCAGTTGGGAGAGAACCTGGGCTTGGGACTATGGTGCTACATAGACGATAGCCACGAGAAGGCGGAGAAGGCCCTGGAGCCCCTATTCGAAGAGCACGTGAAGTTTGCCGCCCCTCTGGGGATGTTGCGCTACAGCGACGATAACATGGAACAGACCGGTCCCGGCGGCGCGGCCCGGCACATCGCCGCCGGCGCCAACTTCCGCGATGTGATCCAAAAGCGGGCCTGGTTCGCCGGCAGCCCGGAAGAGACCATCGCCTACCTGAAGGAGCTAGAGGACAAATATCCCGGCCTGGAACACATAATGCTGGGATTTCCCATGGGGGCCTCCGTCCAGCAGTTCAAAGAGCAGATGACCAGGTTCGCTAAGCAAGTGATGCCCGCGTTCGGCCCGCAAACGGTTAAGGCATAGAGAACAGCAAAGCCCGTGGCGGGCCGCCCGGTTCGGTCCGATGGGATTCTGTCCCCGGTTCCGTCTGTGATGTGAACGACGCCGCTTCTCTCGAATCGAATCGATCATGAACGGCATCTATGGTATTTGGACCGGTTGCTCTTGGCCGGCATTAACGCCTGAGGTGTCGATGCGGTTAGCATTTTTCCTGATTCCGATCCTGCTAGCAATGGCCGCTGCCGCATGTAGCAGTTTCACGCCAGAAGAAGCCCCACTTGTTCCCTCGGAAAGTTCGCCGGTAGAGAATCTCACGTTTGGGAATCCCACTGTGGTTGTTGCCGGGGAATCCATACCTGCCCAGGAATCACCAACCGGCGTCCCGAAGGCCACGGAGGAGCCGAGAGAGGTCATCAGCCTCAGCATCTCCCTCTTCCTGCTGATGGACGACAAAGAGAACCCTGATCCCGAGATATCTACCCACCGCACGGAAGCTGATCTGCGGGAGATCCTTGAGGGAATGAACGAGATATGGGGTCAGGCCGGCATCCGGTTGGAATTGGAAACGGTCGAATCTGTGGAAGTCCCGGAATCTATGCTCCGGGGGATGCTGGCGGGGAACCTGCGCCCCTTCTTTCGTGCGATGGGACGCGGTATTACTCTTCCTGAGACCTCAACGATAAACGGTTTTTATCTCCGAAGAGTCGGCGGCCCAAACGGTATCAATCCTTTCCGGTCCCGCACCTTCTTCGTGATCGATGAACCCTCGGTGTTTGACCGGCGTGTCAGCAGTCATGAGGTGGCGCACATGTTGGGCTTACACCACGTTTTGGACGACCCCGGCCGGTTGTTGTACTCCGGCACGAATGGCATGGTACTCACGGGAGACGAAGCAACAGTGGCTCGATACTTCGCCCAAGGGATAAATCGGGGAGTCAGATAGGGGGCTGTCCTTCAGGATTCCGGCTCCACCGTTACCTCTAGTTCAAAAATGCCCGGCTGGTTGGTGTTTGAGTTGGAGACGAAAAAGGCAACCATGTCCGGCGTCCCGTCACTATCTCCCGCCCGGTCCAGGAGCAAGCGGAATTGGGCCAGGGGATATGAATCGTTCAATGACCTTTGGACGGCGTTGGCCAGGTCGCACTGGAACGGGCCGTTAGGCGACGTGGCAAATTCGCAAACAGCGCCGTCGGCAAGAGGCTCTAGATTCCACAATGCCGAGCCGAATTTGGTGTAGCGAATCTCCTCAGCCCGCAAAGTCCCCAAGTCTTTCAAAGGCATTCCACGGATGGAGA
>JAKUQE010000107.1 GCA_022450395.1 Dehalococcoidia bacterium | reverse complement strand
CTCGGCATATTCGAGCCTGGGAAAGGGCTTAATCATCGTCCTATCAGGGGCGACGGACTCGATCATGCCGGTATATAGCTCCTCAGTTAACTGGAGGATGTCCTCCTCCTCAACGCAGCTCATCTCCAGGTCAAGTTGGGTGAACTCCGGCTGGCGGTCGGCCCGCAAGTCTTCGTCTCTAAAACAGCGGGCGATCTGGAAGTACTTCTCCACACCTGCCACCCTCAGCAACTGATTGAGTTGCAGCGGCGATTGGGGCAGGGCATAGAAGTTACCCGGCTGCATGCGGCTTGGCACCAGGAAATCACGGGCCCCCTCCGGAGTACTCTTGATCAAGATGGGGGTCTCAATCTCCAGGAAACCGCGGTCGCTCAGGAAGTCCCTGATGTATTTCACCACCCGGTGCCGAAGCGTCAGGTTTCGAAGCATCTCCGGCCGCCGCAGGTCTAAGTACCGGTAGCGCAGTCGCAAACTCTCGTCCACCTCCACGTCATCACTGATGTAGAAGGGCGGGGTTAGAGAAGGGTTTAGGATAGTTGCTTCGTCGGCGGCCACTTCCACCATTCCCGTGGCCATCGCCGGGTTTTCACTTCCGGGAGGACGTACCCGTACCGTGCCCTTGATCTGCACAACCCATTCTGAGCGAAGCTGATCCGCTATCTCATAGGCCTGGGGTGAGGTCTCGGGATTGAACACTACCTGTACGATCCCGGACCGGTCCCGCAAGTCAACAAATATCACGCCTCCGTGGTCGCGCCGGCGGCTGACCCAACCGGCCAGGGTAGGATGGCTA
This sequence comes from Dehalococcoidia bacterium, assembly GCA_022450395.1. GTDB lineage: Bacteria > Chloroflexota > Dehalococcoidia > Lucifugimonadales > UBA3495 > UBA11650. Next base: position 11,566 of record JAKUQE010000107.1, on the reverse strand, counting down.
CCTATACTGTCTTCGCGAAGGTCGCCACAGTCCTTGGTTCTTAGCAATCCGTTCCTCCGGTATATCTTTAGGTCGTTTTGTGGGTGACGGTATTCGCCTGGCTCGACTAAGCCGTCTCAAGGCAGTCAGATCGGACTGCCCTGTCGCCGATGCCTTGGCACGCATTGTTCTGATCAGGATCGGTGCTTCAGGACTCGGCCAACCGGTCCAAAACATTTTCAAAGGGACTGGCAGCCGGCGCCGACATCTCCGAAACCAAGCCTTCCAGCAAGCCAGGGTCCGTCACTGGAGGCAGGCACAGAGTATCCAAGCATACATGGGCTTGGGCTGGGAGTTGAGTCTCATCAACCAGAACCGGCTTGATGACCAGATTGGGGCAAGACAACTGGGCCGCGGCTTGGATCATGTGCGAAGTCTCCGGGTCTTCAGGACGCCCTTCAACGGTCACTTCCACCGGCGAATTCTTTAGCAGGCTGACGGCCAAACCGTAACCGGCGCTTTGGGCCCCGTATTCGTGGAAGGTACCGGCGCAGGCGCTCAAGGTGGTCTCGGCTATCTGCCGGTAGTCATCGTCCCGAGTTGCCTGCCATAGCTTGAGCAGCCCGATGGCCACGGAAACGTTCTCCGCCAGCGGTTTTTCCCGTAACCTCAGATACCCGATGGGCTGGGTGCTAGCTTCGATGTCGAAGAAGCCGCCGCCGGTCTCGTCGTAGAAACGGTCCACGAGCTCTTTGACCACCGACTTCGCCCGGTCCAAATAGTGTTCCCGTCCGGTATATCCGTGGGCGTCGGTCAACGCGATGAGCAGCCCAGCCCAATCCATCAAGAACGACAGCCCGTCTCCCGCGCCCGAAGCATCATAAACGTGGCTCAATTTCCCGGCTTGGGCCGTTGATTCCAATTGGTCCAACACGGCCAAGGCTGTTCCGGTCAGTTCGGGCCGGCTCAGCTTCCAGGCGGCATCAAGGAGCAGGGAAACCGATTGAGCATTACTGTGGGTGTAGAGGTAATGGTCCACGGCTGGGACTTCTTGCTCCATCCGGGACGATACAGGGAGGCTGAAGTAATCGGAATGGGCGCCCTGGCTGCCCCGAAATCCGGGGATCTCCGAATCGAACAAACTGGTCACTATGTAATCGACCGTCTGAGAAGCCACCCGCCGGTAGTCGTCCCGGTCCAAGATGGAGTACGCGTCCAGGTAAACCTGGGCCAGGCTAATGTTGTCTTCCAGCAGTTTCTCTCGCTGGGGATCCGACCAGTCGGCATTCCCGGCGTTGCGAAAAAAGCCGCCTTCCTCGCTGTCATACATCGGCCCGCAAGACATGCGGTCCAGGGACTTGACCAGCATGGACCGGTAGAAGTCTTCACCGGTGGTCCGGGTCAGGTGGACTAAGTACTGGAGTATGGGCCCGTTGGGGAACTTGGGTTCTTGCCCAAAACCGCCATTGATCGCATCGTACGCGCCGGCCAAGCTGCGGGCGACCTGGTCCGGAAGTGCGTCGTCTAGCTCGGGACCCGCGGTGATTCGGCCGGCCCGGTCTTGGCGTTGACGGAGCAATCCGCGGGCCTGATCGTATAGTTGCGCCCGGTCTTCTTCGTAAGCCTGACACAACTCCGACAACATGGACAGGAATTGGTCCGGTGGAAGGTAGGTGGCTCCGCCGATAAGTCCGCCGTGCCCGGTCAGGAAAGCGGTCGTCGGCCATCCGCCCACGTTGTATCTGGTGTTCAAGTCCGGCCGGTGGTCGTTGTCCACGCGGATGGCGATGAAGCTCTGGTCTATGAGCCGGGCGACGTCCGGATCGGAATAGGAGGTCTCGTCCATAACGTGGCACCAGTAGCACCACACCGCGGATATCGACAGCAAGACCGGTTTGTTTTCCTCTTGGGCCTTGGCGAACGCAGCCTCACCCCACGGCATCCAGTTTATCTGGTGCGCCAGGTTGGGGTTCGGAGAAAATCGAAAGCTTACCAAGGGCCTCCAACCGGTGATCGGACAGAGATTTCTCGAGCATATGGTTTCCGCGTCACGACGCCGAAGCCGAAAGAGATAGCGTGTTGGGGAATTAACCGGGCACCCAAAGATTTACGTTAGCATAGCGCCTGCGGTTAATCAATTTACGCGGCGGCGCGGCGGCGTTCCAGTAAAGTTCACGCCAACTGATCCTATTCAAGACCGGGATACTGGTTGTTCCAGGTGTCCAGATACACAAAGTCAGCCATATCTCCTCGCCGTACCGGTCCGAAGTTACCAAGGGGATAACCTATAGGCAGGATGGCGTAAGAATGGATTCCTTGGGGCAAACCGAATATAGCCTCGACTTCGGCTTCGAAATTCAAATGCCGGGTGGTCAAGGTGGCTCCCAATCCCAAAGCACGGGCGGCCAGCAGCATGTTTTGAACTGCCGGGTAGATGGATGCTCCCGAAGAACGGCTGGGCGTCGACTGACCGTCGTCTTGGCAAGCCACGATCCAGATGGGCGCTTCGTGGTAATGGTCGGTCAGGTATTCCACGGCGCTGTGCTGCCTACGGTAGCGGCCGGGGCTGGAACCGGGAGGGGGGTCGCTGGACAGGTATCTGGGGCTGACCACTTCATCGAAGGCGCGCTTGTAGTAAGCTTGGACTTTCTCTTTGATGGACTGGTCCTTGATGACCAGAAACCGCCAGCGTTGGCTATTTCCGCCGCTGGCCGCGTTCATACCGGCGCGAAGGATCTTTTGGACCAACTCGTCGGGCACCGGGTCGGGCTTGAGCCGGCGCATGGCACGGGTGGTTCTTTGAATCTCAAATAAGTCGTTTTCGTCGGGCATTTTGCCTCCTGGAAGGCCGGATTGAGTGGGGGTTGGGCGAACACGTCTTGTTTGTTTACAGACGGCGTGGACCAGATATTCGACTATGGTAATGTCGCCAACGGTCCATTGATTCCCCTTCCGCGGAAGAGCCGGAATGACGGGAGGGCATTGGCCGGCACGTCACCGGAGTATATCACCTTGTTGCGGCCTACAGGGCCCTCCTGTATAGTCTCAGCGTCGCACCCCAAGCCCCGGATAGTTGAGATTCCCATGACGGAACTAGAACAACTGCAAGAGACGATAATCGCCTGTACCAAGTGTCCCAGGCTGGTGCCTTACCGGGAAGAGGTCGCCCGGACGAAGCGGCGTATGTACATGGATTGGGACTACTGGGGCAAACCTCTTCCCGCCTATGGAGACCACCAAGCCCGTCTATTACTGGTGGGACTCGCGCCGGCGGCCCACGGCGGAAACCGGACGGGAAGGATGTTTACCGGGGACCGGAGCGGCGATTGGGTTTACGGCACTTTGTACAAGTTCGGATTTTCCAGTTCTCCCGACTCCCAGCGCCGGGACGATGGACTGGTCCTTTACGACACCTTTATCACCGCCGCCCTGCGATGCGCCCCGCCGGCCAACAAACCCTTGAAGGAGGAGCGGTTGGAATGCCTCCCCTACCTGATTCGGGAATTGGAGTTGATGGACACAGTCCGGGTCGTGGTTGCCTTGGGGAAGATCGCTTTCGACACTTATCTAACCACTTTCGCTCCCCGAGGACTCGCTCTTCCCAAACCGCTTCCAAAGTTCGGTCACTTGGTTACCTATGCCTTGGACGGCGGCGTGACGCTTATCGGCTCCTACCACCCCAGCCAGCAAAACACTCAAACCGGCCGCTTGACCCACGAGATGTTCGATGCTGTGTTCGCCAAGGCCAAAGAGTTGCTGGATCAACCAGTGGCAATCAAAGCAGATTCCAACTAAATCGCAACAGGTAGGTAGGGAACGCTTTTCACCCCCATCCTAACCTTCCCCCTCGAGGGGGAAGGGACTTGTTCAATCACTATTCCGGGGGACAGCTAAAGTTGAGGATCATGGTTAGCCGCTCCCAACTAGGTTCGCTACTCCAAGGGTATGGTTGCTGAAATTCTTGGTCCGTTTCCCACCGTTCTGGTGGTGTGGCCTTGACCGGTCAGATCTTCAACCAGGGTAACGTGGCCGGGCCCGAACCGGTGCACCGACCCGTCGCCAAGCCCCAATTCCACCTCTCCTCCGATGGTAATCACATATTGGCGCCTGGGTCCGTTGTGCCAATCGCTAAACGACCCGGCAGGACTGGACCGGAAGGATATCCCGGTGGCTGAAGCGATATTTGTTAGCTCCGGGTGGGAATCCAGGTCCAACTCCTCAAGATGGGATTGTCCGTCGTCGCCGGTATAAAGCCTCCAGATTGCCATTGCATCGCCTCCTTTCGTGATGTGCTCTTGGATAGTTCGACCAGATTAACGGTTAGCCGTGGCCCACGCAACCCAGCCCCCATCGAGGCAGGTTCGGTTCTGGTAGTATTGCTAGGCACGTCTGTAGGGACCGGAACAAAGACCCGGCGGATGTCAATGTTCCGATACCGTGTGTCCTAGATTCGAAACAGAATTCTGGAGGATCGGCATGGAGATCGGAATCGGACTTGACTGGAGCCTGAACCTTACGTGGGACCAGCAGGCGGAGTTGTCCCGGGAAGCGGCCCGTCTTGGCTATACCAGCATCTGGACCCCTGAGAGTACAGGCACAGACTCGTTCCAACTATGCGCCCAACGTTGGGCCGCCAGCCGTGACGTGACGCCGGGGGGGTTGGACACGGGTATCGCCGTCTCTCCGGTTATGTACCGCAGTCCGGTCGCTTTCGCCATGAGCGGCGGTACGCTTAGCCAGATGACCGGCGGCCGTTTCTACATGGGTATCGGTACCGGCGGGGTCTACCGGCCCAAGACTCGGAGGACCATGGGTATGCCGCGGGTATCGGCCCTGGCAATGATGCGGGACTACTTGATCACGGTGCGAGGCTTGGTGGCGGGCGAGCAGGCCGACTACCAGGGCGATGTAGTAACTCTGCGGGGCGTCAAATTGGGCATCGAGCCCCCTCCCCGAACGCCGGTTTACCTGGGAGCATTGGGTCCGGAGATGCTTCGTCTGTCCGGCGAACTGGCCGACGGCGCATGTCTCAACTGGTGCAACCCTGAGCAAATCGCTTGGAGCCGGGAGAAGATCAACGAAGGGGCAGCAAAGGCCGGCCGGGACCCCGCCGGGATCAAAATGGTGGAGTACATCCGGGTCTGCGTGGACGACGACGTGGATACGGCCAAGCGGGCTTACGCCCGTTCCACCATGGGTTATGCCCTGGGCCAGGAGGTCCCCACCGCTAGGGAGCGGGGACTGGGTTACCGTGGCCACTTCGAACGCATGGGCTTTACCGAGGAGTTGGGAGAGTTGGACCGGATGCGCACCGAGGGCGCTTCCCGGGACGACGTGGCCGACGCTTTCTCCAGCGACTTGCTACTGAACGTAGGTTACTACGGCCAAGCCCAGGGCGCCGCGGCTGCCTTTGGCAAGCTTGCCAAAGGCCTGGACGTTGCCGTTGTACGGGTGGTGGCGGCCCGCCCCACCCTGGAATCAACACTGGCAGTCATGCGCGCCTGCAGCCCCAGCTTGGTTACTGAGGCTTCCGGTTAGTTAGCCACAGAGACACAGAGGAGCGGAGGGACCAAAGAAATAAATAATTGGCCCCTTCGTCCCTATCTCTGTGTCTCTGTGGCAAGTCCCCCGTCGTGACTTCCCTTATGCGTCCATGCTACGATGGCCCAAATTCGAGGCTATATTATGGATCAAAGGTGACGCATGGCGGTCCGAACCGGTGAACAGTTCCTGGAAGGCTTACGCGACGGGCGGGAGATATGGCTGGAAGGGGAACGGGTTGAGGATGTAACCACCCACCCTAAACTCTCTCGCATGGCCCACACGTTGGCGTCTATCTACGACCTCCAGGTTTCCCCGGAGCATCACGAGGTAATGACCTTCAAATCCCCCTCTACCGGGGAACCGGTGGCCCGCTCCTTCAAGATCCCGGAAACCCAAGATGACCTGTTGGAACGCAGGAAGGCCTTGGAAGTGGTCGCTAACTGGTCCTTTGGGATGCTGGGCAGGACGCCGGATTACGTGAACATTCAGTTAACGGCCATGCGCCAGATGGCTCACGTTTACGGCCGGAAGGAAAAGCGTTTCGCCGACAACCTGATCCGTTACCACGAATACGCCCGGGAAAAAGACCTTTGCCTCACCCACGCCTTCGGCCATCCTCAGGTCAACCGTGCGGTGCCCATCAGCGATCTACCTGACCCTTACGTGGCTTTGGGAGCCGTGGACACCACCAGCGAGGGGATCATCGTACGAGGGGCCAAGCTACTGGCGACCCTGGCGCCCTTTTCCGACGAGATTTTCGCTCCCATTTACAGGCCTTTACGGCCCGACGCCGAAGAGGACAAGAAGTACTGCATCGGCTTTGCTCTCCCGGTAAACACTCCCGGCCTCAAATTCATCTGCCGTCAGTCGTACGACCGGGGAGACTCTCTCTACGACTACCCGCTATCCGGGCAGTACGACGAGATGGACGCCATGGCCGTCTTCGACGACGTGCTGATTCCCTGGGACCGGGTCTTCGCTTTCGAGGACGTGGAGTTGGCTAACTACGCCCTGCAGCAGGTGCCTATGTGGCGGCAGTACATGCAACAGGTAGCCGTCAAGAATATAGCCAAGCTAGAGTTCATTCTCGGGATAACCCACGGTATCGCCGAAGGCATCGGAATCACCGGCTTCGGCCACGTACAGGAGAAGATCGCCGAGATCATCGACATTCTGGAGACGGTGCGGGCTTACATGCGGTCTGCTGAAGCCGACGCGGCCCCCTGCGAGGGAGAGGGGATCTGGCCTGCCCAAGAGCCTTGGATCGCCATGAGGAACTGGTACCCGGACGCTTACGTCCGGGTCATATGGATCCTGGAGCAACTGGCGGCGGGTGGCTTGATGCTGACGCCCTCTGAAGAAGACATCAACGGACCCATGGCTGAAGACATTGGCAAGTATTATCAAGGCGCGACGGCCAACGCCGCCGACCGGGTCAAGCTTTTCCGGCTGGCCTGGGACCTGGTGGGGACCCAATTCGGCTCCAGGCAGACCCTTTACGAACGGTTCTTTAACGGCGACGTGGTAAGGCTACGGCAGCGCAGGTTTGAAACCTACGATTATTCCCGGGCTAAAGAGTCGCTTCGTTCATTCATGGACCGTCCCACCGGGAAGTAACCAACGATCGGATCAGTGCATCAGCATCCACGCCGAGAGTAAGAAAAGACCTGATCCGTCACACCGGCGAAAGCCGGTGTCCAGGAACGATTATGTTGCAACCGGTTCTTGGATTCCGGCCTGCGCCGGAATGACGGAAGGCTAGCGGTGCATTTCCACGATGTACGACGGCTTGGTTATACGGTACTCGCCACTTTTGCCGGCTCCGTTACGCTCTGAATAAACCGGGACACTTCAAAGTTAAAGATGTCCGGTTTCTCGAAGTAAACCGAGTGTCCAGCCTCAGGCACCTTGGTCAACCGGGCGCCTGGGATGGTCTTGGCCGCCGCTTCAAGGACTGCGGGTGGAGCGATCTGGTCTTCCTCGCCGACGATGAACAGGGTGGGCACTCGCAAATCGCCAAGTTGGGCAGCACTGGGGCCAGGCTGCTGACCCCCAGCCGGCTCGGACCGGGGTGGATTGGAATCGGAGATCTGCAGGTATAGATTGGCCAGCGCCGGGTTCCGTTGGACAAATCCCCGAGATATCGCCCGGTGCCCGATGGACACGTTGGCTGGGTTGGTGTCCCTTAACCGTGCCTGTAACTCTTCAACCTCCGGCACGGCCATACCACCGACGGTATCGGCCATCACCAAACTCTTTGTCCGATGTGGATAGGCCACGGCGAAACCAAGCATGGTGCGGCCGCCCATGGACTGGGCAACCAGGTGGGCGGAATCTATTTCGAGATGGTCGAGCAGCCCCACCAAGTCCTCGACGAATGCTCCAGAACCGGGACCATTTGGAACGTCCAGTGAGTGGCCGAATCCCCTTTGGTCGATAGTTATACATCGGTAGTTCTGGGAGAAATAGGGGATCTGCTGCCACCAACTCAGTAGATTGCCACCGGCGCCATGGGCAAAGACGATGGTCTCACCCTCGCCGAAAACCTGGTAGTGGACATCGATGCCGTTTATTTTCGCTGAAGTCAACTTTCACCTCGCCCCGGATATCTTGGTAGAGCCTTGTTCGGGGTTTCCGGATTGTACCATGGGGGCCGGTTTACATAAGCGCCTGATTTGCGGTATGTGGATAACCCGGCTTGAATTGCGTTTCGGGCCTTGGTAGGCTAAACCCGGCATGTGGACAGGTAGCATGAAAATAAGAGGACCTCAAGAAATATGGCCAAGTTGATTCACGGTGACCGGATCGGAAAGCGCGGGGTCTTGCGTGTGGGCGCGTCCTCGATTATCTTCGACGAATCTCGGGAAAAGGTCCTCCTGACCAAACGCACCGACAACGGACGGTGGTGCCTGCCCGGCGGCGGCATGGACCCCGGCGAAAGCATCGAGGAAGCCTGCGTCAGGGAGGCCTACGAGGAAACCGGGCTCCACGTGAAGGTAACCCGCTTGGTGGGTGTATATACAACCCCCGACCTGATTGTCGAGTATGCTGACGGCAACGTTATCCAACCAGTGGCTCTCAGCTTTGAGGCTACGGTCACCGGCGGAGAGATGGGGCTGAGCGACGAGACCACCGACGTCGGTTATTTCTCAGTGGAAGAAATGGGATCCTTAGACTTGATGGAGAATCACGTCGAGCGGATTCGGGACGCCATGCAGAACTTAGAAACCAGTTTCGTTAAATAAAGGCGGCGCTCCATTGGTCGATCTAACACCCGAAGCAGCCACTGACATTTGCATGAACCAATGCCGGGGCATGTGCTGCCGGGGTCCTCTCATCCTAAGGCTGATTGGGGATGAGCCAGCCATGTTTGAAGAAAAGGCCGCGGCGCTGGGATTGGCCGTAAAGGTAGACGCGGCGCCCGGCGGTGGCGCTTGGGTCAAGTTTGCTGAACATCCAGGTGAGCGGTGCCCCATGCTGGAAGACGCCACCTCAGCCTGTCGCATCTACGAGGACCGGCCCCAACGCTGCCGCAGCTTCCCAGAGCGGCCCACCCCCGGTTGCGCTATTTCCGGATGGGATGAAACGGCCGACAAATAACCTCGCTAGTAGTTTGACCCGCTGATGGCTGGTGGTGAAAGACTACCTGGCTACTACGACCTGTCATTCCGACCGAAGGGAGGAATCTAGAAATGTCCAAAGAACCACCCCAGATTCCTCGTCGCTGCGCTCCTCGGAATGGCACCTGCCATCTTGCCTAGATAGAACCCAGAGAAGGATGTCACAGAAACAGACGCGAATAGCCGACAGATATCAATATCGCCGGAATAGGAGCAACGCAATGGAGAATCGCCGACCTGAATTTGAGCAGGGACCATTGGATGCCATGGACGCCCACGTGGCCGCGTTGAATGCCCGGGACGATGAGGCTCTTTTCCGAACTATGCACACGCCCCACGTCCGCATTTCCACCGCCGGAATAGCGATTTATCCAACCCAAGATGACTTGAGGAAGTCTTATCTGCAAGAATTCTCCGAACGGGCCGGAGCAGATTGGGATCACACCGTTTTCGAAAGCAAGGATGTGATCCACAGCTCGGAGACCAAGGCCCATGTGTTTCTCCAATTTACCCGCTACGACGCCTCCGGAAACAACATTGGGACCTTCCGGTCTCTGTGGATCATGACCCGGAAGGACGGGCGGTGGGGATCACAAGCTCGATCAAGCTTCGCGCCCTGATTCCATACGTAGATCCGGTTGGAAATTTGTTGGAAGAAGGTCCGTGGAATGGTTGGGCGAGGTGGCTCCAAAGCGAGCCTCTTGCCGGTGGCCGGCGTTAGCTTAAAGTAAGTCCGCCAGCCAGCCGTCAGTTGGCAGCTGGCGCCAGAGTTGCCAGCTCCAGATTGTCGCCGATATGGGCTTGAATAATGTCCAACGCCGGGAAATCCCACTCGGAGACGAAAGTTATCGCCGTGCCGTGACGCCCCATCCGGGCCGTCCTGCCGATCCGGTGGACGTACTCCTCCAGATTGCCTGGCATATCGTAGTTGATCACGTGGGACACCGCCGGTATATCCAGACCCCGGGCAGCGACGTTAGTAGCCACTAAGACACGGAGGTCGCCGGAGCGGAAGCGGCTCATAACCCGGTCGCGGTGCGCCTGAGTCATGTCACCGTGAATGGCTTGAGCGTCGTACTCCCTACGTTGCAGGTGGGACACCAGCATGTCCACCCCGATCTTGGTCCGCCGGAACACCAGGGCTTGAGTGATGACGCCGGGCTGGCGAAGCAACGATTCTAGAGCGGTGGGGCGGTCCCGGTCGGCCACTTCATAGTAGCGCTGGGTCACTCCCTCCACCGGTTCGCCGTCTCCACCAACCCGTATCCAGGCGGGATCTTTCAAATAGTGGCGCGCCAATCGGTGGATGGGTCCGGGCATTGTGGCGGAGAACAGGAGGGTTTGCCGGGTTTGCGGTGTGCAACGAAGTATGTATTCGATGTCGTCGGCGAACCCGATATCCAGCATCTGGTCGGCTTCGTCCAGCACAACGAACTTAACCTGTCCAATGTCCACGGTGCCCCGCTGCATGTGGTCCATCAACCGGCCTGGAGTGGCCACGATTATCTGGACGCCACGCCGCATTGATTCCAATTGGCGGCTCATGGCCTGGCCGCCATAGACGGCTATGATTCTTACGCCGGTGTGCTGCCCGAGTTTAGACAGCTCGCCTTTGACTTGGACGGCTAATTCTCTGGTCGGCACCAAGATCAGTGCTTGAGGGTCCTTGGTGTCACGGTCCACGGACTCTACCAGAGGAATACCAAAGGCCGCGGTCTTACCGGTCCCAGTTTGGGCTTGGCCAACCACGTCCCTTCCAGACCGAACCAACGGGATAATCTCGTCTTGGATGGGAGTCGGCTCGGCATACCCCATACTTTCTAGGGCTCGGCCCACTGGACCGGAAACAGGAATAGTACCGAAGAACTGGGGATCAGATTGAGCTTCGGGGGAGCTGACGGCGGGACGAGACCTGGGACCTGCCGGAGAGCGGGGCCTGTCTGATGCGGACTTAGGGGCTGGCGAAGTTGGGGCCGCCTTGGGGGCCGCCTCCAGGACCGGTGGCTCTGTAGGCCGTTCGGCGGTGAGCGCTGCCAGAAGACTATTGGTGGGCGGTGATTGTTGCGACGGTGGTGTTTTGGGGTCGCTTCTGGGGAAGTTTGCGGTTAGCTTACGTAACAATGTACCGAGAATTGGGGTTACCTCCGATGGTCAGGGCAGGTGAGATGCATTGTATCTGACCGGTGCTTGGTGCACCAAAGGGCGCCGTGGGTTAGCATCTCATCCGTTGCGCTGTTCGCATGACTTGTGAAAATAATACCAATTTAGAGACGAATTGTAAAGAATGAATGCCTAGAAGCGTCTCATGGGGCTGGTAATGGCACTTGGTTTTTCTCCGGAGTAGCTAACAAATTACTAACTTTGGCGGAACCACGCCCCACTAACGCGACGAGCCCGACAATTTACCACGACCACTCCCGCTG
>JAKUQE010000106.1 GCA_022450395.1 Dehalococcoidia bacterium | reverse complement strand
CTGTAAACCGGGGAAACCCACAAGCGCTGAGGTTTTTCAATGACGTACCGCCCGGAGCTGTCCCGACCGCGCCACCGGAGCCTGGCAACGGCTTCTTGATGCGCCAGGGATTTACGGTTGCCTGGTGTGGCTGGCAACACGATATCCCAGAGGTTCCTGGTTTGATCGGTCTCCACACGCCCACCGCTGTCAATCCCGTTAGCCCTATTAGCGGAACGATCGCGTTCCGCTTCCAGCTCGGCGCCACCACGCAGGTCCAGAGCCTCGCCGACCGGATGCACCGCCCTTATCCATCCAGCGGCCTAGATGATCCGGATGCGGTCCTCACGGTGCAAGATAACCCGGACATGCCGCCCCAGTGATTCCCCGAGATCGGTGGTCCTTTGCTCGAATGGAAGACGGCCAAGTCGAACCCGACGACTCAATTATCTACATGGCTACCGGGTTCGATAGAGGCAAGTCCTACCGGCTAATATATTCCACCAACCATGCTCCGGTAGTGGGGCTGGGTCATCTGGCAACTCGGGACTTCGTCTCTTTTATGAGATATGGGACGAGCCGGGAAATTAATCCCTGCGCCGACGACGCAGAGTACGCTTACGCGTTCGGGGTCTCCCAAAGCGGCAGGTTCCTGAGGGAGTTTCTTTACCTGGCCTTAAACGAAGACGAAGAAAACCGCACGGTTTTCGACGGACTTATCCCCCACATCGCGGGAGGCCGGCGCGGCGAGTTCAATCAGCGATCTGGGCAGCCCTCTTCGACGGATAATCTCAGCACGGGCAACATTTTCCCCTTCGCCGACGTGGTGCAGACCGACGCTGAAACCGGTAAAACCGATGGCCTGTTGTCCAGGTTGGCGGCGAAAGGTCAGATTCCCAAGATATTCTTTACCAACTCATCTTGCGAGTATTGGCGGGGCGACGCCTCGCTGATTCATATCGACTTGGATGGCGCCCACGACCTGTCCCCATCGGAATCGGTCCGAATCTATCATTTTGCTGGAACCCAGCACGCTTCCGCCACTTATCCGCCAACCAACACCAACGCGGCGACAGGTGACAAGGGGTGCGAGAACTTCAATTGGGTCGATTACCGTCCATTACTCCGCACCGCACTGGTGCGCCTAGACCGCTGGGTTACTGCAGGGGAGCTCCCGCCGTCCAGCCAGCACCCGCGCCTCGACGACGGGACGGCTGTATCGACCGAGCGTGTCGCCGCCAGCTTCAGAGCCATTCCCGGCATGGACTTTCCCGATCACCTCCCTGATCCCACCCGCCTGGATTTTGGTCCCGTCCAAGGTATCCCTAGCAACGTACCGCCAGCGATAGGAAAATCGTATTCATATTTTGTTTCCGCGGCGGACCACGACGGCAACGAACTGGGGGGCATTCGGTTGCCCGACCTTTCGGTACCGATCGCGACCAACACCGGATGGAGCCTGAGGCACCCAGACATGGGTGGACGCGGCCAGATTTTAGAAAATACCGGCTCCACAGTCGCCTTTCCAGTCACCCGATCGCAGCGAGAGGCATCGGGAGACTCCCGTCTGTCCTTGGAAGAGCGCTACTCCTCCAAGGAAGACTACTTGATTCAGGTGCAACGGGCCGCCGAAACATTGGTCGAGGATGGCTATCTTCTGGCCGGGGAAGTAGACGAGGTGGTAGACCAGGCGGCCCAGCGTTATGAGCTGCTCCAGTCAGCCATCGGACAGGCCCAGGTGGCCGACGATTAGCCAGGTCGAAAGTCCGTGCCCTGACCATTTGCGGCCGTTTAGATATTTGGAGGGTTCGGAAACACTACGTTAGACTCAGGCTCACAGATATTAAAAGAGGCCGCCCCGATGAGATCGGGGGCGGCCCCCTATTAGTTCAGCTTCCCCAGTGGCCGGCTAGGGCGCTACCGCCTCCCTGGCGATATCGGCGTCCCAAGGGCCGGGCATGCGGCCTTTCTCGGTGCCACCAATCATGTATCCACTTTCGTCGTGTCCCCACTCGCTGGCGGGCATCTCATAGGATATCTCGATTCCATTGCCGTCGGGGTCGTGGATGTAGATGCCGATGGCATGGCCGTGGTCGGAAACGCGCTCTATCTCTATGTTCTTCTCTTTGATCCGGTGGTAGATCTCTTCCAGGTCGCTAAGCGTGTCCATATACCAGGCCATGTGGTTCAAGCCTATCTGCCCCCTTTGCGGGGCGGGAGCGTCTTCTCCCACTTGTAGCAGGGCAATCTCATGGGAGTTACCCACGTCCGCGCTCATGAAGGCGGCGCGTCCGGGCGTAAACCCGTGGGTATGCAGACCGAGGAGGTCCTCATACCAATCCCGGGAACGCTCCGCGTTACGCACGAATATATTCACGTGACCTAGCTTTCTCGGCGTGTAACCCATTAGCTGCCTCCTCTTAATGTCGAATCTTATGCGAAGGAGATTACCATATTGCGACTCGATTTCACAAGATTAACGGCGGCAGGTAAAGCGCCCTTGCGCAACACCTGCTTCACGGAATAGTAGACATGCCACTGTATTCGACGTTACCATTGCCCCGACATGACTCAGAATCGTATCTTGCAACGCATTGACTGTCCGCGATTCAAGCCGGTCCCGGAAACATCCAGGAAGCGCTTGACGAAGACGGTTCGAATTCCTTGTTAAAGCTACCAAGTGCCCTAAACCGCGCCGCATACCCCCTTTCGATATTTCAATACCGTAACTTCACTTTCCTTTGGACGTCAACCACCCTGCTCGGGATGGGGACTCAGATGGAGGCGCTGGTCATGGGTTGGTATGTCCTCACCCTGACCGACTCTCCTTTCCTGGTCGGGCTGACCTGGAGTGCCCGGATGTCCTTGAATATTTTTGCCCTGTTTGCCGGCGCGATAGCCGACCGCCTACCCCGTAACCGCATCTTGGCCGCCGTGGAATTCGTCATTGCCGCATTGGGCCTGGTAATGATTCTTCTGATATTAAGCGGCCGCATACAAGTGTGGCACATCTTCGGGGTAGCCATGGCGGCTGGGTTGGTCCGGGTTTTTCAGATGCCCTCGGCCCAGTCTCTGGTGGCTGACACTTTACCTCAGGACCGCATCGGCAACGGAGCGGCTTTTAACTCGGTAGGTATGAACATCGCCATGCTATTAGGCCCTTTGATCGGCGGCGTCTTATTCAAATCCTACGGCCCTGAGGGAGCATACGCGATGATCACCGCGCTTTACTGCCTTAGCGGTTTTGCCGCGCTATTCATCCGGGTAGATAGGAAGGCCGCCGCACAGATACGAGAACCGGTGCTACGCGCCATATTCGCCGGTCTGAAGTACGTCAAGGGCGAGCAGGTCATCTGGGGCACGTTGATGTTCGCGGTAATCATCGAATTCTTCGGATGGACTTTCCATACGGGTCTTTTGCCCGTATTCGCCCAAGACGTATTGGAAACCGATTCCGCCGGGTTGGGTGTGTTGATGTTCGCCTTTGGTTTCGGTGCGCTGACCGGCTCCATCGGCCTGGCGATGGTCCGGAATCTGCGGCATGTGGGCAAGCTGATGTTCGCCGGGGCGATACTTTGGCACGCCAGCATACTGGTCATTTCCACATCCCATTCTTTTTACCTGTCCCTGGGGATTCTTGTATTTATCGGCATGGGATTCGGCTCGATTCAAGTATTTATGCTCACGGCATTGCTGCGGGCCACCCAATCCGATTATCGAGGCCGGGTCATAAGCCTGCGCTCTTTGGCGATATACTCATTCGCCATCGGCAGCATGTCATCCGGGGCGATAGCCGGGATCTGGGGACCCCTCCAGGCCGCCCGAGTCATCGGTATCATGGGAATCATCCTGATACTGGCGCTGGCTCTAGTCACTCCCAAGTTGCGGCGGTTTTAAGACGTATAACTGGCCTGTCAATGGGACGGGTATAGTAAAATAAAGGCGCTATCACGCACAGGGATCCTGGTCCCGGCGTAATTATTCGGCTCGCGAAATAATCTCTAACGGACGCACCAGGTCAACGCAACGTTCCGGCCCGCGCCGCGGGATGGGCGTAATCAAATTTGGAGGAGGTGCTTATGACCATCAACGTGGCCACTGGTGTCGCGCGAATTCTCAAGCAGGAAGGCGTGGAGTGGGTCTCCACCTTCCCTGTGTGTCACGTGAACAATGCCTTGGGACAGGAGGGCATACCCATGGTGATGATGCGGGACGACCGGTACGCCGTAGCCCTAGCCGACGCCTTTTCTCGCATCAACGCCGGTTCCAAGAACGGAGTTTGCACCTTTCAGGGCGGGGTCAACGCCGCGGGTCTTCAGGTCGCTTACGCCGGCATGGCCCAAGCCTACGAGGACGGGTCCCCCGTGCTCTGCATCACCGACGGAGTGCCCATCGGCGCCTCGGAGAACAGCCAGTTCGACGTAACGTCGAGTTTGAAATCCGTCTCCAAGTGGTACGGTTACGTGGACAAGCCGGAGCGGCTACCCGAATTCATGCGCCGCGCCTTCACGATGCTGCGAACCGGTAGGCCAGGTCCCGTGGTGTTGGCCATCCCGGACGCCGGGGGCCTCTACGATGAGACTGCCGACCCCTACGTTCCGGTCAAAGGTTGGAAGTCCGCGCCCGATCCGGAAGACGTTGCCAAGGCGATCGAACTTCTGCTGAGCGCCCGGAACCCGTTGATCTACGCTGGGGAGGGTGTGATCTATGCCGGGGCATCCGCCGAGCTGACATCCTTCGCGGAACTGGCCAACACGCCGGTTATCAGCACGCTGAAGGCCAAGGGGGCTTTCCCTGAGAACAATCCGCTGTTCGTCGGCGTCCGGGGCGACCAGGTCGACGAATATCTGGCCAAGAGCGACCTGATCCTAGCCATAGGGTCTAGCCTGTCGCCGGGCCGTTTCAGCCACGGCATTCCAGACGCGGCCAACAAGACTATCATCCACTGCACCGTGGATGAGTTGCACGTGAACAAGACTTACGCCACGGCAGTAGCTTTGATCGGCGACGCTCGATTCGCGCTACAGGCGTTGGAGAAAGAATTGTCGGACAAAACCTCCGGCAACGGCAGGCCCCCCGGCAGCGTGGCGGCCGAGGTCAAGTCATCCCGGGATTCGGCGATGGTCCAATACCGGGAGGCGATGGCCTCCACCGACAAGCCGATCAATCCTTATCGGGTCTATGCGGGGCTGATGGAAGTGCTGGACCCCCTTAACTCCTTCGTGACCCACGAATCGGGCAACACCAGGGACCAACTGAGCACGGTGTACGACACTTTGGTTCCACGGGGATTTCTCGGGTGGGGCAACGTCTCCTCACTGGGATTCAGCCTGGCCGCGACCATCGCGGCGAAGATCTCCTTCCCCCAGAAGTATTGCGTCGCGGTGACGGGAGAGGCCGGCCTGGGATACATGATGGGCAACTTGGAAGTGCCCCTGCGCCAGAAGATGGGCATCACCGTAGCTCATGTCAGCAACGGCGGTTTCGCAGGGTATGGCCCCGGATTCTGGGGCGACGGCCACGACCCATTCACCCACAAAGTGCTGGGCAATGACGAGGTCGACATGTCCCAAGTAATCGGGGCATTGGGTTACCACACCGAGCGAGTCACGGAGCCGTCAGAGGTAGGCCCGGCCCTGAAGAGGGCCATGGCGGCCAACGACGCCAACCAGCCCGCCTACATCGAGTTCATCTGCAGTCAGTATCCCATCTATGGACGATGGGTCGGCAGGTAGCACAACCACCGAGCTAATATGCCCACCGTGTGCCCGTCTACGGAGCACACACCGCCATCAACAAAAGGCCAAGCTTGGATGCTTGGCCCTTTGTTCTGTAAGGGCGTGAACCGCGCCCAGTTATGCGATCCAGATCCGGTTCATGTCACCCCTTCTACTACCAAGGACTAATCCCAATATCACCCTCGAATTCACCCGTTATGGTGATTCGTCCCTCCTCGTCATGTTGGAAGATATCTCTTGGGAGGACGAAAGATGCGTGCGGTATCTATCATGATTTTCACTCTGACCTTGGCGGGAATGTTGGTGTTGCAATCAACGGCTTCTGCCGCCGATGACTTGCCTACTTGTTTTGGTGTGACCTATGACGCCAATGATCCGGCCCATATTCTCGGAACCAACGGGGACGATCAAATTGTCGGTACATCTGGTGCTGATGTGATTTTCGGGCTAGATGGGAACGATGTCATCTTGGGACAGGGAGGCGATGACATTATCTGTGGCGGCAACGGCGACGCTATAATCAGGGGAAGGGGCGGCGCCGACCGGATAGACGGAGGCAACGGCGACGATGTGCTACGCGGTGGGGCCGACGAGGGCGATCAACTGCTCGGCGGCAACGGCGATGACTTCCTCGGCGGTGGCGATGGTGACGATCTGTGCGACGGAGGAAAGGGTAAAGACCGCACCAACGGTCTCTGCGTGATTCTGGTCAACGTTCCGTAAGCTTCCGAATTCGAATTTACGCCTGATACCCCAAGCGCCTAAACCACAGTACCGGCAGAACTCCCGTGGTTCCTGCCATGAAAGATCTTTTCTGATTCCAACTGTCGCATCGTAGGTATATTGTTGTATTCTTAGGACGAAATGACTGATAGCGACAGCGGATTTGTAGGATCCATACCCGAGATTTATGACACCTACCTGGTCCCTTTGATATTTGAGGCGTATGCCAATGATCTAGCCGAACGGGCCGCCGCCCTGGCGCCGAAGGCGGTCCTGGAAACAGCGGCGGGTAGTGGTGTTTTGGTCCGCGCCCTGGCGCCACGTTTATCTGCAGACGCCCGTTACATCGTCACAGACTTAAATCAACCTATGCTGGATCATGCCGCAAGCAAACAAGGACCGGACTCCCGCATCACATGGCAACAAGCCGACGCGCTGGACTTACCATTCAACAAGGCCTCGTTCGATGCCGTCGTTTGTCAATTCGGCGTCATGTTTTTTCCGGACAGAGTCGCCGGTTATGCCGAAGCACGGCACGTCCTTAAACCGGGCGGCAGTTTCATCTTCAATGTCTGGGACAAGATCGAAACTAACGAGTTCGCCGATGTCGTGACGCAGGCGGCAGCCACCGTATTCCCTAATGACCCGCCTCATTTTGTGGCGCGAACTCCCCACGGTTATTATGATTTTGACCTAATACACGACGAGTTGATATTGGCCGGTTTTTTCAATATCTCGTTCGACACACTGGAAGAAACAAGCACTGCGCCATCCCCACGCCATCCCGCCGTAGCATATTGTCAGGGCACTCCCCTGCGAAACGAGATCGAATCCCGGGACGCCAGCCTACTTGACCATGTGACCAATGAAGCAACAAAAGCTATCGCGGCGCGCTTTGGCGGCGGTGCGGTTACCGGGAAGATTCGTGGGCATATCGTAACAGCAACGTAGGACTAACTAAGCGAAAATCACCACAGCCGGACGATGTCATCCTCGGCGAAGACGTTTGGGACCTCGAGATTTAGAGGGGGCTTGGTGTAAAGTTCCCGCGGTACGCTGATATCTGCCAGGTACAGTTCTCCGATGTGCCGTCTAGCCGATTCAGTTTGGAATCCTACCTTCGGCATGGCCAGTGTCAAAGTAGCCGTCGCCCGAATAACTGACCCTGTGGCCGCTCCCGTGGCCGAATCTACGCCGCTGGGCACGTCTAGGGACAGGATGGGCGCTCCATGGTTGTTGGCAGCGTCGATGAGGTTGGCCGCCAAGCCCCTGGGCGGCCCGGTCAGGCTGTAACCGATCAGGGCATCTACCAAAAGGTCCGCGGGTGGCAGCGTTGACGATTCGCCTGCGGAAATGGTGGGGACCCCCATACGCTCAAGAATGCCGAGTTGATGCAGCGGCACTCCCGCCAGTTCCTCGCCCGGTGCAGTCGTCCACAACTGCACCTCCGCTCCCCAATTGTGGAGACGGCGGGCGCAGACCATGCCGCCGCCACCGTTGCCTCCCTTGCCGGCCAGCACCAGGACGCGGCGCTCGGTGGGATCACCCTGCAAAAAGCGGCTGCGAGCTAGCTGAGCGAGATTGCGGCCAGCGTTTTCCATCATCTGGAGCAGGGAATATCCCGTAGTCCTCGACCATCGCCCGGTCTACTTCGCGCATCTGATCCGTGGTGATAAACGGGATGTCTACGATGTCCCCAAGTCCCCGCATGGTATTAACGCCATCGCGGCCACTGAATCTCAGCCATGTCTGTCCCCATCGGTACCGACTCCGAGCCACTTATGTCCAAGCTGGGACAGAAGTCCGTCGGCCGCCGCCGGCCCCCATGACCCCGGCTCGTAGGATTGAGGACGGAGCGTGCCCGGGCCTTCCTGATCCTCCAGCAACGGGGCGACTATGCGCCACGCCTCCTCGATGTGGTCGCTTCGGATGAATAGCGAAGCGTCACCCTCCAGGGAGTCCTGAAGCAGCCGCTCGTAGGCTTCTGGAATGGCCTGGTCTTTGAAAGCGGAATCATAGTGAAACGACATGTCTTTCGACACCATGGCCATGCCTTGGTCCGGCACCTTAACGCCAAACTTCAGGTGAACACCTTCATCCGGCTGAAGACTCATGGAGAGCATGTTGGGGCTGTTTTCTTGATCCTGCGCCCCGGAAAACATCATGTGAGGCGGACGCCGGAACTGAACTACGATCTCGGTTGCCTTGTCTGCCATGGATTTTCCGGTCCGCAGGTAGAAAGGCACTCCCTGCCAACGCCAGTTGTCTACGAACAGCCGCAACGCGGCGTAGGTCGGGGTGTCCGAGCCCGGAGCGACGCCATTTTCGTCTTGGTATCCCCGGTACTGGCCCAGGGTGGTGTTTAGCGCCCTTTCCTCGGGCGTCCACCGGCGGATCGCCCGGAGCACGTCCACCTTATGGTTTCGGAGAGATTCGGCGTCCATCGTGCTGGGAGGCTCCATGGCGACCATGGTAAGCAATTGGAGCAGGTGGTTCTGCACCATGTCGCGGACGACCCCTGATTGGTCGTAGTATCCGGCCCGGTCACCGACCGAAACAGTTTCCGCCGCGGTGATCTGCACGTTATCCACGTGCTCCCTGTTCCAGATGGGCTCGAATATCCGGTTGCCAAATCTGAACACCAAGATATTCTGAACCGTCTCCTTACCCAGGTAATGGTCTATCCGGTATACCTGTTCTTCATCGAATACGTTATGCACCGCCCGGTTCAAGGACTGAGCGGACTCCAGGTCATGTCCAAAGGGTTTTTCGATCACCACCCGGCGCCATCCTCCCTCATCTCTCCCTAAACCAGAACTGCCCAGGTTGGCTATCGCGCTTCCGAAATACCTGGGAGAAATGGATAGGTAGAACAGCCGGTGCCCGCCACCGCTGCCTTCAGAGTCCTCCAATGTTTGCTTGAGCCGAACATAGTCATCCGGTGTTTCCAAATCGCCCTTGAAATAGGAGATGCTTCTGGAAAACGTGTCCCATTCGCCGGTGCGTCCCGCGAATTGGCCAAATTCCTGGACGCCTTCTCCCATGAACTCCCGAAACCGGTCGTCAGAGTAATCCCGGCGGCCAAAGCCAACGATGCGCAACGGATCGGGCAATCGTCCTTTGCATGCCAACTGGAACAGCGCCGGGATCAACTTTCTCCGGGTGAGGTCACCGGTGGCGCCGAAGATCACGATGGTTGTGGGCTGGCCGGCCATCAGTCTGTCCCCCCTTCGGAACTGTTCTGGGCCTGTCCTGAGTCTGTCGAAGCGGAAGGCCGCACCGCATGGCCCCCAAATTGGTTGCGCAAGGCGGCCAGCATCTTGGCGCCAAAGGGGCTGTCCTGGCGAGAGCGGAAGCGCTGCTGCAGCGACAGAGTTATGACCGGAGCAGGCACGGCCAGGTCTATGGATTCCTGGACGGTCCAGCGGCCCTCTCCGGAATCCTCGACGTAAGCTTCCAGGTTTTCGAGTTTGGGGTCCTCATCCAGCGCCGCGGCGGCCAGGTCGAGAAGCCAGGAGCGCACTACACTTCCGTAGCGCCAGCCTTCGGCGATCTGGCCAAGGTCCAAGTTAAACTCCTTCTTGGCTTCCATGATTTCGAAGCCCTCGGCATAAGCCTGCATCATGCCGTACTCGACTCCGTTATGTATCATCTTCACAAAATGGCCGGCCCCCGAGGGTCCGACGTGGCTCAGGCCCTGGTCCTTGGCTGGAGCTAGTGTCTGGAATATGGGTTCCAGTCGTTGAAACACTTCCTTTTTTCCACCAATCATCAAGGCGTAGCCTTCGACCAGCCCCCAGATGCCGCCGCTGGTGCCCACGTCCATGAAGTCTATGCCATGGCCGGCTAGCTTCTCCGCCCGCCTCATACTGTCCTTGTAGTTGGCGTTGCCACCGTCCAGTACCGTATCCCCGGCTGAGAGGAAGGGTATGAGGCTATCGATAGTATCCTCGGTTGGTTGACCGAAGGGCACCATCACCCAAACAGCCTTGGGGGCGGACAGGAAACCGACCAGTTCCTCGACAGAGGACGCGCCAACCGCGCCCTGAGACTGGCTGGCGGCAACCGCTTCGGCGCTCCGGTCGTAGGTCACCACACGGTGCCCGCCGTTCAGCAACCGTTGCACCATGTTCCCGCCCATTCGTCCCAGGCCGATCATGCCAATCTCCATGTTGTTCCCCCTATCTTGTGATTTACTTTAAACGGCAGCCTTAACGGCGATTTTTCAGTGCGATTCCCGGTTGTGCGCCGCGATTCTTTCTTCCACCACGTCAAGCAGCATTTCGGGGTCGTGGACCATCCAAGCGTGTTCCAACACCTGGCTGGAATGGAGACCCGCGATGGTGAAAGGCGTCGCCACCGCGATCACGTTCATGCCCGCGGCGACCCCGGCCTGCACCCCGTTGGGCGAATCTTCCAGCACCAGACAATCTTGAGGCTGGACCTTAAGCTTCTTCGCGGCCAGCAAGTAGATCTCCGGGTCTGGTTTGGGATTTTGCACGTCCTCGCGAGTTAATACCTCGTCCAAGGAGTCCTCAATCTCCAACGACCTCAACACATGCAACGCCTCTTTGCGGTAGGACATGGTTGCCAAGGCGGTCCGGCAAAAGGTTTCACGGGCTACTCGCAACCGTCCGATGGTATGAGGCCATTGGTTGTCTCGAAGGACTTGGGGGTCCTCTACCATGTTGTTGTAAATCTCCGTCCGCATCCCCGCCAGCACTTCCCAAGGTTCGCTTGCGCCATGTTCCGCCATCAATGGCCCCAGCTCGGATTCTAGATCTAAACTCTCGATGATGTGACGGGTCGCAACTTCACGAGCTGACCCGACGATTTCCCGGTACGCCTCAATGGCTCGGAGCTCGGGTTCCGGTAAGCCCCACATCCGTTGCACAGCGATAGCGTAGGACTGGGCCTTCAGCTTCTCTGACTGCACCAGCGTGCCGTCCAGGTCGAATATGATTGCACTGATCACTACTCAACCCCCCGCGTATAATCCGCGCCAATCGTCGTAACCGTATAGGGTCACAAATTGACCGGCGTCATATGTCAGGCCACTTCGCCGGCCATCCCTTGGATGGCGGCTTCCGGGTTCGTTCCCAGATCAACCCGGACGGCCCGGCGTTGCGAAGCCAGCAGCGCCTGCAAGTCTCCCACGGCCTGACCGTCTGCCAGCACGCCGAAGGTGTAAGGGGCGCCGGGAATCGTTAGATCGTGGGCGTGTTCCCCGGTGAGCTGCAAGAATAGTCCGGACCCTGGACCGCCCTTGTGGAGTTGGCCGGTGGAGTGCAGAAAACGAGGACCGTATCCCATGGTTGTCGCGATGCCATGCCTCTCGGTCACCTTACGCCGCAGGTCGTCCAAGGCTTGATCGACTTGGGGAGTCTGCCGGATGTAGGCCATAATAACCAGGTAGTCGCCCGGTCCGGCCTGGGACAGCAGATCGCCCAAAGAGGATGACGCCTCCATCGGCGGAAGCTCGCCTGACCTTTCAAACTGGCCCAATACACTGTCGGTCATGTCCTTAGCCGTTTGCACGTTGGGCTGGTCAAAGGGATTTATGCCCAAGATGGAGCCGGCGACGGCCGTAGCCATTTCCCAACGGAAAAACTCGGCGCCCACGTCGTACTTGTCCCTTAGGTTCAATCGCACCAATGGTTGTTCCGACTCCTGGATGGCTTGTACCGCTCTGTCGGATTCATCGTTGTCGTCGCCATCCAGACGCAGGTAGACGAAAAGGCGGTCGCCGCCATAATGGTTCGGGGACGCCAATGGCTCTCCCGCCACCGGAATGATGCCCAGTCCTTCCTTGCCGGTGCTTTCCGCGATGAGTTGCTCCACCCACAATCCAAAGCTGCCGATCGAGGGCGATGTGACCAGGGGGAGCTTGGCCCTCCCCTGTTGCGCCAGGACCCCCATCACCGCTCCGTGCCAGGCCCCAGGGGGCTCCTGGACCGTAACAGCGGAACCTGTCTCTTCCCGCATCCGATCGGCCCGGGCGA
>JAKUQE010000105.1 GCA_022450395.1 Dehalococcoidia bacterium | reverse complement strand
GATTCTCCAATGCCCCGATCAATCGCTTCTGCTGACTCTGATCTTGAGTTTGAGGTGCTTGCCGCTTCAGGGCGGTAGTGACCCGAGTCTTCCAAGTTGAATCTAGCTTCAAATATGGCATGACTCTATCGCCCAGCTGGTGTACCACCGCCGTCACCGATTGAGACCTCGGCCTGGAGTGGCAATCTCTTTCTGGTCCCCTCCGGTCGTGAGACAGACGCAGAGTCGCTTGGTCAGCCTTGCGCACCGACTCACCGTAGTACGGGCTGCCACACTGATGACATGCGAGGACCCTGGAGAACGGGAAAGACCGAGAGGGTCCCCTTGGGTGCCCCGCCGTGGTGTTACGGCGGGATGATTTGATATCTTGGCATTTGGCCCAGAGGTCTTTTACCTCTTGAGGTATCTCATGAGACCCGTCTGTCACCATCTCGTCGGGTAACCCTTCGTGGTAGGTCACCTTTCCATCGTAAAACCGGTTGCCTAGCACATCGCGGATACTGGCACGAGTAAATGGACGTCCAGTTCGAGTCCGGCATCCCTGGGCGTTTAGCCGGTCTGCCACATCCCGAAATGAGTGTTGGCCCGTGGCGTAGTCCCCTAGGGCCATGATCAGGGCGGGCATGGTTTCAGGGTTCGGCACCTTCCGCTCTCCCTTCCGGCCTGCCAATATCTCGCTCTGGTAACCCAGCGGTGGAGGCCCCACCGCATAGCCGTGCTCCGACTTCTCCGCCAGACCGGCAGAAACGTAGCGAGAGAGGTTGCGGCTGTATTGCTCGTCCATCGTCTCGTTGATCCGTTCATTTAGGAAGTCGCGGTCGCTGCCACTGATGATCCCCTGTGAAACGAAGACCACAACCTTACCCAGACTTCGCAGTTCTTCTTTATGACGGATGCACTCGGCCTGGTTCCGGCCGAACCGGCTGGTGTGGTCAACCAAGAGGACGTCGAATAAGTCCAGACGGGCATCTTCCAAGAATTGTTGAAACTGGCTTCGGTTTCTCGAAGACCGGCCCGACAGAAACTCGGTGTACCACCGGTCACCCAGTACGATCCCGTAACTCTCGGAGAACCGTTCGATGTTGTGGCGTTGGATCTCCGGGCCGAAGCCGTCCTTCTGGTCAAGGGTCGAATCCCTTATGTAGCCTTCAGCCCTAAGGCCGCGAAGGTCATCAAACGTCAATTGCCGGTCCCTGTACGCCATCACCATCATCTCCCTGGCCAACCCTGGCATCTTTGTCCGGTGGCAGATCACACCGGGATGGACATGATACATCGGAGTTCCGTGAACCGGTCACCTCTTTATCGTTTTTATCCAGGTCACCCTGGATACCGTGAGCATCTTCCCATGACAGGGCCGATCGCAGCATATCGACCAGGGCCTTGGCCAGACCGGTAGACTGCACACCAGAAGGTCTGTTATGCGCTCTACCCTCACCATGTACGTCACGTTCATCCATACTGACAGGCTTGCCAATCTCCTTCACCGCACCTCAGATAGCGGCGGTGGCGTTCTCTTGGTGCTACGCGAAATGGTCTCTATGATTGAATCACGGGGTTGCCAGAGTGACGGTAGACGGGCGAACCCGGTCAAATATGGGCGATTACAGGCGAAGACGAGAGGGTACGGCAGATGGATGGGATGACCTGGAACACCGAAGAGGTCAAGAAGCTGAGAAGGTTGCGCTTGGATCCCATCCGGAACACGCCTGACAGGCTCCGGTCATTGGTGGAGCATTTTCTCAAGCCGGGCGCCAGCGTGTTTGCAGTGACCGAGGGCGATGGCCCGGTCAGGGTGTCTAAAACATTGGCCAGGAAGGTGCGGGATCTGACTTCTAAAGGTGAGATGGGGTGGGTACTGGAAGCTCGACCCCGGGAAGAGGGGGATGACCCTTTCGGGCAACCCTGGGTCACTCTGCTGTGGAGCTACCCGAAGGAATTCGCCGCCGCCGTTGCCGCGTACCAAGCCGAGTTGGAGTTCGAAATTCAGGCTAAAGAGATAGCGGACGGGGATAGGGTGACCTTCACTCGCCAGGCCACCAGGTACGGACCGGACCACAAGCCCTTCGTGGAGGCCATCTTCAACCGTGACGCCGGGTTAAGAGACCTACGCCGTGGTCACCGTGCGGCCCTTGACTCGGGAGACGTAGAAACAGCCCGATCGATCAGCATACAGATCGGTGAACTGTTGGATGGCTGGGTCTCAGGATAGAACACCCTCGTACCAGGGTGTCCATAGCAGTACTGGCGGGAGATTCAGTAAACCGAGGGTAAGTCGTGAAGTAGTGGTCGCTTCCCCGAGAAAGTCCTGGGACTTGTGATCCGACCACAACAAGCGTTCCGTGGTCGGCGGCATGGTTCTGCAATGACCCGTGTACGGTTGATTCACGGTTTTTACGGGAACCCGTATACGGCACGTCACGGGTTCTCCCTGACTTTTTCACGGTTTCTTTACGGTTTACACCGACTAACTACACGGCTTTCCCACGGTTCTCTACGGTTTTCACGGTAACCCGTATACGGGACGTCACGGGTTCTCCCCGACTTTTACACGGTTTCCTCAGGACTTCTCACGACTTGCCGTGAAGTCGTGCACGACTTTTCACGTTGGAAGTCGATGACTTACCCGGGTTTTCTCCATGTAGAAGTCCCAAAAATCCCGCGATACCGCCGAGAAGCCGTAAGGAAGTCGACAACACCGTAAGACTCCAAGTCTCAACACAAGTATTACCTGTGTGGACGACCTAGATTCGGCTTATAAGCACCCCCACCCTATATAATCCCCAACAACGATGCTGCAACGATTAGGTAGATACGAAGTCTTAGAGACCCTGGCCGGTGGTGGCCAGGGCACGGGCGATGGGGAGTTCGACTCCGCGGGGGGTGTCGCGGCGGCATCCGACGGCAGCGTCTACGTTACAGACCCATTCCAGCACCGCATCCAGAAGTTCACATCCGAAGGCGTGTTCGTTACCAAATGGGGAACGCCTGGAGAGGGAGACGGGGAATTCAACCGTCCTGCTGCCGTCGCGGTGGCATCTGACGGCAGCGTTTACGTTTCAGACTGGTTCAACCACCGCATCCAGAAGTTCACCTCCGAAGGTGTGTTCGTTAGCAAATGGGGCACGGAGGGCACTGGCGACGGTCAGTTCATCCAACCGGCTACCGTTGCGGTGGCATCCGAATGAGCAGCGCCAACACAGCACGCTACGAAGACCTTCCCCGCAGTTACCACATATTCAAGTGGCGGATACTGCTTGCTTTCGCCGGCTTCTACCTTTTCCTCTACCTGGGCCGTTTCAACTTCTGGCCCGTGGCTCCCTTGGTCAAGGAAGACCTGGCGCTCAGCAACTTTGAGATCGGTCTGGTAAACGCCCTGCTCCTCTGGGGTTTTGGCCTTGGCGACTTGGTCCACGGCCGGCTGGCCGAGACCTACGGCCTGCGCCTGTGGGTGCTGGTTGGCGCAATCCTCACCACCGTTTTCAACATTATCACCAGCTTTGCCACCTCGGCGGTGACCATGGCTATACCGTGGGGCATCGCCGGGTTCGTTAACGCCGCCTGTTGGTCCCCTGGGATCAGCATGGTTTCCCAGTGGTGGCCCCGCCGGCAGCGGGGCTTGGCTATGGGCATCGTGGGCACGGCGTCGGGGGGAGCCATGGTGATGATGTGGTGGGTCTCCGGCTACGTGGGCGCGGAGTGGGGCTGGCGGGCGGCCTTTCGCTATCCCCCGTTGATAATCGTCGTGCTTGGCATCGCCTTCTACTTCCTCGCCAGGGACCGGCCCTCCGACGTTGACCTGCCCGAATACGTGGAGGAAGACGAGGTCTCGGCCGCTCCCGAATCCTTGGACCCAGAGCGTTTCAAGGGCTTTGGTCCCTATAAAGAACTGTTGTCCAACCCCAAGTTCCTGCTGGCCAGCCACGTGAAAGGACTGGAGAATGTGGTCCGCTATGGTCTGACCACCTGGGTGCCCATCTATTATTTCGAAGAGGGCGGACTCTCCATCGAGTCCACCATTCTGCTAACGATCTTGCTGCCCATTGGCTACCTAATCGCCCGGCCGGTCGCTGGAATCATCTCGGACCGTTATCTGGGCAGCCGCCGCCGTCCCATGGTTATCTTTTCCTGCACCGCCAGCGCCTTGGTGCTGGTGGCCATCGCCCTGGTCCCGCCGGCAAACGTTACTTTGGGCGCTATATTGCTGCTGATCGGTGGACTGTCCATGGGCGTGTCCTTAATAACCACGATAGCTGTGGACATCGCGGGGCGGCATATGTCCGGGACCGCTTCGGGCCTACTGGACGCCCATGGGTATGCCTACGCTGGGGCCCAGGCCCTGATCTTCGCCGCCGTGCTGGACATGGCCGGCAGCCCCTGGCCGATAGTCTTCTTGGCTATGGCGGCCACCAGGGTGGTCTCGGGGATTATGATCTCCCGCGTCAACGTCTGAAGAGCCCCGCAGGGTCCAACGGTAGCGTCTACGTTTCAGATTCCCACAAATACGCCATCCAGAAGTTCACCACTTCTCACGACTTGCCGTGAAGTCGTGCACGACTTTTCACGACGGTTTTCCAGTAGTTGAGCGAATGAGATTTCATCGGAAATCGGCAAATTCAACTTTGCCGAGCAGCATCGATTAGCCAGATAAGTCAAAATCGATGGTTGACGTCACCAAACGCGATAGACTATATTCCCTATCACCATATACGAATCACAGAAGAATCAATTCAAATATTGATATCTCTTATATGGATATAAAGTAAATATCTTAGCGGGAACTTTTTCGCATCGGTAAACAGGTAATCTAATCGATTACTAAAAATTGGTTCATGATG
The DNA here is from genome assembly GCA_022450395.1 of Dehalococcoidia bacterium. GTDB lineage: Bacteria > Chloroflexota > Dehalococcoidia > Lucifugimonadales > UBA3495 > UBA11650. The sequence goes on along the minus strand of JAKUQE010000105.1, from coordinate 7,789 downwards.
CCGAAGGGCGACTACAGGGTCTTAGCCGTTTTGAAGTTCGGAGGTTCGGAGATTATGTTCGATCGGTTCAAAAAGCCTAGTTTCATTCTATTTTCGTCCTTGATGCTATCGCTACTGGTTCTAGTAGCGTGCGGATCGTCGGCAACGGAGGCACCTCAAGCAGCTGCGCCGAAAGCAGCTGCGCCGAAAGCTGAGTCGAAAGCGCCGGGTACAACGGCCGTGCCCACTGCCGCGGCGGTGGCTACAACCGCACCGGTGGTGAAAGCGCCATCAGGGCCCAGCGGCACCTTTAATTACGCCAGGAAAGACCTGTTTCCCTACAACGTCTTCCCTACCCTTACACAAGGTGCTGGATATTTCTTCCACGGATTCACCGGCGGTGAAAATCTCATGTCCAGAAACGCGGAAGGGACACTCATACCGAGGCTGATGAAAGAGTGGGACGTCGCAGCCGATGGAGTGACTTGGACGTTCAAGCTCGAGGAGGGCGTCCAATTCCACAAAGGCTACGGGGAGATGACCGCCGAAGATGTCATCTGGAGCATGGAGCGGATTGGAAGTGAGAATTCCAAGGTGGCCTACAGGTCGAACATCCTGAGGATCTGGGGTATCCCAGAGGGGCGTACCAAAGCCATTGATGACTACACCATTGAGGTGGACACCGGTGTACCTCAGTATGATACGTTGAGTACTCTCTCTTTCCCCCACATAAGTGTCTTTAGCAAGAAGCAGATAGCGGATGTGGGAGAAGAGGTGGCGACCAAAGACGTCGCGGCCACAGGGCCTTGGTCGTTTGAAGAGCACGAAGCCGGCGTATTCACCAGATGGTCGGCGGTGGACCCCCACTGGCGCAAGACCCCCGAATGGGCCGAGTTGGATTGGCGCCACATACCCGAAGAGTCCACTCGGATAGCCAATTTCCAGACGGGCCTGCTGGACTCCATGGAGATGAACTTGGACTCCATACCCGCAGTCGAGCAGACGGAAGGCGCCACTCTGATGAGGGTGCCGGGCGGCACCGCGGTAGCCCTTAGCTTCTATGGCAACTGGTATGTGGGTTTGGGCACCCCGGAGCATAAAGAGAGGGCCCCCGGCTACGATCCTTCGCTGCCCTGGATATCCGGCAACGCTGACCCCGAATCCGAAGAGTGGAAGACAGCCGCCAAGGTCCGCACGGCCCTGTCCATCGCCATCGACCGCCAGTTGATAGTGGACACCCTCCTTCTAGGCGAGGCTCAGCCCGACCCCGTGTTAGCTTGGGCCGCCAATGTCCACAAGCTTCCTCCTGAGCTGAGGCAGTGGGAGTTCAACCCGGACAAAGCCAGGGAACTCCTGGCGGAGGCCGGCTATCCCGATGGCTTTACCCTGGATATCACGCCCGTCAGTGGATACAATTATCCTGAGGTGAGTGAGGCCATCGGGCAGATGTGGGAGTTGATAGGCGTCAAGGCCAAACAGCAGAACATGACCTACGCTACTATCCGTCCGCAAATAGTAAATCGCACCTACAATCAGGTATACAGCCACCAACACGTCGCAGTCGACCCCCTTGACCGTTGGGCAATCGCATTCCGAGCTGGAAACGCATGGAACTTTGGGGTTGACCACCCGATCTTGGAAGAGTTGATGGATAAAGCTGCGGGCATCGTCGACGAGGACGAGCGGTATGCAGTGGAGGTGGAGGCCGCTAGATTCACGTACGAAAACGCCCTGGCCGTTGGGCTCTTCGCCCAAAACCTGGTTTGGCCTATGAGCGCCAGGACGGCCCCCTGGTTCGAGCATATGAACTTCTCGGAAACACGGCAATTAACCTCCTTCGAGTGGGCGCCCAACAACAGTAGATAGAGGGGCTGGCAAAAGTAGACCGCGTTAGCTCCAAGCAGCGGGGTTAGCTTGAGAGCAGTTATCCTGATCATTGCTGGGCGCGCTGGACTAGGAATCCTATTTGCCTTGGTGTTCAGCATGGTTGGGGTGGGGGCAGGCGTATTCGTATACGTCGCCTCAGGAGCGGTCTCTAAGACCACGCTGGAAGCCATGCTTTTTATCGGAGCGGGCCTAGGGGCCGGCCTTGGGGCGAGCCTGGCTTGGTTGCAACTTGAAGGCAACGCGCGTTCGATTCTCATACTTACCACCCTGGTGGCTCTTCTAATGGGCGTAGGTGGTGCCTGGGCTGGATATGAGTATGGAGCAAACAGGGAGATTGAGTGCTGCGCCACCTCTGAGGTCGGGATTTTTTCCTACGCGGCCTTTGGGGCCACCTTTGCGGCGAATGCGGCGGTCCTATTTCTGGGAATTGCTAGGGAGATAATCACCAGAACGCGGTAGGCCCATATCAAGGCGGGCTCGATATTTGATGGCGGTGCGCTGACATGCAAAGGTTCCTGATGCGGCGGTTCGTGATGATCATAGTTACCCTGATTGCCGTATCGATGATTATCTTCATCATGGCGCGTATAACCGGAGACCCCAGGGTTCTGCTTCTCGACGAGAACGCTTCCCGAGAGCAATGGGAGCGGATGGGCGTGGAGTTGGGGTTGGACAAGCCTACCTATTACCAATACGGCCTCTTCATGAAGGATGTGCTGCGGGGAGACTTCGGCGAATCTATCAAACTCCAAGAACCCGTCATGACCGCTATCGCGGGCCGTATATGGCCTACCGTCCAACTCGGTGGAGGGGCCTTCTTGCTGGCCTTGGTGGTGGGAATTCCCCTGGGCGTGCTGTCCGCAGTCATGCGCGGGACTGCCGTGGACCAACTGGGCAGGGTGATAGCCATGGTAGGGCAAGCTGCGCCTTCCTTCTGGCTGGGCATCATGTTCATGTTCTTTTTCGCCGTAAAGTTGGGATGGGTACCTCCTTCCGGCCGCGAGGGGTGGAATAGCATCATTCTTCCCATGGTCACTTTGGCCTGGGGGGGGTTCCTAGCGGGCAGCCTGCGGCTCATGCGCTCCGCCATGCTGGACGTGTTGGACACGGAGTATATAAAGCTAGCCAAGGCCAAGGGGGTGTCGACTAGGTCTTTGATCTGGAAACATGCATTTCGCAACGCCTTGATTCCACCGCTGACCTTAGCCGGCGTTTCCATGCCCGCCATCTTAACCGGCTCCATAACAACGGAATTGGTTTTCGCCTGGCCCGGCATGGGCCAGCTAGCGATCCAAGCCCTGTACACCTCTGACTATCCGTTGCTTCAGGGGTTAACAATCGTGTTCACCTTGGGGTATGTGGGGGTCGCCTTGGCGGTTGACATACTCTATGCCTACATCGACCCCAGGATTCGCTTTGCATAAGAGAGGCCGGGAGATGGCACATGGCTGAAAGTACTGATCTTACACTGCCTAGGCGGCCTTGGGAGCGTATCTTCAGGGCGATCGTCTACGGGAGGCTAGCCAAGGCCATCTTAGGCAGGAGGAGGCCGGTTCTGATAATACCGGTCATTGTCCTGACGGCGGTTGTGGTAGCTGGTATCACCGCCCCTTGGATCGCCCCTCACCACCCCACAAGAAGCGATCTCAGAGACAGGCTGGTGCCGCCAGTCTGGGGCGGAGAGCAGATTTCCCTGAAGGTGGTGGTAGAGGGGCAATTGGACATTGGGGCGGGGCACAGGCAGATCACCCTCGACGATGCCAGGAAGATACAAGAGGATGCCGTCGTGGGTGGCGAGTTGGGGATAGTTACCCGGGCGGGAGGTAGTACCAAATATCTGCTGGGTACGGACCACTTGGGCCGTGACATCTTGACGCGCATCATCTACGGTGCCCGCATTTCCCTGATCATGGCGGTGTTGACACTGCTGGTAGGCGGTTCGATAGGTGTTACGGCCGGCTTGGTGGCTGGCTGGTACGGCGGCTGGATAGACGAGTTGATCATGCGCGCAGTTGACATCATATTGGCATTGCCCATTATCTTGATCGCGCTGGTCCTAGTGGTGTCCTTGGGTTCGTCCTTTCAGCTTATTATCGTTATATTGGCGATAGCGATATGGCCGCTCTTCTCGCGGGTCACCCGGGGAGAAGTGTTGCGGGTCAAGGACATGGATTACGTGGCCCTGGCCCAAGTGGCCGGGGCCTCCACCCTGCGTATAATGTTCGTTCACATTCTTCCGGGCGTCGCCAATAGCGTGATAGTGGTAGCCACGTTGCTGGTGGGCGTGATTATCCTTTTGGAAGCTGCCCTGAGTTTCCTGGGCGCTGGAGTGCCGTCTCCTACCCCCGCCTGGGGCTCCATGTTGGCCGAGGGTAGAGACAGGATCGCGGTTGCCTGGTGGATCTCCGCGATTCCCGGCATAGCAATCTTTCTCACGGTGCTGTCCCTTAATCTGTTCGGCGACTGGCTCAGGGATGCCCTGGACCCCAAGCTCCGGCATTTAGAGTAGCTGGCTGCCCGCCAAGGCTTTACCGGCCAGAGACGAGACCCAGGGGTTATATCCCCATGGGCTTGGATGTGACATCCCGTGAGCAGGTCGACCGCGTCATAGCTGAGGCGGCCAGCCTGGGGGCTTGGACATCCTGGTCAGTAGCGCCTCGCTGCCCGGTGGGTCACCTGGAGCAGTTGGCCCCATCGACACAGTCAACGAAGACGAACTGCTCGGCGACTTCGACGTCAAGTGCGTCGGCGCACTGCGTTGCGCCCGCGGGACTATCTGTAGGAGGAGCCAAGAGATGGCTGATTGGGTTAGACAAGGACGGGTAGCCTGGATTTTCGAGGAAAACTTCGTCCCCGATGACCTCATGGGGGCGGACAACCTAACGGTGGAGGACCCGGAGATACTGAAGGGCCTAGCCATGAAGGACTATGAGTCCGGCTTCGCAGAGAAGGTCCAGCCGGGGGACTTCTTTGTTGGAAAAAGCAACTACGGGTATGCCCGAGTCCACGCTGGGGTGAACATCACCATGAAGGCCCTTGGGATTGGAGGAATAATCGCAGACTCCTTTACCTTGGGGTATCCAGCCGGTGCGGCAAATAACGCCTATCCTCTGGTGCTCACGTGCCCCGGGATCTCCCAGAAGGTAAGCCGCTGGGACCTACTGGAGGTGGATTTCAAGAGCGGCGTGGTGAAAAACTTGACCACCGAAGAGATTATCCAAGGGATCCCAACTCCCGAGGACATGGTGCGGATGATCGAGGTGGGAGGGCTTGAAGCGGACGTGCGAAGGAATTTGGAGGCACAGAAGGCTTCCAAATCCACCTAATAGGGGACCTCTGGGAAACCCTTAAGTGTGTTGTTGAGGGGCGAATTAACAGGCTCACCCGTCAACTTGGTAGTACATTTCATCATATCTAAAGCTGCATACGCGTAACCAGTGTATCTGGAGCACACCAAACTTGGGAGCCGACAACCCCTGTTGACCAACGGGTGTAGGATGGAGCCCCTTTTGTTGATCCCCGTCAGTGCTAGCAAATACGGCAAGAATCGCCTCCACCGACTCTCGCGCCGATTAGTATCCGGGCAACTCCGTAACCGGCAACCAGCCCGGCGTGTTTACCAATGGATAGGTCTCCAGCGAGGTCGACTCGCCTAAATCAGGGTTGACGCTGCAGGAGGCCTTGCGGCCCAACTCCTGGCTACAGATCATAAGAGCAATCCGCCAGACGCATTCAGGATACGTCTGGCGGATTGCTCTTTCTCTGCTCGGAAACCCTGAGTGGCTTCAGGGCAAATTGTCTCCTTTTCGGCTATTGGAATAGGCTGCTTTCGGTTCTCAGGCGGCTGCTAGCTTGATGGCCCGCCAGGAACCGAAGGCCCCTTTCGCGCGAGTTGGGGATCATTGGGATTCAGGCCCAACTCGTCTTCGGAAATATCGGCCCGGCTCCCCACACTCTCGGTGACAGGACGACCGATTTTGGCCCTCCAGTCCTTGACCATCTGTCCTACCTCTCGGGCGTCAAGGAACCGTGCGCCAGGATCGCTGATATGGATCCTTTGCTGATGGGAGTACACCAACTCCTCGTTGAAGAAGAGGTCCAGTTGTCCGTGCCCGCCGGGAACCAGATTGAAAGACTTGATGTCATTGGGAAATCGTTCCAGGATTTCGCCCGCTATCCAAGCGGCCCTCATAGCGTGCCCTCAAGGAACGCAGTACTCGATCCTGATGTCCAGCTTCTCGATGATTTCATTGCCATGATTGTGGTTATTGGCGTCCGCCATTACGCACCTCCCTTAATTGATGGAAGCAAAGTAGCCGAAGTACCTTAGATTGTCAAGGCACGGAGTTTCAGGCCCGAATCGGGTTAATGATGAATTTCGGGCTTGTGGCCCACAAGTATGAGGAAATAGAGTATAAGTTGTCTATAGATCGCGGAATACCTGAATAATACCCTGGACGGCCTCCGAAGCGGCCTTCCAGCCGATGAAAAAGGCCAGGGTGGTGCTGATCTCTATGATCTCCTCTTGGGTGATCCCATTATCCAACGCCCGTTTGATCTCAGTGGGAATCATCAACAACCCCAATTTACTCCGTCCAGGAACTACAGGACGTGGCCCAAGTCGCCATAGAACACGACCTGTTGGTGGTCTGCGACGAAACATACGAATATTTCATGTATGGTGAGCAACGTCACGTGACCCTAGCCACCTTCCCTGGGATGTGGGAGCGAACCCTTACCAGTTATACCTTCACCAAGGCTTATGCCATGTCTGGCTGGCGGTTAGGCTGCATCGTGGGCCCCAAACAACTGTTGGAACCGCTGCGGAAGGTGCACGAACACACGGCCAGTTTCGTTTCGCCCTTTGTCCAGGCTGCGGGGATAGCGGCGCTGGACGGCCCCCAGAACCACATCGAGGGTTGGGGTCTTAGCTGTGAGACCCTCAGGTCCGTGGTGGCGGCCCGGTTGAACAGCGTGCCGGGGCTGGATTGCGCCGTACCCCAGGGAGCGACCTTTGTCTTCCCTCGGTATTCCGCAAACTACACGTCGGCGGAGTTGGGTACGAAAGCACCGGCATTGGATGACAACCAAGAGAGTCCAGCACTTATATGCTCGGCGCAAGGAGTTGATCGAGCCCATCTTCGGCATCCTGAAAGAACAACTAAGTGCTCGTCGGTCCCTCCTTAGGGGCTTGGCCAACATCCGAGCGGAGTTTGTGCTTCTGGCAACGGTCTTCAATCTGAGAACGTTGTGGCGGGTTTGGAAGACCCGTAAAAGACCGCTCGCACAGAGGGCGCCTAGCATCTGAATGGGCCAGTGCGCATCTCGGCTTAGGCTCTCCACCTTTCTTCATCTACTTCGGTAGCGTTCCCAGAACCCAGACACCCCCGACGCCACCACGCTGCCGTTCTGAGACAGGCTCTCTCCCCCGCCTCCACCATAAATCGGATCAAGCTGCGCTCGAAAGCCGAAGAATCCAATCGTCGACTTCCAAAACAGCAATCCCTGAAGCTAAAATGTGTGTAGGTGACGATTGCTCAACCCAGGTTGGGCGTTTGGCTGGGCTGGGATATAAACAATCCTTTCGGTCGTCCTAACCTTCCGTCTTGGCAGCAGAGAACCGACTACCTAAAAGACCTATTGGACGAGGGCCTCGGGAGAAACTTAATGTTATCCCACGACTGGAACATAGTGCTCACCCGGCTGGCGTCGCCAGGATTTCCCACCAGGGAAGAGAATCCCGACGGATATCTGTGGTTGACCCGGGCGGTGATCCCAAGGCTGAAGAGGGCCGGTGTCGGGCAGTCAGTCATCGACGAACTGATGAAGGGCAATCCCAAAAGGTACTTCGAAGGATTGAAACCCGGAAGCTGATCTCCTGGATTACGAAGGCTTCCTAAAAAGGGTGGGGATTAATGGACCC
>JAKUQE010000104.1 GCA_022450395.1 Dehalococcoidia bacterium | reverse complement strand
CGATGAGTGCTTTCGGCGAAGATAATCTTACTCCAGGCTCAGCAAAACCTGATCCATCGACTCCCAACTGTGGTCCGGATGTCCATCAAGCAGGTCTTCCCGGTTCAACGACCCCCAAAGAGCGGCGCCGCCGGCGACACCGGCCCGGCGGGCGCACTCCAAGTCGTGACTCCCATCGCCAACGTACACCGCCTCGTTTTTCGCCACACCAAGGGCATCGAGGACGTGGAGCAGTCCATGGGGATCGGGCTTGTAAGGCCTGCCGTCCACCAGAAACAATGTGTAGTCCAACAGATGCCCGATCCCCGAGAGCTGAACCTCAAGCTCTCCGAATTGCTGCCGCTTATCCGAGAATAAGGCTATCCGGTAGCCCCGGTCCTTCAGCGCTGCAAGGGTCTCAGGCACACCGGGATAAAGCCCTCCCACGGTGGCCATACTCTCATGGTAAAACCCCATGTAGGTATCGACCACTCGTTGCTCATCGCCGCCAAAAAACCAAGTAAGGTGCTGAAAAAAAGGCCGGTGGTATTCGTCGGCAACCTGGGCGCCAGACGGCCGGGGCAAGGACAGCGCATCGGCGGTACTTTGCATCAACTGAAGATGAAGGTCCCAGCTATTCCACAGTGTTAGGTCCCAATCGAAAACCACTGCTTTCAATCGGTTACCCCCCAGACTCCCCATCCAACACCCGGGAGAAAAATCCTTGAAGAAGGGCCACGTCTCCGGCTTCCAGGTACCGGACGAAGTGTTGGGCGATGCCGTGCATATGCCCGGGGGATGCCCGGTCAAGGGCGTCCCGGCCGGGTTGGGTCATCACCACGTAGGACACCCGGCGGTCTTCAGGGGAAGATTCGCGGCAGACCAGTCCGGCCTCGGCCATGCGGTCCACCAGGCGGGTGACCCCGCTACGGCTCAAAAGCAGGGATTCGGCCAAAGCTTGATGCTGCATCCGAGCTCCAGACGCCTCGGAGAGGTGGGTCAGAACGTCATACCAAGTCAAGGAAAAGCTTTGGTCCTCGATCAGTTCCTTTTCCAACGCCTTGATAACCGCCGAGTGAACTTCCAGAAAGGACCGCCATACGGATATTTGTTCTTGGCTTGATTGTGAGGCCATGTACCCATTCTAAATAAAATCGATTCGCCGCGCAATAGTTGACAATGCAAGCAACACGGTGTATATTGTTGCTTGGGCAATCATTCATCTCGCAATCAAATCCAGTTTGAGGACATTGCCCATGGCGTAAGCCGGCACCAGTAAAGCAATTTTGAGCCGCAACCGTGAGGCCGCGATAACTGGTGATATACTAAAACGACGCGGTTGATAAGAGAGGAAAACGAAATGAAATTCGGCGGAATAAATCATTTGGCCATGGTCACCAACGACATGGAGAAAACCGTCCGGTTCTACCGGGACGTATTGGGCATGCCCCTGGTGGCGGCCGTAGGCAACATTCCCGGCGGCTATCCTTACCGGCACTACTTTTTTGAGATCGGCCCCAGCAACACGATCGCTTTCTTCGAATGGCCGGGCATGGTGGAGGAGTTCCACAAGCCTGCCGGACAGCCCGCCAAGGGACAACTCCAGTTCGACCACGTTTCTTTCGACGTGGAGAGCGAAGATGCTTTGCTGGAGCTTCAATCCCGCTTGGCCGCCGCCGGCGTGGAAGTTACCCCGGTGATCGACCACAAGATAATCCACTCTATCTACTTCACCGACCCCAATGGAATCGCTCTGGAGGCCTCGGTCTGGATCATCAACCCCACGGGCCACGCTCCCGACCACGGCAACGCCGACGTATTCCAAGACAGGGACCCGGTTCCTGCGTTGCTGGAGCAGATGGAGGAGGCCCGGCTGCTGAAAACCAGCTAGCCCCAACTCATGCTCAGGCGGGCCGGTTCAATGCGGAATCTTGCGCCTAGATCAGGTCAACAAGAAGGGACCGGCCCTCCCAGCCTGCTTCTGCTCAACGCCCGGGTGCTGACCATGGACCACAACCAGGCCGGCGCCCAGGCGGTGGCGGTAAGCGGCAACATTATCGCCGCCGTAGGCTCTTCCAGCGAAATTGCCGCACTGGCCGCCCCGGCCACCCAAACCATCGACTGTGGCGGCAAGACCCTGATACCCGGGTTCGTGGATTCCCACTGCCACCTATTGGCCCAGGCAGCTTCCCTCCAAGGCATCGATTGTAGCCCTAGGGCCGTCTTGTCCATCCAAGACTTGGAATGGGCGATTAAATGCCGGGCGGAAACCACCGAGGCCGGTCACTGGATCCGCGGCTTTGGTTACGACGACCTGTCCTTCTTGGAGAATCGGCACCCGACCCGCTGGGACCTCGACCGTGCCGCGCCCAATCATCCGGTACGGCTGGACCACCGCAGCGGCCATGCCTCCGTATTAAACAGCCAAGCTCTGGATTTGGCCGGCATCAATGAAACCACCCCGGACCCGGTGGAAGGAGTGATTCACCGGGATGGGGACACCGGCCAACCCTCCGGTCTTTTATTCGAGATGTCCGGTTATTTACGCCAAAGGCTGGGCGCGTCGCGGGACCAAGCTGCATTCCAAGACGGTGTTCACCGTTTGAACAACACGCTCCTGGGCTACGGGATAACCTCGGTTCAAGACGCGGGCCCAGACAACGGGCCGGACCGGTGGAGAACTTTTCAGGAGCTACAGGCCTCGGGCGCGCTGAAATGCCGCGTGACCATGTTTGCCGGGGCTTCCCGCCTGGCCGAATTCCAGTCCGCTGGGCTGAACTGGGGCGCGGGCGGCGATCAACTGAGGCTGGGGCACGCCAAGATTATGCTGACCCTGACCACCGGCGCACTGGAGCCAAACCTGGCGGCATTGGGCGGCATGGTGGACAACGCCCATCGTTCTGGATTCCCCGTGGCGATTCACGCCATCGAACAGGAAGCCATCGAGGCCGCGGTCCGGGCTTTAAGCGACGCCGCACCCCTCCCCAAACCTGCATCCGAAACCTCCATCCAACCGGTAGACCGAATCGAGCACTGCGCCGAATGCCCTCCCCAGCTTGTTGCGGAGCTTGCCAAGTCGGGTTGCCTGGTCGTAACTCAGCCGGGATTCATCTTCTGGAATGGGGACGATTATCTGGAAAGGGTCAACGCCTCCATGCTTCCCGACCTGTATCCGGTTGGCGCTTTGGCCAAGTCCGGAATCCCCTTGGCCTTCGGGTCCGATGCACCGGTGATAGACGCCAATCCGTGGCCCGCGATCTACAGCGCGGTCACCCGGCGCACCAGTGGAGGCAATCCTCTCCCGCCTAACGGGTTCCAAGAACAGACGATAACGGTTGCCGAAGCATTAAGGATGTACACATCCGCCGGAGCAAAATCGGAAGGGTCCGGACACCGCAAGGGAACCATCCAACCCGGCATGCTGGCCGACATGGTTCTTCTGGACACCGACCCTCTAACCGCGGACCCGGACCAGCTAAAAGAGATCCGGGCTGTGCGTACCGTTTTGGGGGGAGAGGTGGTTTGGGAGGGAGCGGGTGAGATTCGCAGACCGCGTCGGGCTAACTAGCGGCTGCGGTCGCGGATGTATTCGGGGAGGGCCAACAGGGAGCGTCTGGCATCGCAGTCGGGCATTATGTCCAACGACTGGGTGGCTTTGTCGCAGAATTCTCTGATGATCTGGTAACAGTCTTTGACGATACCCGAATTGTTGATCATATCCAGGGCCCGCCGCACGTGGCCGTCTTCGGTCCGGTCGTTGAACAGGGCCTTGACGGGGTTATCGTCAGGGAACCTCTCCATCAGCATGATGGTGGGCAGAGTCAGGATTCCCTGAAGCAGGTCGGTCCCCACCGGCTTGCCCAGTTTCGTCGAGTCACCCTGTACGTCCAGCAGGTCGTCCACCATCTGGAAGGCCATGCCGATGTTATAGCCATAGTCGCACATCGCTTGAATTTGAGGTTCCGCCGCGCCGCCCAAGATGGACCCGGTTTCTCCGGCGGTGCGGAAGAGCGAGGCGGTTTTCCGGTAGATGCGGTCGTGGTAGCGTTCCTGAGCCTGCTCCAGGTTGAAGATGTTGAAGTATTCCGCCATCTCGCCGGTGGCCAGTTCCATGATTGTTTCGGAGAATCGGCGTATCACCCGAACGTTGTTGGTGTCGCAAACAAAAGTGGCGGAAGTAGCGAATAAGAAGTCCCCGAATAGCACCGCCACGTGCTTACCCCAAAGGCTGCTGACCGTAGGGCGGCCCCGGCGCAGGTCCGAGTCGTCCACGGTATCGTCATGGATCAGCGTCGCCAGGTGCAGTAACTCCACCGCCGCGGCCATGATGACGGGGTTGTCCGGCTCATGGGGGTAGAAATCGGCGGCAAGCAACGTGATGGCGGAACGGATGCGCTTGCCGCCTGAATCCAACACGTGATCCAGCAGCGGCTCCAGGTAATCGGGGGTGGTATCCCGCAGGCTTCCCAGCCGCTCCTCCACCAGACTTAGCTGGGGACGTATCGGAGCGTAGATAGAGGCGGTCCGCTCATCCAGGCCTTGGAGCACCTTACCCCCTAGGCCACGCTGGCGCCCAAGCGTTGGACTTCGTCGTCCACGACCTGGGGGTCGAATTTGGTGTACAGAGGGCTCGGCTGACGCAGCGGATTGCCCGGCCGAATCGCCTGGACTAACTCGTCGAAGTCCCACGATAGGCTTTCAACCGCGCCGTCCAACCCCAGGAATTCGTGGAGGCGCTGGGCGCTGAATGGAAGGAAGGGATACAACATCATCTTGAGACAGTTGATTACTGTGATGGCGGTATACAACGTAGACGCCGCCTCCGACCGGTCGATCTTGATGGATTTCCAGGGCGCCCTGGTATCCAGATAACGGTTGACCTGCTGGGCCAGGCCAAAAGCCCGGCCGATAGCCGACTTGAAGTGGCAATCGTGCAGGTCCCGGTCGACGCTATCCATCGCCTCCCGGGCGCTTTGGAGCAGCTCTTGTTCTAGGTCGCCCGGCGGCCCGGCGGGCGGCACCTTTTCGTCGAAATTCCGGTAGGTGAAAGACAGCACCCGGTGTACCAGGTTGCCGAAAGTGGCCACCAGTTCATCGTTATTGCGGCGTACGAACTCAGCCCAAGAGAAGTTGGTATCGCCGGACTCGGGCATGTTGATGGACAGCAGGTATCTTAGAGGGTCCGGCTCGTACCGGGACAGGTAGTCGTGCACCCATACGGCCCAGTTTTCGCTGGTGGAAAACTTCCGGTCTTCCAGGCTGAGAAACTCATTGGCAGGCACGTCGTAGGGAAGGTTGAGGCCCCCACCGTAGGCCATCAGAATGGCCGGCCAGACGATGGTATGGAACGGTATGTTGTCTTTGCCGATGAAGTAGTAGGACTTGGTATCCGGGTCCTTCCAGAAGGCTTCCCAGCCTTTGCCGTCGCCATGCAATTTGGCCCACTCCACGGCTGCCGACAGATAACCGGACACCGCCTCGAACCACACGTAGATACGTTTACCTTCATAACCGTCCAAGGGTATGGGCACACCCCAGGTCAGGTCCCGCGTGATGGCCCGGTCCTTGAGCCCGTCCTCAAGAAAACGGCGGGTGAAGTTCAGAACGTTGGGCCGCCAATGGGTCTGCTGATTTACCCACTCCAGCAGTGGTTTCTCGAAGACGGAAAGCTTGAGAAAAAAGTGCTCCGACTCTCGGAATTCGGGCTCGCTGTTGGAGATTACGCATCTGGGCTGAATCAAGTCTTGAGGGTCCAGGGTTCGGCCGCAGTTGTCGCACTGGTCGCCTCGTGCTCTCTCAAACCCGCAATGGGGGCACGTGCCGTTCACGTACCGGTCGGGCAGAAACCGTTGACAGTCGGGACAGTAGGCCAGGAGCATTGATTGCTCGTACAGATAACCCTTTTCCAGAAGAACACGAAACAGGTCGTGGACCACTTCCTGGTGGTTCTCGGTGTGGGTGGAAGTGAAAAGGTCGAAGGAGATACCCAGTTTTTCCCAAGAGTCAAGGAACTGGGGGTGGTAGCGGTTGAGTATCTCTTCCGGGGTTACGCCCTCTTTCTCGGCTCTTACCGTGATGGGGGTGCCGTGGCTGTCGCTTCCCGATACCATCAGCACATCGTTGCCCTTGGCGCGGTGATAACGGGCGAAGATATCTGCCGAAAGATAGCAACCGGCGACGTGGCCCAGATGCAGCGGCCCGTTGGCGTAGGGCCAAGCAACTCCAATGAAGATTCGTTCGGACAAGGGTTTCTTTCCTTCCATAAACCCCCCTTTTTCCTCCCGGTCTAAGCGGGACAGCAAGGGGGGTTCCAGCTTTGGTATTCTATCATAAACGATGCGTCATCAGAGTGGCCATGGAGCGGCAGGCAAGTTGACAAGGCCGTGGTGGACTGGTAGCATTTCATGTAACAATTTTACGAAATCCGCGACGAAAGGAAGTAGTAGGGGTGCCCTGTCCCAGAGAGCCGGAGGTAGGTGAAAGTCCGGTGGCAGAAGGGCTCCGAACTCGTCCTGGAGCGGCCCGCCTGAACTAGAGTAAGGCGCGGCGTCTGGCCCCGTTATAGGCTGTAGAGCTGTTCCGAGGTTGGAGTTACCGATGGGTGACTCACCGGCATCCGGCGCAAGTCTGAAGCCTGACCTTCGGAAAAGAAGGGTGGTACCGCGGGAATTTCCAGCCCGTCCCTTCAGGGGATGGGTTTTTTATTGGGAAAATTTACTGGGGTCTTTAACTCGGACTAAACACTATTAAGACATTAAAATATTGGGTGTTGTTTCACCCTCACTCTAACTCTCCCCTATTAAAGGGGGGAGGACTAATCCCTTCCCCCTCGACGGGGGAAGGTTAGGATGGGGGTGGTGGATAAAGGATCTAATCCAACTAAAACGGGGACTAGACATTAGAAGATGGAACTAACCGGCGCGGAAATAGTTTGCGAAAGCCTTCTTAAAGAGGGCGCGGATGTGGTCTTCGGCCTACCCGGCGGAGCGGTGCTGCCTTTGTATGGCGCCCTATCCGTCTACCCGGCCATCCGCCATATCCTGGTGCGCCACGAACAGGCCGCCGCCATGGCCGCCGACGGCTACTCCCGGGCCACGGGCAAGGTCGGCGTCTGCATCGCGACGTCGGGACCCGGCGCGACAAATATGGTCACCGGCATCGCCGCCGCCCAGATGGATTCGGTCGCCGTAGTGGCCATCACCGGACAGGTGCCCAGGCCCGCCATCGGCAGCGACGCTTTCCAGGAGACCGACGTAACCGGGGTAACTCTGCCCATCACCAAGCACAACATGCTGGTCATGGACGTGAAAGACGTCGCCCAGGCCATCCACGACGCCTTCCACATAGCCCGCACCGGACGTCCGGGGCCCGTCTTGGTAGACATCCCCAGGGACGTTCTGCTGGGCGATAAAACCGAGTTTGTCTGGCCCAGTGAGCCCAAACTCCCTGGGTACAAGATCCCGACGGTAGCGCCCGAGGCCCAAGTAGCCGCCGCCGCCGATTTGATTAACCAAGCCGAACGGCCCATCATCATGTCGGGCCACGGTGTCCTCATCTCCCATGCTTACGGGCTGATGACTGATTTGGCCGAAAAGGCCCAGATCCCAGTGATAACCACCCTCTTGGGAATCAGCGCCATACCCTCCAGCCATGAACTGAACCTGGGTATGTCGGGGATGCACGGCATGGCCTACGCCAACCTGGCCATCGACGAAGCCGACCTAATCATCGGCCTGGGCATGCGTTTCGACGACCGGGTGACCGGCCGGATATCCGCTTTCGCGCCCAACGCTAAGTTCATCCACGTGGACATCGACGCCTCGGAGGTGGACAAGAACATCAAGGCCACCGTGGGCATGGTGGGCGACCTGAAAGCGGTCCTGGGCCAGTTGCTGCCCAAGGTGGAGGCCAACGTACATATCGACTGGCTTCAGCACATCAACGAGTTGAAGGCCCAGCATCCGTCGCATCTAGTCCGGGAGTCCGATGAACTCCTGCCCCAGTACGTGCTCCAGCGGTTGACCGAGGTCACCCAGGGCCGGGGTATCGTGGTCACCGGCGTGGGCATGCACCAGATGTGGGCCGCGCAGCACTGCCGGTTCACCGAGCCCAACACGTTCATCACTTCGGGCGGGTTGGGCACTATGGGATTCGAAGTCCCCGCCGCCTTGGGCGCTCAGGTGGGCCGGCCCGACGTCACTGTCTGGTCCATCGCCGGCGACGGCGGCTTCCAGATGACAATGTGCGACATCGCCACGGCCGTTGAGGCCCACGCCGACGTCAAATTCGCCATCTTGAACAACAACTCCCTGGGCTTGGTCCATCAGTTGCAGGAACTCTTCTTTGACAAGGAATACATCGCCAGCCAATATACGGCCAACCCCGACTTCGTGAAGATCGCCGAGGCCTACGGCATCCGGGGCATCCGGGTTACCCGGAAGGACCAGGTGTTAGACGCAGTGCAACAGGCCATGGAAACCGCCGGACCGGTCATCGTCGACTTCATGGTGAAAGAAGACGAGGGTCTCTACCCATTCATCCCCTCCGGCCAATCTGTCAAAGAGATGCTGGAAGAACCAACACTCAAAGAGATTACCTAGAATGGTCCAGTCAAATCACACCGAACAACACACACTGATAGCCTTGGTGGAAGATAAGCCGGGCGTCTTGACCAGGGTGGCCAGCATGTTCCGCCGCCGGGGGTTCAACATCGCCAGCCTGGCCGTGGGCAATAGCGAACAGCCGGGCCTGTCCCGAATGACTTTTGTGGTGAATGGCGACGACCACACCGTGAGCCAAGTAGCCAAGCAACTGGACAAACTCATCGACGTCATCGAGGTCTCGGACATCACCAATAAGTCCACCGTGACCCGGGAACTGGCCCTGATCAAGGTCAAGACGAACCAGATGACCCGTGGTGAGATCATCCAGATCGTTAACCTATTCCGGGCCAACATCATCGATGTCGGCAGCGAGTCGATGGTCATCGAAATCACCGGAGAAGAGGACAAGATTAACGCATTGCACAACCTGCTGTCGTCCTTTGGCGTCATCGAGATGCTGCGGACCGGTCTGGTGGCGATGGTTCGGGGGCAAACTAACGGGCTGGCCAACGGACACTCGGAGCAAGTGAACTCAAGCAGCAATTCCTGATGGCCCGTCCGGATTTGACCTAGTATCTTAAAACGGAAGTTGGAAAGGAAGAAAATAAGATGGTAGAAGTTTACTACGACAAGGATGCGGACCTGGCCCATCTGGAAGGCAAGACTATTGCCATGATTGGCTACGGCAGCCAGGGTCACGCCCACGCTCTCAACCTGAAGGACAACGGGCAGAACGTTGTGGTCGGCCTATATCCCGAAAGCAAGAGCCGGGCCGTGGCCGAAGCCGCCGGGCTGCGGGTGGTTGACGTTCCTGAGGCGGCCAAAGAGGCCGACGTGCTGATGATGGTCATTCCCGACCACCTTCAGGGCCGCGTCTACCGGGAGCAGATCGAGCCCAACCTGAGGCCGGGAAGCGCTTTCATGGTGGCCCATGGGTTCAGCATCCACTACAAGGAGATCGTAATACCGGACACCATCGACGTGATGATGGTGGCCCCTAAGGCTCCCGGACACCGCATGCGCGAGTTGTTCACCGAGGGTATCGGAGTGCCCAGCCTGTTGGCAGTGCACCAAGACGCCACCGGCCACGCCAAAGAGATCGGACTGGCCTACGCCAAGGGGGTCGGCAGCACCGGGTCGGGCGTACTGATGACCACCATCAAAGACGAGACGGAAAGCGACTTGTTCGGTGAGCAGACCATCCTCTGCGGCGGCGTGACCGCCCTGGTGAAGGCAGCATTCGACACGCTGGTTGAGGGCGGTTATCCCCAGGAGATCGCCTTCTTCGAGTGCCTGCACGAGCTTAAGATGATCGTCGACCTTATGTACCAAGGTGGGTTCAACTACATGCGCTACTCGGTGAGCGACACGGCCGAGTACGGCGACCTTACCCGCGGCCCCCGAATCATCGACGAGCATGTGAGAGAAAACATGCGGGCGGTCCTGAAAGAGATCCAAGACGGCACCTTCGCCCGCGAGTGGATCGCCGAAAACGACGAAGGACGCCCGCGGTTCACTCCCCTCAGGGAACAGGCCCAGCACAGCCAGATCGAGGAGATCGGCAAGGAACTGCGGGCCATGATGCCCTGGATGGACCCCAAAGTGATCTAGACAGATCATACTTGGACCCCGGCCGGTCCACGACCTTAATTGGAACAATCTGTGACGGGGAATCTAAAATGAAGAATCTGGAGGCGTTGAGTGTAGTCCACCATCGCCCGCTGGTCCTAGCAGGGCTGGCGGCGGTGGACTACATGCCCCTGCGGCCCCTTTCTGAGCGCTGCGGTTAGCGGCAAAAGTACACTCAAATCTACAACACAGAAAGGGATTAGGTAACAGATATGGCTATGGATAAAGTATTACTGTTGGACACCACCCTCCGCGACGGAGAGCAGTCGGCCGGCATCGGCATGACCGGTCAAGAGAAGATGGAGATCGCCCGCCAACTGCAACGGATGCAGGTGGATATCATCGAAGCAGGCTTCGCCGCCAGTTCCCCCGGCGATTTTGAGGCGGTGTCCAACATCGCCAAAGAGATCAAGGGTCCCATCATCGCCTCCCTGGCCCGGGCCGTGGCCAACGACGTGGACCAAGCCTGGCGGTCCGTGGAGCACTCCGAGCGCCCCCGCATCCACGTGTTCCTCTCTTCCTCGGAGATCCATCAGATGCACCAACTGCGCAAGAACCGGGAAGAGGTCATGGAGATGGCGGTGACCATGGTTGAACGAGCCAAGGGCTACTGCGACGATGTCGAGTTCTCCCCCATGGACGCCACCCGTACCAACCCCGAATACCTGTTCCAGATGTTGTCCGAGGTGATTAAAGCCGGGGCCACAACCATCAACATCGCCGACACGGTGGGCTACGCCATCCCCTCATCCACTGGATTCGGTCAACTCCTGAAGGACGTGCAGGCCAATGTCCAAGGTATCGAAAACGTCGTGCTAAGCGTCCATTGCCACAACGACCTGGGACTGGCCGTGGCCAACAGCCTCATTGCCGTCGAGTTCGGCGCCCGCCAGGTGGAGGGCTGCATCAACGGCATCGGCGAACGGGCCGGCAACGCATCATTGGAAGAGATAATCATGGGGTTGGACACCCGGAAGGACCACTTCGGTGTTGAGATTAACGCCGACACCACCCAGATATACGGGGCCAGTCGCATGGTCAGCCGCATCACCGGCATGGCCGTTCAGGCCAACAAGGCAATAGTTGGCCAGAATGCTTTCCGGCATGCCTCGGGTATCCACCAGGACGGTGTGATAAAGAACCGCTCCACCTACGAAGTGATGCAACCCGAGCGGGTGGGCGTCCCCGGCAATAGCCTGGTGTTGGGCAAGCTCAGCGGCCGCGCGGGCCTCCAGTCCCGGTTGGAAGACTTGGGCTACGTCCTGTCCAGAGAGGACATGACCAAGGTATTCGAGTCCTTTAAAGAGTTGGCCGACAAGAAACGGGAGGTCACCGACCGGGACTTGGAGATTCTCATGGACGAAGAGAAGCGGACGGCCACCGAGCCCATCAGCTATACGCTGGACCATGTTCAGTTCACCGGCGGCGACCAGGGAATCCCCACCGCCACGGTCAAGCTCATCGGTCCGGACGGGGAGGCCACGACCGACGCCTGCACCGGTAACGGTCCGGTGGACGCAGTCTGCAACGCCATCGACCGGGCCATCGGCACTGAGTCCAAGTTGGTGGACTTCAACGTCCAGGCGGTGACGGAGGGCATTGACTCCCAGGGCACGGTGACCATCAAGATCGAGAAGGACGGGCGGATTTATACAGGCCGCGGCGCCGACACCGACATCATTGTCGCCAGCGCCAAGGCGTATCTGAGCGCGGTCAACCGGATGCTGGCCGCCGACGAGGATTCAAACATCCCAGCCGTGGGCACCACCCCGGATTAGGCAACCACCGCAAAGTCGTTCACGCGCGTAAGGGCGGGTTTGAAACCCGCCCTTACGATTTTGACGATACCTATTCGTGTCCTGGAAAGCCCCCCTTTCGTAAAGGGGGTTAGGGGGATTTCCTACATCATCTTCATCTGAAACCCAGTGTCCGGTACCTCGCTCCGCCGCCCGTCCAGGTGCACCGCCGGATACCCCAGCCCCCTTAGGTGGGCCGCCAGTTCGGGAAAGCCGTTGACCGTGTACACTTCCTTGGGTTGGACTTGGCGGACGTATTCAACCAGTTCATTGAAATCCGGATGGTCGCTGAAAGGCAGGCTGGCGTCGCCGCGCCGGCCCCAGCCACGGCTCCCATCCACGGCCCACCCCGTTAGCTCCATGACCTTCAAACCCCGGAACCCGTTTACCGCCTTCGTCATCCCACGCCCCGGCGGACAAAGCAAAACGGCTCCCTCGGGCCATTGTCCGTCGAACACGCAGAATTCTCCTGGGAATTCAACACCTGCCTGTTGATAGACCTGGGCGACCTGGTAAACCCCATCATCCACCACCATATCGAAACCCTGACTCAACAGGTGGTGCAGCACCTCTTGAGATTTGCCCAATCGCCAGCCCTGGACTACGGGTTTCTGCCCCTGAGACAACCAGTTTCGCAGGGTATTGCAAGCAGTGGACAATACCTGGTCCTGATCCGGGAAAACATACTTGGGGCGGCCGTAGGTCGCTTCCAAGATCAGGGTGTCGCAGGGTACCGCCTCTAGGGGCTCGTTGGTGGGACTGGGCTTCACCTTTATGTCGCCGGTG
>JAKUQE010000103.1:9560-12937 GCA_022450395.1 Dehalococcoidia bacterium | reverse complement strand
AGCAACAAGACTCCCCGGCGCTTTACCAGCCCCATGGCGGCGCCGGCGAAGACCCCCAGCGCACCGCCGAAGAACCGGAAAGCCGTTAGCAGCCCCAGTCCCGCCGGCCCGACGCCCAATGCCTCTTTGGCCAGTATCGGCAACACCACCTGGTGGGAAAACCCGAATACCTCCGCCGCCGCCGTAGTGACCATCAAGACGGACAACGCCCGGTTGGACCGGAGGGCATTGAAGTAGCTCACCAAGTTTTGCCACAGCGCCTCCCTCTCTTGCGGCACCGAAGCTCCTGCCCGGCGCAGCCAAAACAGCACCAGTAATCCGGCTATGTAGCCCGCTCCCATCACGAAGAAAGCTTGGCCAGGCCCCCAATGGTGAATAACCCCTCCGGCAAGCAGGGCGCCGAATATTCCGCCTACCCTTTGGGCCATGGAGATCAACGCGATACCATTTAACGCCCCATCGGAGCCCACGATATCCAGGACATAGGCTTGCCGGGCCGTCATATAAAAGGCTTGGAAGGCGCCTAAAGCCACCGTGGCGAGGAGCAGTCCCCAGACGGGCAGATTGCCGGTGATCGCCAATATCCCCATGGACCCCGAGACCAGGGTCATCCCCAATATAGACACCCGGAGCAGCAACCGCCGGTCCAACCGGTCGGTCACCGATCCGGCCACAAACCCCACCACCAGGTTGGGAGCGGACCGGGCGGCGAATACCGCTCCCACCATGGCTCCCGAGCCGGTGATCTCGAAAACCAGCCAGCCCAACAGCACCTGCTGCATGCCCTGTCCCAGTTGGTTGAACACCGTGGAGATCCACAGCACACGAAAATCGCGGTATCTAAGGGCAGCCAATAACTGCCCGATGCGTGACCGGCTCACCTTGAGATGTTGTTCTCTGGAGCTATCCAAGCTCAGTCATATCCAATGAATCGCGATCATCCGTTGGGAATACACCTCCAAAGAATGCCGAGTCTAACACAGTGGACAAGACATCCAACCGGCATTAGCCCGGCCAGATCGCTAAACCAGCGTCTCCCGCGATAACGTCTCACCGTAAAAAGGGGGAACCGCGCCTAAACGGTACTTGAAAATACGCCCATTTTCTGGCAATATGTATCGATGCGTATCGGTGCATTTGAGCTAAACGAGCCGGTCCCCGAGTTAAAGGACCCCCACGTTTTCGCGATGATCCGCCCCTGGGTGGACGTTGGAAGCGTAGGCACTCTGACTCTGAACCGGTTGGAACGGTACCTTGGCTCCACGGAGTTGGGAAAACTGGCCCGGCCAGGCAATTTCTTCGACTTCACCAGGTACCGGCCCACCATGAAAAACGTCGACGGCCGCCGCGAAGTCAAGATACCCAACAGCATCATTCGTTACGCCAAGACGGAAAATGGGCCGGACTATCTGTTCTTCCACCTTTTGGAGCCCCACTCCAACGGAGAAGATTATACCGACTCCATCATGGAGTTGATCCACCATTTCAAAGTCAAAAGATACTGCCGGGTAGGGGCGATGTACGACGCCGTGCCCCACACCAGGCCGTTGCTGGTTACGGGCACTCTGGGAGACGTGAAACAGATAAAGCCTGTGGCCAACTTCCGGGTCCGGCGCAGCAACTACCAAGGCCCCACCACCATAATGAACCTGTTGTCTGAGGGAGTGGACAGTTCGGATATAGAATCCATAAATTTCATGGTTCACCTGCCTCAATACGTGCAACTGGAAGAGGACTACGCTGGCGCTTCCCGCATGATTGAGGTACTGTCCTCCGTCTACGAATCGATCCCCTCGGACCTGGCGCCGGTGCGCCGGGGACAGCGGCAGTATCGTGAGTTGAGCGCCACCATCGAGCAGAACACTGAATTGAAAAACCTGATCCAGCAGATGGAAGCTCACTACGACGCTCAGTTGGACTCGGAAGATGGTAAGACCGACGAAGCAACGGAGCCTACGGCGAGCTTATCCCCCGAGATTGAGGCGTTCCTTACCGAACTGGGAGGGACGCTGGATTCGGAGCCGGAACAGTAACCCCCGTACGCTAGGCCTCTCCGATCTGTAGATGCGGCCCGCCCCCAACCTCCGTAGTCTAGTCCTCCGTCATCTGGTAATGTTCCGGAAGGTTTACGAACCTTGATGGTTCTAATGCCATTGTGCTAGACTTCCCAGGCTCTAACCGCGACTCATACGCGCTCCAATCTTGATATAAAGGAACACACAAGTCACGAGCTATGGTTGTACATCAGGAACCGGCCCAAGGTAAAAAGGGCGTCATCTTTTCGGGGATGCGGCCCACGGGGTTGCTCCATCTTGGCAATTATATGGGGGCGTTAAAGAACTGGGTAGAGCTGCAAGAAGAATACGACTGTATCTACTGCGCCGTCGATATTCACGCCTTAACCACCATCGAAACCGCCGAGGAAGCGGCCCAGATCCAGCCGAATATAGAGGACATGGTCCTAGACTGGCTGGCCGCCGGCATCGATCCTGAGCGCAGCATCGTCTTCGTTCAGTCCCACGTCCCGGAAGTTATGACCCTGCACTCTTTGCTGAGCATGGTTACCCCTTTAGGCTGGCTCATGCGGGTGCCCACATTTAAAGACAAAGTCCGCCAGATGAGCGAGACGGAAGAGAGCGTAAATTACGGGCTCGTAGGATATCCGATCCTTCAGACCGCCGACATCATCCTATACAAGGCCGATACCGTCCCGGTGGGGCAAGACCAGGTGCCCCACCTGGAACTGGCCCGGGAGATCGTTCGCCGCTTCAACAACCGTTACGGCAAGATTTTCCCTGAACCCCAGGCCAACCTCACTGAAGACCCTCTGATAGTGGGTCTGGACGGCCAGCAAAAGATGAGCAAGACTTTGGACAACCACCTGGAATTGGCCGCCACGCCCGAGGAGACAACCCGCCGGGTGATGACCGCGTTTACCGACCCGCAGCGCACCCGCCGTGACATTCCAGGCCGGCCTAACGTATGTAACGTGTACGCCCTGCACAAGACTTTCAGTCCCCCCGCCGAAGTAACCACGGTTTACGATGAATGCGTTACCGCTCAACGGGGATGCGTGGACTGCAAGCGCCACTTAGCCGCCAGCATCAACGACTATCTGGCAGAACTGAGGGAGCGGCGTAACTCCTTGCGGCTGCGGCCCGGGTACGTTCAAGAGGTCTTGGCCGACGGCGCGGCCAAAGCCAGGGTAATAGCCCAGAAAACTATCGAAGAAGTTTATTCCAAGATGGGGCTGGCGTAGGTAGCGGTCCGCTATCAGCGGTCAGCCATCAGCTATTTCAGCGACATTCGCTGACGGCGTAAGGACTTTGGCGGTATGACTCAGACCCCTTCCGAACAATTGCCCTTGTCCACCTCCG
>JAKUQE010000103.1:0-9550 GCA_022450395.1 Dehalococcoidia bacterium | reverse complement strand
GACCGGTTCAGTTCCACGTTGCAGGTCAGCTTTAAGGGAAGAAACGACATCGTCACCGACGTGGATGTCGCGGTGGAGAAAGCAGTCCTAGAACTGGTTCGCCGGGAATTCCCCGACTTCGGTATCCTTGCCGAAGAGTCCCAACCGGTTACCACAGGCTCGCCTTACCGGTGGGTAGTCGATCCGATCGACGGCACTCGGAACTTCGCCATGGGTATCCCCCACTTCTGCACCATCGTCGCGTTGTCCCATGGAGACGAGCCCGTCATAGGCGTGACCTACGACCCGATGCGGGATGAGCTATTCACCGCCGAAAAGGGCAATGGAGCATTTCTCAACGGAGAACGCATCTCTGTTTCCGAAACCCCGGTTTTGAGCGAAGCGCTGTTGTGCTGCGACCTGGGGTACGTGGATGAAAAAGCGGGTCTGGCCATCGACATGATCCGGTCGATCTGGCCCGGCATGTTAAGCCTTCGCTTATTGGGGTCGGCCGGACTGGGAGTCGCCTACGCCGCGGCCGGCCGGGTGGATATGTACTTCCACCACTCCCTATCGCCCTGGGACATCGTCGCCGGTCTCGTCCAGGTGAGAGAAGCGGGCGGCCAAATAGTCGACAAACAAGGAAAGCCGGCGAATCTCCAGACTTCCGGCGTCATCGCCGCCAACCCCACCCTCATCGCCGACTTCTTAAAGCAGACCGACGGGTTGCCGTGGCGGGATACGTAGGCCGACACTCACCAACGCGCCGCGAAGAGTGGATCACGACAACCGCCTAAGCCTGGGTAGACCAATGGCAGCGGCCAAGCTCACGATCGCCAAGACACCTCCATTCACCAACAGCGCCCCCGGCGCTCCCAGGAAACCCGCCAGCCCGCCCACACCCAGGTGACCCACCGGGGCGGTCCCTATGCTCAGGACCCAGGATCCCATGGCGCGGCCCCGTTCTTCTTCAGCCACGTTTTCCTGCATCAACGTCTTGTACAGAGTATCCACGGCCATGGCGCAAGCGTTGACCAAAGCCAGGACCGCCAGGAAGAACAACAGATTGGACGACACCGAGAAGGCCATCAGCGCCAATCCAAAGGCCCCGGCGATGACGAACATCAGCCTGCCCTTCCGCCGGTAATCACGCAGGCTGGCCAGCAGAGCCAGTCCTATCAGACCGCCACCCTGCCGCACGGCGGTCATGACTCCCAGGCCCACCGGTCCCACAAACAATACCTCTTTCGCGAACACCGGGAGCAGCGTCATGTGGGTAAATCCAAAGATCTCGGTGATTGAAGCGAGGCACATCAGCGCCAGCAAGATACGGTTTTCCCGGATGATTCGAAAGTAGCCGGTCAGGTTTCTAAGGATGGACTCGCGATGCACGTTCATCGCCGTGATTATCGGACCGGTGGCAAGCAGCACGGCGGTGGCCGCGATATAGCTGGCCCCCACGGCCAGGTACTGCCAGCCAGGACCTAAAGCTCCTATCAAGGCACCTGACGCCAACGAACCAACGATCCCTCCCGCCTGCATGGCGATGGCAGCCAAGGACAGACCGTTCAGCGCACGTGAAGGGCCAACAATATCGTAGGTATATGCTTGCCTGGTAGTGAGAGCGAACGCCAGAACGCATCCTCCAGCCGCGACCAACCCGATGACCGGCCAAACCTGGGGTTCGCCGGTCAGGAGCATGAGGGCGATGACCCCAGCCACGATCGCGCCGGTCAGATTGATGCCGATCAGAAATTTCCGGCGGTCCAGCCGGTCGCTCATCGCCCCCGAAAGAAGCCCAAGGAAGAAGAAAGGCGCCATCCTTGCGGCAGCGGCCACGCCCACCATGAATGGCGAGCCGGTGATGTCGAAGATCAGCCAACCCACCGCCACGTTTTCCATGCCGGTGCCCAGGGAATACAGGAGGGTAGAAGCCCATAAGAGCCTGAAATCGCGGAAATGGAGAGAAGCGGCCCACGGAGCGTTTCCAGCCAAACGGACTAGCGCGGCTGGCGAGAATAACGTCATGCACTCACGCTACATCGCGTGTGAACTCTATGCGTCAACCGCGCCCATCAATTACGACGCCGGAGTCGAATAGCTCTTCGATCTCTTTTTCCGCGAACCCCGACTCGGTCAATATTTCCCAGCTATGCTCGCCTAGCATCGGGGCCCGGCGGCGGATGCGGCCCGGCGTGGCCGACAGTTTTACTGGAATGCCGATGTTATGTAATGTACCCAGATCTGGGTCTTCCAAGTCAACCTTCATCTCCCTGGCGATGACCTGAGGGTCATCATAAACTTGAGCGATGTTGTTGATCGGTCCGGCCACCATACCGGCCTTCTCCAGCGTCTCCAACCAGTAAGCAGTAGACTGTTGGCTGAAGGTTTCCTCCAGTAAATCGGCCAGTTCCCCCTCCTTTGCTTTGCGGTCTCCCGGCTCCTTGAACCGCTGGTCCTCGATCAGCTCCTCCTGGCCGATGGCCCGGCAAAGCTGCTCCCAAGTACGCTGTGTGGGCGCACCGATGTTGATGTAGCCGTCGCTGGTGCGCATAGCCTGGTACGGAGCCGAAACCCGGTGGGCCGACCCGAGGGGACCGGGAATCTCCCCGTCCGCAAAATATCCCGACGATTCCCATATGGTGTAGGCGATACCCGCCTCCAGGAGGGACGTGTCAACCAACTGCCCCTGGCCCGTCCTTTGGGCGTGGATATAGGCGCATAACACGCCGTTGGCCGCCAGGATGCCCGCGGAAATATCGGTGATGGGGACCCCAACCTTTACCGGAGGGCCATCGGGGACGCCGGTGATGCTCATGAGGCCGCTCATACCTTGGGCTATCAGGTCGAACCCGCCCCGGTCTTTATAAGGGCCGGTGCCGCCGTGGCCGGAAATAGAACAGTAGATCAAGCTAGGTTTCAATTTCGAGAGGCGCTCGTAGCCGATACCGAGGCGCTCCATCACACCTGGGCGGAAGTTCTCCACCAGCACGTCGGCCCGTTCCAGCAGCCTTTCAAACACCTGCCGTCCTGACTCGTCCCGTAGATTCAAGGCCAAGCTTCGCTTGTTACGATTGGCAGCCATAAACCCGGCGCCCTGTCCGCCGATGAAAGGAGGCCCCGCCCGGCGGTTGTCGTCGCCCCCGTCGGGCTTCTCCACCTTGATCACGTCGGCCCCCATGTCGGCCAGCATCATCCCGCATACGGGACCCGCCAATATCTGAGACAGGTCCAGAACAACCATGCCGGACAGGGGAAGGGGATTCGGGTTACCCACCATACTTCTCACCATTCAAGGATATTACCGCTGCGCTAGCGCGGGCGCCGAGCTTGCTTGCATCTTATCTCGGGCCGCGGCATCTGAAGTATACTAGAGCGCCCAGCGTACCTGCCACGCGGATTCGCCTCAAAAAATACCACAGGAGGGCCGGATTGGAAAAGGTTGCAAAACGGGTGAAGCAAGACGCCGACTACATCTTTCACGAGTTGACCCGCAGTATCTGTCCCGAATGCAAAACCGTGATCGACGCCCAAATCATCATTCGGGACAACAAGGTATACATGCGCAAGCGCTGCCCAACCCACGGCTGGTTCGAGGGCATAATCAGCTCCGACGCCGAGATGTACGTCAACTCCATCAAGTTCAACAAGCCAGGCACCATCCCTCTGGAATTCAGCACCGAGGTTAAAGACGGCTGTCCTTTGGACTGCGGTCTTTGCCCCGAGCACAAGCAACACATATGCCTGGGCCTCATCGAGGTCAATACCGCCTGCAACCTGAGCTGTCCCGTCTGCTTCGCCAACGCCGGAATCGGCTATAGCCTCACCATGCAACAGGTAGAGGGGATGCTCGACCGGTTCGTGGAGACAGAAGGCGACCCGGAAGTGATTCAATTCAGCGGCGGGGAGCCGACCATCCATCCTCAAATATTGGACATGATCCAAGCAGCCAAGGACCGGGGCATCCGCCAGGTGATGATAAACACCAATGGCGTACGTATCGCCCGGGACGACCGTTTCTTGGAGGGTCTGGCCAAGTTGAACCCGGTTGTTTACTTCCAGTTTGACGGACTACGCTCGGAAACCTACCAAACCCTGCGGGGCGAGGACTTGCTGGACCTGAAGATGCGCGCCTTGGACCGGCTGAACGAAGCCGGTTTGGACGCCGTTCTGGTGGCGGCGGTGGAGCGAGGAGTAAACGAAGACGAAGTTGGACCCATTATCGAGTTCGGGCTGAAACACCCGGCGGTCCGGGGCGTTGTGTTGCAGCCGGTGACCCACGTGGGCCGGCACATCGACTTCGACCCGATGCAACGGGTCACGATACCCGACGTGATCCACGGCATCGTCGATCAGACCAACGGCCGGTTCGTGCTGGAAGACTTCGTTCCCGTGCCCTGTTGCTTCCCCACATGCCAGGTCAACTCCTACGTATTCGTCGACGGCGACAAAGTCGTGCCCTTGCCACGGATGCTGGACATCGACCATTATCTTGACTACATCACCAACCGGACTCTGCCCAAGCCGCCCAATTCCGCCGACGTGCAAAAAGCCCTTGAAGGCCTCTGGTCGGCCTCCGCCGTGCCCGGCACTGAAAAGGCGGCCGGTGATTTCCAGTGCGCCTGTGGTCCCGGCATGGATCTGGGATACGAGTTGTCCTATCTGAAAGACCACATCTTCCAGATTGCCATCAAAGATTTTATGGATGCTTACACTTTCAGCGTGAAACAGGTTATGAAGTGTTGTGTGGGAATCTTGGTGCCCGACGGCAGGATCATACCGTTTTGCGCCTACAACTCGGTTGGGTACCGGGAGGCGATCCGGGATCAACTGACCTTGGAGCAGGCGAAGGCTCCCCGCCCAGCCAAGTTACAATCGAAAGTCTAGTTATCCACCCCCAGGCCCGCACTTGCCAAAGCGCCGAACGCCGCGGTAACTTGGATCCACACTCCGGAAAGGTGACTTGACTTGAATCTAACGGAACAAGCAGCCGCCAAAGCCTGCTGCGCCGATCTGTACCAATCGGATTTGGCGCGGTTAGTATTCGGCGACACATTGCATCCCGGAGGGCTGGGGCTGACCAACCGCTTGGGCCGGCTGATGGCCATCCACCCCGGCGATTGGGTCGCCGACTTGGCCAGCGGGCGAGGCTCCAGCGCCTTGGCCATGTCCCGAGTTTTCCATTGCAATGTGATCGGGGTGGAGTTTGGCGCCACCGCGGTCACCCAGGCCAGGGATTCGGCGTTGGAATCCAACGCTTCCGGCGCCTGCTTTGTTAGGGGTGACGCGGAGTACATCCCGCTACGCGCCGGACGGTTCGACGCCGTGTTCAGCGAGTGCTCGATAAGCCTATTCTCGGACAAGCCCGCGGCGGTCCGGCAGATAGCCGATCTGTTGCGCCCTGGAGGACGGTTCGGCCTAAGCGACGTGGCCTTGGCCACCGGCAGCCTGCCATCGGAACTGGACGGCACCCTGGGACAGCTCCTGTGCATGACCAACGCGCTTGACGTGCCGGGATACCAGGAGTTGTTACAGGACGGCGGCTTGGACTTGGTCCACTCGGAGGACGCCTCCGGTGAGATCATCAAGATACTAGATGACGTGGAAAATAAGATGGGCGCGCTAAGGGCGTGGCAATCCCTGGCTCGGCCGCCCGACGGGCAGGATGAAATGTTGGACAAGGCCCCCTTGTTAGTTTCCAGGCTTCGTCAGATGGTCCAAGACGGTGAATTGGGCTACTGGCTGTTCGTTGGCCAGAAACCGGGCTGAACCGGCGTCCACCGCCACCAAGACCGGCGGGTTAGCATTTCGCTGACTCAAGCTAGAGTCGGCTTGGCTCATTCATCGACAATCGTGACGTTGATGGGCCGTTGCTTCGGTGCTACACTCCCATCCGTCAGGAGAGAATCGGTCTCCTGACCCTGATTTGCGCTAACGTCTGCAAAGGTAAGCGCTTCCACTCCAAGAGATCGGCAAAGAGAGCTTTAACCCATGGCCGATTCTTCGCCCCAACCCGGTCAACCTCCAGTCAACTCCAGGCCACGTGGTGGAGTCTTCGTCGGCCGTCAACAGGAGATGGCCGAGCTTAAGGCGGCCTTGGATGATGCCATGTCCGGCCAGGGCCACATCGTCATGATTGCTGGGGAGCCCGGCATCGGCAAGACTCGTACCGCTCGCGAACTGACCATCCATGCTGAACGACAAGGCGCACAAGTTTTCTGGGGCTGGTGCTACGAAGAGGGAGGCGCACCACCCTACTGGCCCTGGGTGCAGCTCGTACGGGCCTACGTCCAACAAGCCAATGCGGACCAACTCGCCGCGGAGATGGGACCCGGCGCCGCCGACATCTCCGAGATTGTAGCCGAGGTACGCGGTAAACTGCCGCACCTGAAAACACCTCCCACCCTGGAGCCGGAGCAGGCCCGGTTCCGCCTCTTCGACTCCATAACGACCTTCCTGAAGAACGCAGCCCAAAGTCAGCCCCTCATGTTGGTGCTGGACGACCTCCACTGGGCTGACCGCTCGTCCTTGCAAATCCTAGAGTTTCTGGCAAAAGATATCGCGAGCAGCCGTCTTTTGCTGGTTGGCACTTATAGGGACGTGGAGGTGTCCCGGCGCCATCCTCTATCACAGACCCTTGGGAACCTCATGAGGGAGTCCTCCGTGGGGGGATTCCAGAGGATGCAACTGGGTAGTCTTACCCAGCAAGAGGTAGGGGAGTTCGTCGAGGCCAGCATCGGGGTTGCCCTCTCCCAAGACGTTAGGGAACTCTTACACGGCCGAACTGACGGAAATCCATTGTTCGTCGGCGAGGTGACGCGGCAGATCGGCCCCGAGGACCTAACTGTCGGAGGGGCGTGGGCTAACACCATCCCTGAGGGCATTCGTGACGCGATAGGCAGGCGCCTTGAACGGCTGTCGGAGCAATGCAGCGAGGTGTTGACCACTGCTTCGATAATCGGAAAAGACTTCGATTTCCGGTTGCTGAATATTCTCAGCGGCGATATGTCCGAGGACCAATTGCTCCAGATGGTGGACGAGGCGGTATCCTTCCATCTGATCGAGGAAGTGCCCGGCCAGATGGACCGCTACCAGTTCAGCCACGCTTTGATTCAGCAAACACTGGCCGAAGAGGTGAGCACCAGCCGCAGGGTGCGGTTACACGCGCGGATCGCGGAGGGTTTGGAGAAGCTTTACGGAGATGATGCCGAGGCCCACTCCGCAGAGTTGGCCCACCATTTCGCCGAGGCACAGACATCAACCGGTCCGGACAAAATGGTGCGCTACTCCCTACTGGCGGGCGAGCAGGCACTAGCCGCCTACGCATGGGATGAAGCACTTACTCATTTCGAAAGTGGTCTGGTTGCCCGGGACATAACCTTGTCCGGAACGAAGGCGGCTTCCGATGATGAGGCCGCAGCGCTGCTGTTCGGACTCTCGCAAGCCCAGGTAGCCACGCTTGAAAGGCACCAGCGCCATGAGGCGTTGGGCAGCCTAAGCCGTGCCTTTGACTACTACGCTGAGGCGGGAGATGTGTCCCGAGCCGTGGCGGTTGCGGAGACCCCAATGTTCGTCATGGTTGGTGAAGCCACCGGGATGACCCAGATTGTCAGCCGTGCTCTGGAGTTGGTGCCGCCCGGCTCCTACGAGGCTGGGCGCCTCTTGGCCCGTCATGGCTCGCTCCTAGGTCTGGATGAGGGTGACTACGCTGCTGCCCAGGATGCCTTCACTAGTGCCCTGACTATCGCCCAAAGCCAGGGAGACGTGGCCCTTGAGGTGCGTACTCTGGCCAATGCTACCCAAGTAAACCTCCATCACGGCCGCAGTCAGGAGACCATCGAGACGGGTCTGCGAGCCATCGAACTAGCCAGCCGCATCGATGACCCAAGGCAAGAAGCGACCGCCCGCTACTACACCTCATTTGCTCTAGCACAGATTGGTGACCTTGAGGGAGCGCGCCGCCATTCAACAGCCTTGTTGGCCCTCGCGCGGCGGCTGCGCGACCGCCAACTGCTAGCCACCGCGTTTTCCGCCAACCAGCGCCTGTGCCTACTCCAAGGTGAATGGGATTCTGCTCGAGACTACATCGATGGCGGCCTCGCATTGTTGCCCAAGGAAGTCCGCCTTCTCGCTGGCCGCGCAACGTTGGAATACCAGACAGGTGACTTCGGCCAGGGTAGGTCCTACCTGGACCGGCTCTTGGAATCGGTACGGCTGAATCCCCCCGGTCCAACCACACCATATGGGATGTTGGCTTCTCTGATACCTACAGTTGCCCGCATCTCTGGTGTGATAGACCGGTTCGAAATCGCCAAAGAGGCTGCCGATGCTGTCCTTTCATCGCCATCCGTTGCCCCTCAGAACGTATTGCTTGCCAGGTTCGCGCTGGGGCTTATGTCGGTACAACAGTTTGATGTATCTGCGGCCGGAGTACAGTACAGCTACCTGGAGACTCGACGAGGCACGATGGGGCCGGCGCGCATGGCCATGGACCGTCTGTTAGCGCTTCTGTCCCAGACCATGGGCAACATGGACCATGCCATGGCCCACTTCGAGGAAGCCCTGGCCTTCTGCGGCGACGGTGGCTACCGGCCCGAGATGGCCTGGACCTGTAGCGACTACGCCGATGCCTTGATTCAGCGAAACGGCCAAGGGGACTCCAGCAAGGCCCAGTCTCTGCTCGACGAATCGCTGGCAATCGCCACCGAGCTGGGTATGCGCCCATTGATGGAGCGTGTGTCAGACCGGCTGGGACGGGTTCCGGCCCAACCGGCTGCCACTCCCACCTATCCTGGCGGCCTCACCGCTAGGGAGGTTGAAGTGCTTCGCCTAGTCGCCTCGGGCAAAACCAACTTGGAGATAGCCGAAGAGCTGGTCATCGCCGAAGGCACGGCTCGGCGGCACGTGGCCAATATCTACGAGAAGATCGGCGCCGCCAACCGGGTGGAGGCGGCTACCTACGCTGCCCGGCAAGGGCTCGTACCGGTGGACGGCCAAAACTCCACAGCCTGAGACACCGGAATCCCCACCGCCTCTAGCTTTGAACAACCCGCCATTTTGGCATCGCTCTTGTAAGATCTCCCGCCCTCTATCCCTCTACTCCTCGGCGCGCGACGTCTCTACACAATTCGGCACATGCCGTCTACATATTCCCCGAATTTCCTTCTTTTGGATTTGTGCTTTTTAGTCGATGCGGGACTATTTGGAACCGGGCTACTATGCGTTTGACACAAGAAAAACGCAAGGAGGCCATCATGACCGCACCAATGATCGACACCACAAATCAGGACCAAGCAGAGAACCGGCAATTTAACCGCATCAAGGAGGAAATAGAAATGAAACTGGCGAACATAGCAAAAAACATGAACATAGCCGCATCCAAAGTTCTCGGAAATAAGATGCCCGCGAAACTCTTGGGAGGAATCGCCCTTAGCGCCGTCCTGGCAGCGGCATTGTCCTTCCCAGCCTCAACTGGGTATGCCGCCGACCCCATCAAGCCGTTGACCAAAGAGACCAGTATATCAAACGAGCAATTGGCCGACGACCTAGGTGAGTGGGGTGCAAGCGTTCG
>JAKUQE010000102.1 GCA_022450395.1 Dehalococcoidia bacterium | reverse complement strand
CCCAAAACGGTCCCATCCACATGCACGACGTCTCCCGGAACCGCGGTGATGTGCTGCTTCAAGTAAGCCTTGTAATCGCCCAAGGGAATGAAGCAGATGTCCTGACTGTCCGGCTTTTCGGCGTTGATGAAGCCGGCATCCAAGGCCATGTCCCGGATCGCCTGCTTGGCATAGGCGCCCACGGGCATCAGGGTCCGAGCCAACTCCTCTTGTCCCATGCCGAACAGCACGTAGGACTGGTCTTTGGCGGTATCGACTCCCTTCTTCAGGACCCAACCATCAACGGTGTGCTCGATCTTGGCGTAATGACCGGTAGCCACGTAGGCGGCCTGCAGCGCCGCCGCCCGGTTCATCAAAAAGCTGAACTTGATCTTGTCGTTGCAGGCGATACAGGGATGGGGAGTCCGGCCCTTGCTGTATTCCCGGCGAAAGTAGTCGATGACGTGTTCCTGAAACTCCTGCTGCACGTTGAGTACATAGTGGGGAATTCCCAAGCTGCGGCAGACCATACGGGCGTCTTCCACGTCGTCCAACGTGCAACAACCCTGGTAAGAAGGAGGCAGGTTTGCCTCGTCCAGGCTATACAGCTTCATGGTCACGCCGATCACGTCGAACCCCTGCCGCTGTAACAGCAGGGCAGCTACCGACGAGTCCACGCCGCCGCTCATGGCGACTACTACTCTTTCCGTCATCATTAAACCTCAATTACACAGCCTAGCACGCCGCCAAGCCTGAATTCAATAGTGGCATGAAAGGTTGGTAAGGCTTTATGGCTTTAATTGACACGCCTCCGACACCTGGCTACAATCCCGCTGAACCTGGCCGGGTCATCTGCCCACGTACGGCAGGACTTTCCCAAACCTCAAGGAGGCGCCCCTATGCCTACAACATTCGGAACATCTCTGCCCAGCCGGGGGGATATGGCCAGCCCGGAAAACCTCCGGACTCTGGCCCAGCGAGCCGAGTCCCTGGGTTTTGACTCGGTCTGGGTCAGCGACCACATCATATTGCCCAGGAAAGTTGACTCCTTCTATCCCTACGCCGCGGATGGCGTGGCCACCTTTCAACCCGACGAAGATTACTACGAACCTCTGGCCGCCCTGAACTTTCTGGCGGGCTGCACGCAAAAGATTCGCCTGGGCACCCACGTGCTGATTCTCCCTTATAGAAACCCGGTGCTGACCGCCAAGATGCTATCGACGTTGGACGTACTATCCGGGGGACGATTGATCCTGGGCGCCGGCGTGGGGTGGATGGAGGAGGAGTTCCAGGCTTTGGGGTTGGATACCTACGCCCAACGGGGCGCGGTGACCGACGAATACATCCAAATATTCAAGGAGCTTTGGACCAAAGACGACCCTGTATTTCAAGGGGAGCACTATCAACTGTCAGGGATGGGCTTCATGCCCAAACCGGTGCAGAAACCCCACCCGCCTATATGGATAGGGGGTCACACCAACCCGGCCATCCGCCGCGCCGCCAAGTACGGCGACGGTTGGATGCCCATAGGTTTGCGTCCGCCGGCCATATTAGAGCCTGAAGAATTGGCGGAGAAGATTGCCCGCCTTCGAAGACTTACCGTCCGGGCCGGACGGCCCGAGGACGCGGTCTCGCTGTGTTTCAGCACCGGGGTAACCTTCGATGACTCTCCTGGAGCCACCCGCCGCATGATGAGCGGCCGGGCCGAACAGATCGCCGCCGACTTACGCCAATATCAGGACCTGGGCGTTCGAAACTTCATCCTAGGATTCCCCGGCGAAAGCGTGGCCGCTTTGGATGAAGCGATGGAGCAGTTTTCTAAACAGGTGATGCCCTTGATCCCTCAGGACTGACGGAGCTGCGGGTCCCAGAGCGTGGCAACCCTCACCACAGAGATCGCGGAGAGCGCAGAGCTTTAAGCTTTTTGGTTGCCCTGAATCTTGAATTCAGCCTATGTCACCGGTGCCTGGGACACCCCGTACTTGCTCTCTAAGTCGTATACGTTCTGCAATCCTAACAACTCCGCCACCTGCCATCGAGTGCCGTAACGGGAGGTGTCCACCTTTCCCTTGGTCTTCAACTCCTCATACGAATCCTTCAGTTGCTGATAGATCAGCCAGATGGTGCCGCCGCAGATCATTAGTTTATAGCCCAATTCGGCAACTTCTTGAGTCGAAAAGAGGTCGCCGTTGTACATCCGGGGAAAGTCGGGCAGATCCTTGGCGTAGGCCTGCAGGTCTTCCGCCGACTTGATCCCATCGACAAACACCATATCCGCGCCCGCATCCATGTACTCCCGGCAGCGGCGCACCGTGTCCTCCCAGCCGGTGACGGCGTAGGCGTCGCAACGGGCAATGACGACAAACTCAGGATCGTTCCGGGCATCCAACGCCGCATGAATCTTCTGAACCATCTCGTTCGACGGTATCACCTGCTTGCCATCGAAGAAACCGCACTTCTTGGGGAAAACCTGATCCTCTATATGTATTCCAGCCACTCCGGCCGCCTCGTACTCCCGCACCGTGCGCTGAACGTTTAAGGGATTGCCGTAACCGGTGTCCGCGTCGCAGATCACTGGGACATCAATGGCATTGGCGATGTACTTGGCGTTGCCCACCATTTCGCTCATGGTCAACAGACCTACGTCTGGAAATCCTTTTTCGGCGGCGGTGCCGGCTCCTGTCATGTAAACCGCGTCAAAGCCCACCGATTCGGCAATCTTGGCGTGCAGGGCGTTTATCACAAATGGAGCCACGATCATCTGGTCCGACGCCATTAGCTGCCGTAATTTGCTTGTGGTTTTCATTGTCTTCTCCTTAAAATAGATCCCCATCCAAACGCAGGTTATTTAGCAAAATTGAATTATAAAGGATAACTGGAAACGATCTCCCAGCTAAGGTCAGCCGCCCACCGGCCTCCATTCCAATCCTCTTCGGCAGCCTGGGATTGGAAACGGACCAATAGCAACCGCCAAGCGTTGGCGGATTCCGGCACGGCTAGGTCGTCAACAACCCCTTGGGCAAACTCTAACGCGTCGGCCATCACCGCCGAAGGTAACTTGGCGTACTGCATCATTGTGACGTGGGGCCAATAGTCTCCTTCCACGTGTTCCATCTCCAGTACGGCGCCGGAAACCCGTCTTACCATGTCAACAACGTCCCCATGCAACTTGTGCAGCGCTTCCGGCCTTGGAGGCCCCGAGAGGTCTAGGAAGATGTTTCCGGAAGCGCCGGTCACGCCTTGGTGGTGTAGGGAAAATCGCGGTTCCCTCTGGCGGCTTTTCTCAGCGGCGGCCTGCAAACCGGCCTCAACTTCGGCCAGAGCGGCTTCCGAACACTGAAAGAAGCCGGCCACGGTTAGGTGCAACATGTGCATCTCGGCGGCCCAGCTTCCGTATTGGCCGCAGATCAACTGGCGCGCCCGGTAGGCCCTGGCGGTAAAGGACGGCGACGGAATGAGCAATATACCGAATCTGATAGACATGGGTTTTCTCGCTATTAACTTCTTGCGGCCGATAGCATAGGCCGGGTTTAGGAATGGAGTGGGTGGCGAAATACCTCCGGTCTGACTCGGAGGTTCAGCTTCAGGTCTAGAGCATCGACCATGACCGTCAAGAAGCTAGATCTGGCTGTATCCGGAACCCGGCCGATCGGCATCCACGCCCCTACCCTTGCCTTCGGTGATCCAGCCGAACTCCTTCAGGATCTGCTGGCTGTAGGTTACTCGTCCCGAAACCCGGTCCAGTGGCTCGGTGGCCAGTAGAAGGGCGGCCTTGGCCATAAGGTCCGGGCTCTCGCTTCGGGGGTCGTCCATCCCGGTTACCAAGTTATGAAATACCGTACCCGGCGTGGCCACCACCTGGGAAGGAGCTAGGGACGTTACCGACACGCCATCTTTGTAAACCTCAATGGCCAGACCTTGGGTGAACCGCTCCAATGCGGCCTTTTCGGCGCCGTAACAGGCACCGCCGCCATCGGCGGTAGTGTCCGGGTAGGGGCCCCTTCCGGGACCGACGGCGGACCCCGACGAAATGTTAACGATGCTGCCGCTACCCCGGGGTATCATGTCCTCTAGAACCAATTTGCTCAACAAGAATGGAGCGTGGAAGTTCACCGCCCACGAGCGCATCCACCGGTTCAACGGAAAATCTTTAACCGGGTAGTAGTAGGTCAACGCCGCGTTGTTCACCAGCACATCGACCGGTCCATAGATGTCTCGCGTTTCTTGAATCAATCGCTCGCAGTCTTCGGGTAGGGAGATATTAACCGCAACGGGCGTAGCCTCGCCGCCGGCTTCGCGGATGTCGCCAACGGTTTTTTCCAGCGACCCTTCCAGGGGGTGATCCCCTTCACGCATAGTTCGCGCAGCACAGATCACGCTGCCGCCCTCGGAGGCAAATAACCGGGCAATCTCACTGCCGATGCCGCGGCTGGCGCCCGTGATTATCGCCACCCGGCCGTCCAATCTGGCCATGTTTTTCTCCCGAGTTATAGATGAAAGGGAACGCGGTATCCCGAAGCTAACGCGCCTCGACTGCGTATAGTCTGCCGTCTCTTGACGCGACGAACAGCGTGTTTTCGGCCACCACGGGACTGGCGGTGACTTTTCCGCTGGTCTGGAATTCCCAAATGATTTCCCCGGATGCACGGTTGAGCCCTACAACCCGCCCATCCTCGGTCCCGACCATCACCGTATTGCCCGCCACGGTGGGAGTGGAGGTAACGTGACTGCCCACGTCACTCCCCCAAATCTTCTCACCCGATTCGGCGTCGACGGCGCTGACAGTGCCATCCAGGCCGCCGGCATACAGCATGTCAGGAGCAACCGCGATTCCTACGGACATCCCGCCTACCACGCGGTTTGTCCAGACGGTGCCATTCTGTACGGGCGGCGGTAGTACCCCCCATATGTACAGGTTCACCCTCCAGAACAGAATACCTCGCTCAAGTGGGTAGCTCTTTGCATGCCGGTCCAGGGCCCACACGCTACCGTCTTGCGTGCCAAAGTAAACGTAATCTCCCTGGAAAATCGGACTTCCGGAAATTTGCCTGCCTCGACCGGTATCGTAGAAGAACTGCTGGCGCGCCGATCGGTCGCCTACTATGTATAATTCTTTAGACAGCGAAGCCACGGCGATCGTGCCATCCATGTATGCGGGTCTCTTAGTGACCCAGGCGCCGGTGGGAAATATCCAACGGGTTTCCCCGGTGGCCACGTCCAAAGCGTGCACACTGCTGTCGGCCGACCCTATGTATACGGTGCCGTCGGCGACGACGGGAGACGAGAGTATCGGACTCCCTGTGTGATTCTCCCATTTCACCTCGCCGGTGATTCGGTCAAGAGCCACTACGATTCCCGGACGGACCGCGGAAATCACCAGATCGCCGGTCACCGCGGGCGTCGAACTGGATGGCCATCCACTGTGATACTCCCACAACATCTCTCCCGACCGAACGTCTAAAGCAAGGGTGCGTTTGTCTTCCGTTGTCAAGTAAACGCGTCCGTCCACGACTACGGGTGATGTTGCCAGGCCGTTGGCCGAGGAGAAGGTCCATCTCACTTTTTCCGGGAAGGGGGCCTCGGCCGGCGTATACCCGGTATTCCGGAAATCGTTTCCGGACTGGGCCCAAGAGCTGGGACTGGTGGCAGGGCCGGCCGAAGTTGTAGCACCCGACGGGGCGAAGACTAGGGGGGCCGGATCAAGAAAGACCACCGCCCTCCACAGGATCAACGCCAGCACGGCCGCCAGCAGACTGTATTGGTAACGTCTACGCCAGATATGGAGGCTAGGAATGCGAGAGCGTCGCTGTACTTGTGCTCTTGGGACCAGGTCGGCACCTGCGAGGAACGACCAGCAGCTAACACACCTAGTTGAGTCAATAGAAGGGTTTAAGTGGCCGCAGACGCGGCAAACGCGGACTTGTTCGCCGACTTGTTCCTGCACCTGTTCCAAAAGTTGATTCAATCCCGCCAGTCATAGATTTTCTCTATAACGAGTGTAGGCTGCTGCTCCAAAGCCGTCAATCCCTTCCCGTTGGTCCGGCAGAGAAAGCCAGCTGAGTTTGTCCAACTGTGATTACAGTCGGTCAAGATCCCTGCTTTCAAGTGGAATAACTCCCAGTCGGAAGTTTCCAAGTAAATCTTGCGACGAATTTCGTCTTATATCCATAGCATACAATTAACGGCGCTGCTTTCCTTTTTAGACGATGGTGTCCGGCTTGAACACCGCCCAGGAAACGATGCTCAGGTATAGCTGCTCCAGCTTTGTCCCAACCATGTCCCCAACGATGGACTCTCCACCAAACTCCTGACGCCAGGACTCGGTTTGGCGCTGGTACATAATCAGGTTGCTAAACCGCAGGAAGCCAGTCGTTCCGAAGTCTAAGACCTTTCCGGCCACCGTCCGCCTATACACGAAGGCGATGTTGCAGAGAGGTCAATAGGTAACGACCACCGGCTCTCCCCCAACCGTATCGTTGACCACTTCGTGCCATATCATGATCTGCAGCGGATAGGCCCGAGAGTCGCCCGTGACATTGACCACCTGCACCGGTTCCCGGTCGGTCAAACATTTTTCGGCCTCGCCCGCCGTCTCAAATACCGGTCGGTCGGTCGGCAGTATATCGTCCTTTCCCGGCCCGGCGCCCATGATCTCACTGTAGTAGGCAGACCGGAGCCGGAAGTTCGTGCTCCAGCCAAAGATCGAAAAGGCGGCGGCGAGCATCTCTCGTTGTAGCTGTTCTTCGTTGATGGGACCAACCTTCCGCTGCGGGAACTTGGGCGTGGCAGGAATGGGGGTAAAAAGGAAATCAGGCGGAGTGGGAATTGGAGTGGATTCCTCAGTTGGCGCCTCCCCAACCGTCGTGGCAGGCGTCTCCGCATCCGGCCCACGCTGGTGGTCGACGGGGCCGGGCGTTCCCGCCGGCGCGAAAGAGGCCGCCAACCCTGACGGTTCCCGAAAGATTAATTATGTTCACCTATCACCTCGGATAGACTACCCCATGGGCACCGACCACGCGGGCCGGGATGTGATGAGCCGGGTGATTCACGGGGCCCGGATCTCCCTATACGTGGGATTCGGCGCCGTATTGATAGGGATAACCGTGGGCTTCGTCGTGGCAATCCCAACTACCTGCGCCGGAGGCCTCGTCGACCTCGTCGACCTCTCCTTCCAACGCCTGGTGGACGCCATGATGGCGCTACCCGGCTTGATAATTGCCCTGGCCATAGTGGCCGTGCTTGGCTCGTCCCTGCAAAACGTTATCCTTGCCATCATTATCGGCATGTTGGCGCCGGTGGTGCGCACCATACGCTCCCGGGTATTGTCCCTCAAGGAATTAGACTACGTGCTTGCGACCAGAGCTATCGGAGCTTCACCCATGCGTTTGGTTTTCCGGCACATCACTCCCAACTGCATGGCCATAGTTCTGGTGGTGGGGACCTACTATGTGAGGCTGGCTATCACCATTGAGGCTTCCCTGAGCTTCCTGGGGGTTGGCGTCCCGCCAGACGTGCCTAGCTGGGGCGGAATGCTGAAGCGGGCTGTTGAAGAGTACGGCGCGGCGGCGCCTTGGGTCGCCATCTTCCCCGGTCTGGCTATTTTCGTGGTGGTGTTCGGATTCAACCTTCTGGGTGACGCCCTCCGGGACTTGTGGGACCCCAAGCTGAGAGGCCGTTAGAAAGATTCCACTGATCGTCACGCCTCTCAACATTTGGAGGCATGATGACTAGAGCCCAACCTTGATTACATCGGGATGGGCTCTTATGATATGACCCGCATAAGGCTGGAACAAAACCATGATTGTGACAGTCGGGACGCGCTTTTCTCCGAACGGTTCTGCAACAAGGGTCCATCACCGCTTCCCGCCGGGGAGTCCCATTCCGATATTTACGGATTCACTAATCTAAAACCACTATTGACTTTCTACCATTCGATAATATATATTACCGCATGCGATTATGGCATAGCTTTACGCTAATGCTTTACGAGGTGTGGCATAGTTTGATCTATACCGATTAGATGAGCGAAGCACCTAATAACTTTCCCTCATTGTGGGTGTATCGCCGCTAAAGAGACCGATTATTTGCCGCCGTCGCCCTTAACTCAGGTCACCTAAACAAACCAGCCCGGAGGTCGGAATATGACTAGTCTCTGGAACAAGAAGGCAGTGTTCTATGCTCCTTTAATCTTCATCCTGTTGTTCGCCGTGGCTTGCGGGTCCTCGGCCGAACCCGTGATAGTGGAGAAGGAAGTCATCGTAGAGGTCATCAAAGAAGTCGCGGTGATCAAAGAGGTCATCAAAGAAGTACCCAAGGAAGTCATCGTAGAGAAAGAGGTCATCAAAGAGGTTTACAGAGATGTCATGGTCATTGCGACCCCCGCACCGGCGCCTGTTGAAGCCAAAGGAAGGGCAGCGTGGGAGGACATCGCCGCTGGCAAACATTACAGAGGCGTCTTTCCACTGATGGCTATCAGAAACCCTGGTTTCTGGGACGTCCATTACGGCGGCAGCTTGAACACCGTCCTCACCCCATCGAGTCCCCGATTCAATGGACTGGTAGAATACAATCCTGTC
This sequence comes from Dehalococcoidia bacterium, assembly GCA_022450395.1. Lineage (GTDB taxonomy): Bacteria > Chloroflexota > Dehalococcoidia > Lucifugimonadales > UBA3495 > UBA11650. The sequence goes on along the minus strand of JAKUQE010000102.1, from coordinate 4,538 downwards.
AACCCCACCGAGATCATCGGCGATCTAGCCAAGACATGGGAAGTGAACGATGCAGGCGACGTTTACACGTTCCGGCTGCACGAGGGCGTCCAGTGGAGTAAGGGCCGCGGAGAAGTCACCTCCGCAGACATAAAATTCACTCTAGACCGCATCACGATGCCGGACGCTCTAAGGGCCCGGACCGGTTACCTTAGGACAGTCCACGAACACGGGGCCGCAGAGGCGGTCGATAAATACACCATCAAAGTCCCTCTGATGTTCCCCACAGCCACATTCATCCCCAACATGGCTACCGACTACTTCAAGATGTACCCCAAGGCCCTGGAGACAGTTTCTCAGGACGACTTTAACTGCTGTCCCGAGAAGTCATACGGCTCCGGCCCGTGGATCTTCAAGAGTTGGAAGAAAGACAACAATTTCGAATTCGAAAGGAACGACGCCTACTTTAAAGGTCCCCGCCCCTTTTTCGATGGTTTGAAGGTATACACGGTTAGGGACGAGGCCAGGCGGTTGGCCGCATGGAAGGCTGGACAGGCCTTCGGGAGCTTCCTGCCCTGGACCAGCGGCAATACCCCGTGGAATATGGAACAGCTGGAAATCGATACTGACGGTCGGATGCGGGCCTCCATCTTGGACGGCGTCGGTATCGCATTTCTCTGGCTGAGGAACGATAGGCCTCCTTTCGACAATCCCGATTTGAGAAAGGCATTCTATCTTGCTCTGAACCGGCCAGAATTTGGCAAGGTCGCCTATAGAGGTTTCGGAGTCCCGGGTACATTCTTTAGCCCTGGTTTCGTGGAGGACTCTACCAAGTTCGCCAAAGAGGGTAAACCGGGTTACCGGACGGACAAGGACGTAGACTTGGCCGAGGCCAAGAAACTGTTAGCCAAGGCCGGTTTCCCCGACGGGATCCCGAACCTCAAGATCAACGGCCTTAATGCCGGATCAAGCATGAAAGCCGCCGAACAGGTTGCCGCCCAGTTCAGACGTGATGGGATCGCTGACATAACTCTGGACGCGGTCGACCTGGCGACGATGTACGTCAAGATGAGAGACGGCAACCATTCCATGTCACTGGTCAATACCGGGATAATCATCACGGACCCCGGTGATATCATCAACCAGTTCTTCCTTCAGGACGTGCTCCGCAACCCTCACAACTGGAACGATCCCAGGACCGATAAACTGATGGTTGACCAGAACATGGAGCAGGACCCAACCAAACGCCGGGAGTTGATTAAACAATTCGCCGACGTGCTACACGAAGGAGAGAGCCACATAGTGCCTCTGTGGTGGAATTCCTCTGGAGCTACGTTCGACTACCGGTTGAGGAACTGGCACGCTCCAATGACAGTCCAGTTGGTCCACAAGTGGGACCACGTGTATTGGGACCCAGACGCTAAAATGCCTACCACACCGGGATACCATCCGTAGGTCTAATAAGCGCAGAAACCTACGGAACAAAGTGTTAGTTTAATCTCGACCCTGAACGAGGGCGGAGCGTTGCCCGCCCTCGTTCGTTTCCGATATCAACTGCACAATCGTCCGGCCTGATTCGGCTCAAAGTGATTCCCTGGAGAGATAATGTGGCAGTACGCTAGCAGAAGGCTTCTCCTCTTCATACCAACACTATTCTTGGCCACAATCATGGTGTTCGCCTTGTTCTGGATCGTGCCTGGGGACGCGGCCATGATGCTCCTTACCGGAGACGAAGACGGGACGGGGAAAGTCACCACAGCGGACATAGACAAGCTTCGTGAGAAGATGGGACTGAACCGTCCCATACATATCCAGTACGGCGCCTGGGTCTGGGACCTGATGAAGGGCGACATGGGGACATCTCTCTGGTACAAGAATCCCATCATCGACGACTTGAAGGAACGGTTCCCGGTCACCATAGAGCTGGCTTTGCTAGCGATCCTGATGGCCTTCGTGGCGGCCGTACCCCTGGGAATCATCTCTGCAGTGAAGCAAGACACTAAAATAGACTACGCTAGCCGGGTCTTCGCTCTGATCGGGATAGCTATGCCGAGTTTCTGGATAGGGCTTCTCACGATATATGCGCTAGCTTATGGGCTCGACTGGTTGCCGCCATTGGAATACGCCACCATCACTGAGAATCCCCTGCTCAACCTAGAACAGCTTTTCTTCCCGGCACTGGCGTTGGCTTTCCATGACATGGCCTTCACCGCCCGGGTGACACGCTCAGCGATGCTAGAGGTGTTGCGCGAGGACTATATGCGGACCGCCCGGTCCAAAGGTCTCCGGGAGCGGACTGTCATCCTTCGACACGCTTTGAAGAACGCCTTACTTCCTGTAATCACCATCTCGGGCTACCAGTTCGGCCGATTATTAGGTGGAGTGATCATCATCGAGTCCATCTTTGTGATTCCAGGGATAGGTCTGTACCTGGTAGATGCGATCATCCACCGGGACTTTATAGTCCTGCAAGGCGTGGTCCTCCTCGCAGCGGCGGTGGTATTGGTCTTGAATCTGGTGATCGACATGTTATACGGGATATTAGACCCCAGGATCCGATATAGTTGAAATCATCTAGACATCGGAGAAGCCCATGATCGACCAAGATACATTAGGTGCTTCTACCCCATCCAATCGCGGCGCGTTGTTGCTGACGCAGACGGTTCGATCAACTAGATGGGTAGTCACTTTCTCTAGGCGCAAGCCATTGGGAGCGATCGGTGGAATAATCACGGTTATATTGTTCGTGGTGGCGATCTTGTCACCTGTGATTGCACCTTACGATGAACGCGACACACATGGCGATTACGTCCACGCACCACCCGGCTCCCCGGGCCCAGAGGCACGCTTCCTATTGGGAACTGACGCCCTAGGTAGGGACGTCTTCAGTCGCTTAGTCGTCGGAGCGAGAATTTCCCTCTACGTTGGTGTCGGCAGCGTCCTGGTTGGGATCACCGCTGGCTTCGTTTTGGGCATTGCCAGTACCTACGCCGGGGGCAAGATTGACATGACCTTTCAGCGTTTTGTCGACGCCTTGATGGCCTTGCCCGGTCTCATCATTGCCTTGGCCATCATGGCTGTTCTGGGTCCCTCTTTAAATAACGTAATCATCGCCATCGTCATAGGAATGTTGGCGCCGGTGGTCCGTACCATCCGGTCCCAGGTATTGTCACTCAAGGAACTGGACTACATCCTAGCAGCGCGGGCCATAGGTGCCTCTTCCAAGCGTATCGTTTTCTGGCACATCGCACCTAACTGCTTCGCCACTTACCTGATAATGGCCACTTACTACTTGGGGTTCGCTATCATTATCGAGGCCTCCCTGAGTTTCCTAGGGGTAGGCTCACCACCTGACGTACCAAGTTGGGGAGGGATGCTAACTAGAGCTTCTCAAGAACACCTCAAAACCGCTCCTTGGGTAGGTATATTCCCTGGCCTGGCAATATTTGTGGTGGTGCTGGGGTTCAACCTGCTGGGAGACGCCCTCAGGGACGTATTCGACCCCAAGCTGAGGGGCCGCGAGTAAATATCTAGCCGCCTCCCACATCCCTAGAACTCTGGACTACGAAATAGTAAGAGCCCGGCCCCGATTCGTCGGGGCCGGGCTCTTCGTTCCAGATTCGGGGGACCTCCCTTATCCCATTCCCTTCCCATAGTTACTCAGCCAGATTGGAAAACCAGGGAACTACTACGCTCAGCACCAGAACGATGGCGACGACAGCCAACAGCAACCAAACACCTGACGAACCTCGGTATTGGGCTACTTCTGGTTCACCCTCATAGCCTTCCGGTAGATCCAGCGATTCCCTTGCCTTGGCCAGGTCCGCCTCGTAGACGTAGATGTCGTGCGGTAGATTGTAGGCCGAACCCCACAATCCGGGGCCGCCTCGCATGCTGCGAGTGATGCAGGGGATGCCCGACTGCCAAAGGCGTTGTTCCGCCAAACGTGCCAAGGGCTCGTTATCGAATCCAGTCAGACGAACTTGTTTTCGGGCGTCTCGGTCAGTGAAGGTCATGACACTCCAATCGAAATTCCTCACGCTTCATACCGGTAACTTCCTTGCGGGCTTAGGACTATGATCTCAATAGCCGACGCGGCCACCGATAGCTTAGGCGCCAAATTATATCAGAGCCCGCCCACAATCCCCGCTTGATGGGGCCGCCGGCGCAGGCATCCCTGGGCGTGATTCCGGGCTGGTGTCATGATATAATAATCGGCGCGCTAATAGGCCGAGGTGGTGGAATTGGTAGACACGCGGTCTTGAGGGGGCCGTGGGCGTATGCCTGTGTGGGTTCAAATCCCGCCCTCGGCACCAAGTCGGCATCTCGGGGCGACGTAGCCAAGTGGACTAAGGCGGAGGTCTGCAAAACCTCTATTCGGCGGTTCGAATCCGCCCGTCGCCTCCAATAAAAACGATGCTAATGAATCGGTTCAAGGACGCCGTCTGCGGGGTGCTTAACCAGGGTGCACAAACAGGACGTTCGTCACCCACTGCATGTGGAGTACCTCTCTAAACCGGGTCCAATGGAGATTCCATCTACCAAGATTCTCCCGTCGT
>JAKUQE010000101.1 GCA_022450395.1 Dehalococcoidia bacterium | reverse complement strand
TTTTGTTACCCCGGCTTGTACCTCGATCGGGGTGGCGAAAGTCCAATCTAACTGCCATCGACTGTCGGTTAACAAGGTCGTGACAGGGCCGGATGCTCACGGTCCACCATCTCCCGCCGCCGCTCCCGGCTCATGGACCGGACCTCTCCGCTAAGAAATCCCGCTCAACCTTCAGTTGGCCGATCTGCTGGTAGAGCCGGGCAACAAGGGCCTCATCGGCTTTCTGCCGATTGTCATGGTTCCCGTTGAAGACGCCGGCCGCTCCTTCCAGCAGAGACTTCTTCCATGCCTGGATCTGGCCGGGATGGACCTCGTATCGTGCGGCTAGCTGGGCCATTGTCTGTTCCCCTTTCACCGCCTCCAGGGCCACCTTGGCCTTGAATGATGGGCTGTGCTTCCTCCGTTCTTTCGACATGTCCCACTCCTCCTTCACAGCAACAGCTGCGCTTATTTTAGGAGCGGGTCCCTCACTTAGCTACCTGTCCGAATTTCCGGGTCCACCTCAATCCGTGCATTTACCAGCGGCGAATCTATCAGAGTTTTGAATCCCCAGGTACTGGATCCACCGCAACTAAGAGGGCTGGCCTAATGATGACCGCCTTGGCTCGTTATGGCCTGTCTTTCCCTGACCACCGGCGTGCGCGAAGTGCATGGAAGCGGTCAACGACCGGCGACACAAACCGGCTTAAAGTCTACATCCAGTGGTGGGCGGCCTCCAACAACACCACCATCGGCTATAGCGACAATCCATGCCCCATCTAAATGCGACTGTTCCACGAATTTACGCCGGGTATGATGGTGTCGTCATGGTCGAAGACGGGGGCGAAAAAAGATGAAGAAAAGTTTGACTTAAACGTCGAGGGTGAATAAAATTAGCTGGAACCTTGACAGGTTTCGCAACGGCTTTGGCCCTCGCATCCTGTGTTCCCATAGTTAAATCGTTACGATGCATACCCTCGCGATTCACATCTTACCGGGAGGCTGATCATGCCTGCCAACGAAAAAAAACCTTCACTTATCGTAATCCAACTTATTGGGGCCAATGACCCTCTCAACACCGTGGTTCCCTACAGCAACGGTCTTTACTACGACTACCGGCCCATCGTCAACATACCGGCTGAAGATGTGCTTCCCATCGACGACGATTTCGGGTTTACCCCCCACATGGGTCCCATTAAGGACCTATGGGACCGGGGTAATGTGGCCCTGGTGAACGGAATCGGTTATACCGCTCCGGTCCGCTCCCATTTCAGGTCTATGGACATCTGGCATACCGCCGAGCCGGAAAAGATTGCCACCGAAGGCTGGTTGGGCCGCGCTATCCGCGACCTGGATCCGCAGGGAGACAACGTACTGACTGGTATCAACTTTGGCCGAGGACTGCCTAGGTCCTTGGGCTGCAAGGGTGTTCCGGTGGCGTCGGTGGGCAACCTAGAGACCTACGGACTCTTCCCCGACTTGGAAGACGAGCAAGAGAAGGGGTACGCTCTGGAGGCTTTCGCCAGGATGTACGGCATGTCCAAAGATAACGATCCGGTCATGGATTCCTTGAGACAGACGGGTCGAGACGCCCTAAAGGGGGCGGACGTGCTGAGAACGGCGCCGGCCAAATATTCCTCGACGGTGGAATATGCCCAAAATCCCTTCGCCCAGAGCATGAAGAACATCGCCCAGGTGATGTTCGCCGACCTGGGTACGCGCATTTACTACACCTCCTACGGGAGCTTCGATACCCACGGCGGCGAACTGCCGACTCACGCCAAGCTGTGGCAGGACGTTTCCGGGGCGGTGGCGGACTGCTACTCCGATCTTGAGGAGCACGGCTGGCAGGACGACACCATGATATTGATATGGACTGAGTTCGGCCGGCGAATCCGAGACAACGGTTCGGGCACCGACCACGGCGCCGGCGGGCTTGCGATGCTAATTGGGGGATCGGTTAAGGGGGGCATGTACGGCGAGTATCCCTCTTTGGAGGAAGCCCACCAACTGGACGGCGACCTCCGGGCCAACAATGACTTTCGGTCGACCTATTCCACCATTCTGGAGCGCTGGCTGGGACTCGATGCCCCTTCGATCGTTAACGGCCAGTTCGAACATCTGGAGTTTATCGAGAAATAAACCGGCTCCCGGGCTGGCTTGGATACAAGATTTTTAGATTGTTTCTGACAGCGATGGTTCAAAAGGAGAAGCCATGAGTAACCAGGAGATCGCGCTGATGGCGCACCTGATGCGCCGGGCGGGATTTGGCGCCAGCCGGGACGAACTGGAGGCACGCGTCGAAATGGGCTACGAGGCCGTGGTGGTGGAGTTGCTTCACCCCACCGACCCGCAGAACCTGCCCGACGACGTCATCCGACGCTACCACACCGAGCAGGCCGAAATGCGTTTGGCCGACGGCGCGGCCGCCTATTGGCTTTACCGCATGATCACCACCCGGTGCCCCCTGGAAGAGAAGCTGTCCCTTTTCTGGCATAGCCTATTCGCCACCGGCTACAACAAGCTCAATCAGGCCAGGTCATTGATCAACCAGATAGACATGTTTCGCCGCCACGGCTTGGGTAGCTTCCCCACCTTGCTGGTTGAGCTTTCCAAAGACCCGGCCATGATCATTTGGCTGGATAACAACGAAAACCACAAGGACGCCATCAACGAGAACTACGGCCGGGAACTCCTGGAGCTATTCTCCTTAGGGATCGGCAACTATACCGAGGATGATGTGAAGGAGTGTGCCCGGGCTTTTACGGGTTGGACCCTTGGGAATGCCGAATACATGGCCACGCGGGCCAGCCGGGACTCCATCTGGCCCTACAGCCGTATCGCCTGGTTCTACGAATACCGGGAAGCAGACCATGACGACGGCGAGAAGACCTTCCTGGGCCATACCGGCCGGCTCAACGGCGAGGACATCGTGGAAATCATCGTCCGCCAAGAGGCAACGGCGCGCTTTGTTTGCACGCGGCTGTTCCAGTTTTTCACCGCCGACCAAGTGGACGAAGAAGGGGAGCAGGTCATCGGCTCAATGATGCGGACGTATTTCGACTCAAATTACGAGATACGGTCGGTCCTAAGCACTTTGTTCAACTGCGACTATTTCAAGTCCGACAAAGCCCGGTTCGCCAGGGTGAAGGGGCCCGTGGAATTGGTGGTCGGCGCCGTAAGGTTGGCCGGCAGCTATCAGGCGCCCACTCAGGGGATAGAACAGGTGGCGCGACAGGCCATGTACATGGGCCAAGGGCTGTTGCAACCACCTTCGGTAGAAGGCTGGCATGAGGGTATCGAGTGGGTCGACAGCGGCGCATTGGTGGAGCGGGTGAACTTCGTCGCCCACGAACTGGCAAACGTGGAGAACCCGGGCGTTCGTAAAATCATCGACAGGCTGGCAGGCGAAGGAGTTTTGTCGCCCGAAGATCTGGTGGACCGGTGCCTGGACCTGCTGGGTCCCATGGAAGTCTCGGAGGAGACCCGAGAATCGCTGGTGGAGTACGTGGCGCACCAGGGTGACCTGTCGTTGCACGGGCACCAACCGGGAGACGCAGCAGAAAAACGGGTCGGCGGCCTCCTTAGTCTGGCTTGCGCCACCAAGGAGTTCCAGTTGGCCTAAGTCTCGAACCGCCGTAAGTCCCCCAACCGCCCGATATTAATGGAGCACAGGGGGATTTCAAGTACTGAGTAACTATCTCAGAAGATTGTTCATCTTGGAAAGGGGGTAGTGAGATAGTTCCTAAAGGGGGGTCTTCAGATTGAGTACCAACGCCGCCACCAGCACGTTTACCTTGGAATACGTCAAGACCATCGGCCTGGCCACCAACCAGATCGGCCGTGGTTTCATCAATCCATACGATGTTGCGTTCTCCCGCGACGGTCGTATTTTCGTCTTGAACCATTGCGACTCCGCCCGCAAGAACTTGATGCGGGTGGGCATCGTTAATCTGGACGAAGAAGAGTATCTGGGAGAGTTCGGCAAGGGAAGCGGCACGGGGGACGACCAGTTCAACTCCCCGGTGGCCATGGCATTCGACACCCAGGACCGGCTGTACGTAACCGACGAGTTGAACCATCGGGTTACCATCTTCGATGCCTCGGGGAAGTTTCTGCACAAGTGGGACGCCGCAGGTAGCGGAGACGGCGAGTTTAACGGACCCGCCGGAATCGCGGTGGACCGGGAGGACCACGTCTACATCGTGGACCAGCACAACAGCCGGGTCCAGAAGTTCACAACAGCCGGCAAGTATCTCGGCCAATGGGGGGAGCTTGGCAGCCGTCCCGGCCAGTTCAACCTCCCTTGGGGCGTGACCACCGACGCAGCGGGCGATGTATACGTCGCCGATTGGCGCAATGACCGGGTCCAGAAGTTTTCGCCCGAAGGGCAGTTCATGGCCAGCTTCGGCGAGTCGGGAACAGGTGACGGCCAGTTCCACCGACCATCGGCCGTGGCGGTGGACGCCCAGGGATACGTCTACGTCGCCGATTGGGGCAACGAGCGGGTGCAGGTGTTCGACGCCAGGGGCGTATTTCAGTTACAGCTTCGGGGGCAAGCCACCTTATCCAAATGGGCCAGCGATTACCTGAACGTGAACCCCGATGAGCGGCGGACTCGAGAGATGTCCAACCTCATCCCCGACCTGCCGCCCCATCTCAATACTCCTCACCACATATCCTCTCAGACCGAGCCCTACTTTTGGGGTCCGGTATCGGTAAGGCTGGACGGGCATGGGCGTCTCTTCGTCACCGAGTCCAACCGCCACCGGTTCCAGGTCTACCAGAGGAGCTAGACCCAGTCCAGCCGCCGTCGCGCACCGTTTCAGGCAGCATTTGCGGGTCCGCATAGTCCTGCCCCGCTTCCAACAATAGGATTGAGCGGCTGGCATTCTCCGCCGGCATGTCGACCACGAGAACATTGCTTGAGCTGATTCACACGATACGAAGAGGCGGACAGTTGGCCCGGGTACATATCGTATGACCTATGCCGGTCTGCTGATATTGACCTCTGGCTTTGTCTTGATGACCATGGCGGCTATCCTGCGGTGAGCCCCAGACTGCGTGGCGTTCCATACTGCTGGTGGTTAGTGCCCCTCACTGGCTTCATTAAAGTGCTAACCTCCGCTCCCCTTTTTCATGCGATGGCCATCTGGACAGTCGCGCTCGAGAGCCATTTCGGATGGAGTAGAACCCAATTGTCCATGGCCTTCGCCCTCACGCGCATCGAGGGCGGAGTCATGGGACCTATCGAAGGCTACCTTACTGATCGGTTAGGGACCCGGCGAATGGTCTTTCTTGGACTGCTGGTGTTAGGAGCAGGATTTCTGTTCTTCTGGCGGGTGCAACACCTGTGGATGTTCTATGCAGCGTTCATGGTCATGTCTCTGGGTCACAGTCTGGGCGGTTGGGTGCCCGTAACCACTGTGCTGAATAACTGGTTCGACAGGCACCGTGCCAAAGCGATGGGCTGGTCCAACACCGTGAGCCGCCTGGGAGGACTGCTGCTGGTTCCGGCACTAGCCTTTGCCATTGATCCCGACCAAGACCGATTGGGTTGGGAGCTGGCCGCGCTTTCTCTAGGAATATTCACTCTCTTGATAGCCTGGCCGTTATCTCAACTCATCCGTGATCGGCCAGAAGATTACGGCGAACTTCCTGACGGTGACCTGCCGGCCTCCTCCCCGGTGATTCCAACACAACATGAGGCCTCCACTCCGCCAGCCAACGAACCCAAGCCTCGAACAATTGACTTCACCGCCACTCAGGCCTTGCGAACACCCGCCTTTTGGTTTATCTCCCTGGGGCATGGATTTACTTCGATGGTAATCATCGCAATCATGGCCCACCTCGGCCTGTTGATGAAGGATCAGGGCTTTGACGTACAGACTACAGGATGGGTGATTTCAGTTTACTCCGGCGTATCCATGGCGTCTCAGGTATTTGGCGGCTACGTAGGGGACCGCATACCGTTAAGGATAGCCATATTCATCTTCACCACCATTCAAGCGGCTGCAGTGTTGCTCTTGACCGCCGCGACCACGATTTCCATGGTTTACCTCTTCGCTGTGTTGTTCGGCATTGGCTTCGGAGGACGAAACCCTCTGACTACAGCCATCCGGGGAGACTACTTTGGGCGCGCTTCCTTCGGCAAGATTCTTGGTATTTCGACTGTGCCGATGAACTTTCTGTTGCTTATTGCTCCTCCCTTGGCCGGTTACATGCGCGACGTCCAAGGCACGTATACAATGGCCTTCAATCTCCTTGCCGCCTTGAGTTTCTTCGGAGGATTCCTCTTTTTGATGGCCCGAAAGCCCGAGTTGTCGCCAGCATCATGACTGTACCAGCTTTGCTGATCCTAGCCTTGGGTGTCCTTTTAATAATCGTTGCGGTCACTCCGACGGTCAGCCGCCGAATTCAGGGAGGTATATTCTACGGCTGGTGGCTGATAGGCATTGCCGCCATCGTCATGATCCTGAGCATCGTACCTTTTTTCCATACCATGACGGCCTGGTTCGTGGTCCTGGAGAGACACTTTGGTTGGAACAGGACACAATTGTCTTTGGCCTTTTCCCTCTCTCGGGTTGAGGGCGGCATTTTGGGCCCGCTGGAAGGACTCCTCATTGACCGGTTAGGCCCCCGCCGCATGGTGATTATAGGGCTAACGATTCTGGGCGTCGGCTTCCTGATGTTCAGCAGGGTGCAAGAACTGTGGCAATTTTATGCGGCTTTCCTCACCATGAGCTTGGGTACGGGGTTGGGCACCTGGCTGCCCATGATGACGGTGCTCAACGGCTGGTTTGTTCGGCGCCGGGCAAGTTCAATGTCATTGGTTCTGGTTGGTTATCGCCTGGGCGTGGTGGCCTTCGTGCCCTTGTTGACCTGGGCTATGGACGACGGCCAATTTGGGTGGCGGCCTGTTGCCGCGGCGATAGCAATGATGGTTATCCTGGTCGCGTTCCCATTATCCCGACTGGTGCGGAATAGGCCGGAGGACTATGGACAGCATCCCGACGGCGACGAGTATGCCCCAGAACTACCGGCAGCTGATGGCTTAGATGCTCCTGAGCCCAGCCAGCAGGATCTAGATTTCACCTGGCGTGAGGCGATTCGGACTCGAGCGTTCTGGCTGATGAGTTTTGGACACGGTTGCTGCTCGGCTGTAATTGTGAGCGTCATGGTGCACCTGGGCCCAATGCTGACCGACCGGGGATTCTCATTGCAAACCGTAGGTTGGGTGGTATCCGCGTACACCGCGATTGGAATTGTATCGACTCTAGTTGGTGGCCACATCGGAGATCGGGTCTCCATACGACATGCGATATTTGGCTTTGCTATTTTGCAGTCGGCGGCCGTAATAGTCCTCACCATGGCTCACAGCATCCAGATGGTGCTATTATTCGCCCTGCTTATGGGCGCGGGCGAGGGCCGGGGATCGTTGACTACGGCGATTCGCGGGGTTTACTTCGGCCGCAGAGCATTCGCCAGCATTATGGGTATGTCCATGGTGCCTATGAACGTTCTCTTATTCGCCGCGCCTCTGTTCGCCGGTTACATGTTTGACACAACCGGAAGCTATTCCATTCCCTTCACCACTATTGCCATTGTCAGCGCCGCCGGAGCGTCTCTCTTCCTGCTGCTGGGTGAACCGGCTCAGCTAGGGCCTCCGGAGGGTAGGACTCCGGCGACGGCGACCTAGTGACGCGTATCCGTCGCGGGTTGGAGAGCGCGCGCGAGCTAATCGAACCGCTTATTGTTTAGGCTCCCCGTTGACGCTCTAGGAGACGGTTATCATCATGTCTGCAGAATTATTCTTGTTACGGCTTACTCTCGACCGGGTCGCACGCGATTGAAGCCCGATGCCTGCATGAACTTCATGTGGAAAGGATAATGCACGTTATTCTTCTCCGACTCCTCCGCCCAATGTTGTCCTTCCGAAGTAGCAGTATACTGCGACCCAATATCTCCCCAATTCTGTCGCCCGCACGACCCGTTCCGCGGAGATGGTGGCTACTCCGTCTTCCGATACCTACTTTTATTACCTTCTGGCATCAGTGTTGTGGGAATCGAATCATGGGCACGTAAGTTGGTCGAACTGTATCCGGGCCAACACCAACGCGACCACTATCATGATTGGCGAGAAGGTCTCGGACTTCATCAAGGAAGGGAAGTAAGCTCGCCGGCCGGCTAACGGTCTTGCCAGGCCGGGGTTTCCTCGTTGACGCAGTGGAGGAATACGAACGCCGACGTGCGCCCCAGCCCGGCAAACTCCCGGGTCAACAGCCTGACCCGGGAGGAGTAGTCCAGGTGGTCCAACGACCGCAGGTAGCCTAAGAAAGAGCCGTATTCGTCCACCAACACCAGTATCGCCCCGGCATTTTCTATCGTCGCTAGTATCTTCCGCCGGTTGCGTACGATCCGCGCATCCTCGGCCAGCCGGGACACATCGTCCGGGCCGTAGTCCGCGACTCTGGCCAGGTCAAACCCGTGGAAAGCGGTCCGAAAGCCGCCCCACTTGGCCCGCACCACGCCCCAACTGAACCCGGCCCGGAAGATAGCTTTGGTCAACTCTTCGAAATAGCCGTTATCGTCCTTGGGGGTTATCTTGGGAGGAATCTCTCGCGACTGTCGCACTGTTCGATACCTCCATAGGTTTGTCTCCTAACCTATTTTAACCAAGGTGCTGGAGTTCGGTCATGCGTATGTGGGTATCTGAACGGGTAAACGGTACTGTTTAGACCATGGGCGTAATGTCCGGCCCCGGCGGCGGCGTGGGTTCTGGGTCACTGATCCGGTGGACTTCCTGTACCTGGACGACGACGAGGAGGAGTTGGGCGACGGGGAAGGATGGACAGAGGTGGCCGGCGGGAGTGTTCAAGATGGACACTCGGGAGGTGGTGGTGCCAACAAATAGGAGGCTGATGTCCCGGCGGGATCCGCGGGGTCGGTACAAGACAACCAAGCAAATCCCGGGGGAGAATAACCGTCGGACGGCTGCCCGTAACCCGAAAGGTCAGAACCCAGAAGGTATGGTCGGGGATGAAATCGTTATCCGGTTCCCTGACGGTTCTGTAACGGTAAAGCGGGGCGATAAGCTGGTGCTGGTGCGGTCTACCCAGCGGCCCCGGGGCAGGCCACCGGCCATGGTGCGGAGAAACGCAAGATAAAAACTGCTGACCTACTCCCACATCATTGGTTTTAGTGCATCATGTCAACGTCACTGGTGTGGCTTAGTGGATGGAGAGACGGAGGAAAATCCTCCCACCCAAAAACGAACACGCCTGAGGTCTCGGTTGATCCAAACAGGGTCAGTCGTTTGGTTGAAGAAAGTAGACTGAAGAGGTTCCCCATACTAAAGAACTCTAACCGCTCCTGTGCGTCGACGATTAACATGGAACCCTTAGTTATCATATGGTTTGATCATGAGGTGCCGGACTGTTCATGGGGTTATACTTGTCAATCGACAACACCCTAAACGTAGCCACAGCAGCATCAGAATCATGGACGTAACGATCCAAGTGGAAGGCACCGTAACCGTATCCACATCGACCGTGAAAGCTTATTTGCGGACGTAAGTTCAGTTTTGTAGATCGTCAGCACTTGGGGGCGTTGGGGTGAGGAGTGGAATGAACAGTTGGGGGAGGTTGTCCGGACAGAGATGTCAGTCCGTGGTTGTTGCATGTACTGACAAGAAAAATCTATTGTGTGTTACCGGGACTGGCTGAAGGGAGGCAGGTTGCTTGCGGAGCAGTCTTTTAGACAACACCTCTCTTAGGTTGAACAATACTACGGAGGCTGAGGCAGGAATAAATGAAGCTACCTGGCCGGAACATCTTCTACGGTTGGTTTGTAGTCTTAGGCTGCGCTTTCGTGGTTTTCGGTGTGACTGGAGGCCAGTTCTCCTTCGGAGTCTTCCTCAAGCCGATGACCGAGGAATTCGGTTGGAGCCGGGCGACTTTGTCCTTAGCCTTCGGCGTTACCTTCATGATTTCCGGACTGCTGCGGCCGGTGGTTGGTTATTTGGCGGATAAATATAGCCCCAAGGCTGCGGCCCTAACCGGAGTCGCAGTAATGGGCGTGATGCTTTTGCTAATGCCATTAATCAACAGCCTCCTCCACCTTTACCTCATATTCGCCGTAATGAGCGTCGGCCTCGCTCTCGGTACTGGGCCAATCTTGACCAAGGTGGTCAGCCAGTGGTTCTACGACAGGCGGGGCCTCACGCTTGGGCTGGTCAGCGGTGCCGGATCCTTCGGGGGTATGATCTTGGTGCCGGCCGCCTCCGCATTCCTAGTGCTATTTTCTTGGCAAGCAGCCTACTTGTTCCTTGGGATGCTATTGCTGCTCTTGGTCCTGCCCGCTGGCATCTGGCTCATCAGGAACCGGCCCCAAGATATGGGTCAATTACCCCAGGGTCGGCCTCCGGGAACCGTCGCCCAAGACGACCCGGTGGTTGGGGAAGTGCGAACTATGCCCCAGCTGGATACCACGTTCAGTGACGCCTTGCATTCTCCCTTGTTCCTGAAGTTGACCTTCGGATACTTCGTTTGAGGGTACTCGATGAGCTTCGTGAACGCTCATTTTGTCACCTACGCCAGGGATTTGGGCTACCATCCGTTGGTCGCCGCCGGCGGTTTCAGCATTATCGGGGCTTCCGCCATCATAGGCGCACTTCTGTTGGGCCACCTTTCCGACAAACACGGAAGGCGACGGTTGCTCAGCTTCTCCTTTCACATACGGAGCATTGGATTTGTGGTGGTCCTTCTTTCGATGGGCGTTCCCTTCCTGGGAATACCACCGTTGGGCCTAGTCCCGCTATTGGCTGGAATACTTCTGGTGGGTTTTTCCTGGAGTTCCGTCGCTAGCATCACCGCCGCCTATGCTTCCGACCAGTTCGGTACCACGAATCTGGGACGGATCTACGGCACGATGTTCGCGGTGATGCCGCTAGGATCCGGATTGGGGGCCTATCTCGGCGGCCTTTTGTACGACGTGCGGGGAACCTACGACGTCGGCATTTGGTCCAATGTCGTGCTTTTAGTTTTTGCGACACTCCTCGTCCTGTCTATAGAAGAGCGACGAACCCCGACGTTGCAACGGGCCACTACCTAGGGGCCGTTGCAACGTCGGCCTGAACGGCCTTTCGACAAGCTTAATTCTATGTTACCCGACGTTCCGAAGAGGCCGATCGCATTCTGTGAGGCTAAGGGAATGCTCCCTGAATTAGCCTGGTCTTGTTCGGACCTCGCCGAGCTTATCGTGGCCAACGATGGAGACACCGCACGGGTGCAGGAGCTTGATGAACAGGCTCTTGATATCGCCAATTCGATCGGCATGCAGCCCTGGATAAGACGTATACTATCAAGACGGGAGGTCCTAAAGGCGTAAGAGTCTTGATAGCTGAGACTAAATCCAGCTCTTAAACGTCTCGAGCGCATGCATTGCCCATGCGAAGCTCAGTGCAACTAAGACTGCTAAGTATTGTGTCTAGTGGAGCTTAACTCTACTCCAACTCCTGATACCCTACTTTTGTTACCTTCCGGCATCAAGGTCTCCGGAATCGAGTCTTGGGTGCAGAAATTGGCCGAAGATACATTGACATGATACCCCATTAGCGATTAGATTCATGGTATCCCGATTTATCGAGGCTGCCATGGCAACCGCCGTTCGTACCACAACCGCCGTAGGTTACTTCCGAGTATCCTCCCAGGGGCAAGCCGGGGAGCGCCACGTTTCCCTGGAAGCCCAGGCCACCCAGTTCAACGATTATTGCCTCGCCCACAACCTTGAACCCGTGAAAACCTTTACCGATATTGCCAGCGGCCGGAAGGATAACCGCCAGGAGTATCGGCACATGCTGGATTACGTGACCAGGGAGGGCATCGGGAATGTCGTTGTGTTGTTCTTGGACCGATTCGGCAGAAATCCCGAGGAGATGCTGACGCGTTACTGGGTGCTGAAAGAGCAAGGCATAAAAGTTCAGTCTATCAACGAGGACTTGCAAGAGGAGTTGATGCTACTCCTCCGGGCCGGGATCGCCGGTCAGGAGAGCAAGCGAACAGGGGAACGGGTAAGCCAGGCCCTCCGGGAAGGGGCCTCAAGGGGGAAATACGTGTCAAAGTTGCCATTCGGATATACCAAGATCAAGGACTTCGAAGGGGAGCGCATCGTTCAGGTGCCCCAAGAGGCAGAAGCCGTCCGGCTGGCATACGAATTGGCCACCAGCCGTAACATGGGGTTTAGGACCATGGCTCAGGAATTGAACCGGCTGGGTTACCGTACCAAGCAGGGTAAATTATTCTCCTCCCAAACCGTGAAGGTGGTACTTTCGAATCCTGCGATGATTGGTCACCAGGTATTCTGGGGCAAGGCCAAGGAGCCTATCGTTAACGAGAACGCTTATCCGGCTATCTTGAGTGGCGAGGAATGGGACAAGCTGCAAGAGGTGCTTAAGGTTCGCCGAGAAGGCCGTCACCGGGGGACTACAGGCACCAGCAACTATCTGCTCGCCGGAATCCTCCGCTGTGGCAATTGTGGCGGGGCCATGACGGGGTATAAAAAGGGCAAGGATTATAGATACTACCGTTGCTCTTGGTACGCGAAGGCTAAAGATTTTTGCGCCGATGCCAGGTCCCATCGCCAAAAGTCCCTGGAAGATGCCGTCCTGGAACACTTGAGCCAGTACAGCGACCCGGATATGGTCATGGAATTGCTGGAGGCCCAGGGCCAGGAAACGGACAACCGGGACGATGCCGAACTTACCAGGGCAACCGCTAGGTTGGGCGAGTTGGAGCAAGGGTTTCTGAATGACCTTGATCGAGTAGACCGGGGCATCCTCACCGAGCCGGAATTCCTCAAGCGCCAACAAGTTCGTCGCCAGGAACAAGAGGAGTTGCAGCCCCGCAAGGCCGAACTGGAGGCCAGCGTTGCCGCCCAGAAGGACATAGAGGCCCAGGCCGCCGCCGTTCCGGTGAAGGTGCGGTCATTCATGGAGGACTTCCGGGACATGGAGGTGCCTCAGGCCAAGGCGTTCCTCCAGAGCATCATTAAAGCGGCGCACGTTTTCAAGGATGGGCGGATAGAACTGACGTTCAGATAGCTACGGATGTCTCTATTTCCACAAGGGCTTTCATGTGGGACTTGCGCTCCCACAAAATGTAGATTTATCGGAAATGGTTCCCAAGCCATCAGCTACAAGAGCCTGATACAGTCCCTTAATCAAATAGCACAGCG
>JAKUQE010000100.1 GCA_022450395.1 Dehalococcoidia bacterium | reverse complement strand
CGGAGAAAGTGGCCTTCCAGAACTTTACCGAGCCCAATGCCGGCTCCGACCTGGCATCACTTCAGAGCCGGGCGGTGCGCGACGGCGACGACTGGATAATATCGGGGCAGAAGACCTTTATCAGCGGCCACGGAGACCCGGACTACCTATTTGGCCCCATCGTCACTGACACCGACGCCCCTAGGCATCGCAACCTGGGGTACTTCCTCATCCCCTGCCCATCGCCGGGTTTGGAGCTAACCCGGTTGAACCTGCTTACAGGGCACGACCAGAGCTTCATCTTCATGGATAACGTTCGAGTTCCCGGCGACTGTTTGATCGGCGGTGAGTTGGAAGGTTGGCAGGTCACTCAAACCACCCTGGAGATCGAGCACGGAGGACGGGGCGTCGCCCTTCCCATCGACGAAGCGCTGGAAAACCTGCTGAAGTACACCAAGGAGATCCAGCGCAACGGAGAGCCGGTGGGGAACGACCCCGTGCTGCAGCAACTGGCGGTGGACGCTTACATCGACTCGCGTATCAACACCCTCTTCGCCCAGCGTAACTACTGGATGTACCAGGCTCGCCAGGAAATGACTTACCACGGGTCCCAGAGCGACCTGTTCCGCAAGACTTTCCGTATCAGAAATGCGGACCGGGCCAGGGACATCATGAACATGTACTCCTTGTTAGGCGTCGGCGACCCTCGGGCGCCCTTCGGGGGACAGCCCGAGGTCTATCAGCGCAGCAGCCTGACCGGCGCCCATCCGGGCGGCACTCTGGAGGTCCAGAAACTCATCATCAGCCGGCGTTTGGGCATCAGCCGCACCAGAGAGCGGGCCGCTGCCACGCCTTCCACATCCGGCGTTCAGGGCGTCTAAACACCGAAGACCGGGGGCGGTCCGGCGCCGCTTGAGGTGGACCATTCAATTCGAAAGACCTTACACCCAATCTCAGCAAGACTTTCGGATCGTGGTCCGGGATTGGCTGCTGCAACACTCCCCCGGTGACTTGCGCATCCCGCCCGACGGCAGCCCTCTCCAACCGGAAATCCAAACCCGCGTAAAAGAATTCAGACGGGCATTGGGTTCTCAAGGCTGGCTCGCCCCTACGTGGCCCAAACAGTACGGCGGCGGTGGGCTAAATCCCGCCCTGGCCGAGGTTATACAGGAAGAGATCCAAACCCTCGGCTTGCCGGCCATGGGCGACAACAGCCGCTGGATCCCAGCCATTATGGTCTGGGGCACCGAAGACCAGAAACAGCGATACGTCCTTCCGGCATTGCGGGGTGAAACCATCACCTGGCAAGCGTTCAATGAGCCCAACAGCGGCTCCGACTTGGCATCGATCCAGACCCAGGCCGTCGCCGACGGAGAAGATTTTCTGATCAACGGCCAGAAATCGTTCATCACCGGCCGCTTCGACCCCGACTATCTGTGGACGCTGGTGGTGACCAACCCCGACCGCCCGAGGCGACTGAACCTTGGATTGTTCATGGTGGATGCCAACTCCCCGGGAATCACGATAACCACCCAGCGGCTGTTGACGGGCAGCGAGCGAAAAGTCGTCCTGGACGGGGTCCGTGTCTCCGGCGACTGCCTGGTTGGCCTACGCTACCAGGGTTGGGAGATCGCCCAGTCCATACTGGAAGAAGAGCGAGGCGGCGCCGCCCACCGGCCATCGGAAGACGGAACGGTGGAAAGCATCCATGAGTATCTCCGTCATGAGGGCGGGCAGGAGCGCTGAGGATTACCGGTGGACTTTACCTATAAATACACCGACGGGCAGCAACGTTTTCAGGGCGAGGTCCAGTCCTGGCTGGAAGTCCATCTGCCCGATGAGGTGCAAGACTCTTCCGGCCAACCGGTGCTGGACCAGACTAGTTGGGGAGTGTGCGCCGCCCTCCGTGAAAAGTTGGGCGCCAAAGGCTGGCTAACCCCCCAGGAGCCGATAGAGCGGGGCGGCGAGGGCTTGGACCCCGCCAATGCGACTGTCCTTTTTGAGGAACTGGACGCTAGGGGGCTGGGATGGCTCTTGGAAGAGACTGCCGGTGCGTTGCGGGCCATTGCACGATGTGACGCCCAGGGCGACCGAGAATCTTTGGCAACCGCCATTGCGAATGGCCGGATAGGTTGTTGGCGGTCCCAGTTCCATTCCATAGATGATCTGGACCCCGGCGATTGGGGGATCCAAGTAACCCGAGACGCCGACGATCGCATTCTAGACGGCGAGGGCATTTTTCAGGGACGGGACCCAGCTCCCGGATACCTGTGGACCCTGGCGGTCCATGACCCTGAATGTCATCCTGAGCAAGCATTCAGCGCGTTTCTGATACCTCCGAATCTGGACGGTATTTCCATCCATCCTGTTCGGCGGATGTCACCGGACCCGGCCCATCGGATATGTTTCGACCAGGTTCGTATCCCGCCCCACTGTCTGGTGGGTCAAGAAAAAGACGGATGGGACCTTGGCCGGTCCACTTTCCTTATCCCATCCGCGACGGCCTACACATCGGTTCAAGACCAGCCGCTGGACGACCTGTTGGATTACGCCAGGACAACCACGGTCCAAGGCGTCTCCATAGCCGCCGAGCCGGTCCGCCAACAACTGCTTATGGAAGCCTACATCAACAGAGGCATCCAACGGCTGTTCCGGATGCGGGATACCTGGATGAGGTCAACGGGAACAGCCCTAACTTATCACGCCGCCCAGACCCGCCTCTGGGAACAGCGCTCGGCGCTCCGTCTGTCCGAGATCACGCGGGAAGTCATGGGCGTCTACGCTTTGTTGGACCATCGGGACCCCAGAGCGCCCAACAACGGAAACTTCGAGTTGCAACAAAGACTCGCCTTAACTAATAGTAGCGCCTCCGGAAGCGACTCGAAGATTATAGCCCGCGCGCTGGGGTTGGCTAGCCAGGAACCAGAAAGAGTTGGGAGTTCGGCCGGTTAACCCAGCCTGAAGCGTGTAGAGAAAATCGGCCTTTCCCTAGGAAGCCAAAGAACGCAAAATATCATCAGGAGACCGTCATGGACCTAGCCCTGAATGAAGTCCAAACCATGCTCCAGAACTCTGCCCGGGAGTTCATGGAAGCGGAGATGCCCAAGTCGCGGGTTTTGGAGATCGACGACAGCCCGTCGGGATTCGCCGTAGATCTATGGGAAAAGATGTGCGGCATAGGCTGGGCCGGCATGGCCGTGCCGGAAGAGTACGGCGGATCGGGCAACTCGTTCACCGACCTGGGCGTGATCTACGAGACGATGGGCTACTACGCCTGCTCTAGCCCCCACCTCTCGTCGGCTGTTCTCTGTTCCCAGGTCATTCTTGAGGCGGGCAGCCAAGAACAAAAACAGACATTGCTACCGGGCATCGCCTCGGGCCAGCAGATATTCTCTCTAGCCTTGACCGAGCCTGAGTACGGTTGGGGCGCTGACACGGTCCATCTCCAAGCCACCCGCCACAACGGCTCTTTCACCCTGGAAGGAGACAAGCTGTTCATTCCCGATGCCAACGTGGCCGACCGGCTGCTGGTGGTGGCCCGAACCACCGCCGGACCGGACCCCGAACATGGCCTTTCCATCTTCATAGTTGATAAGGACGCGCCGGGGGTCTCGGTGCGGGTTCAAACAGGTTGGATCGGCCCCAAGGTCTGCGAGGTCAACTTCGCCAATGTGTCAGTGTCCGAATCCAATGTCTTGGGTCCGGTGGACGGCGCCTGGCCGGCCATCGCCAAATCGTTGGACCGGGGCACCGCCTTACTTTGCGCCTACATGGCCGGTGGGACCCAAAAAGTATTCGAGATGGCCCGGGACTACAGCCAAACCCGCATCGCTTTCGGCGTGCCCATCGGTACCTTCCAGCGGGTGCAGGACCACGTCATCGACACATTGAATGAAGCGGATGCCGCAAAATGGTCGGCTTATGAGGCCCTATGGAAGCTCGACCAAGATGATCCAGGGGCATCGGTATCCATCTCAATGGCCAAAGCAGTGGTTAGCACCGGGTTCCCCAAGGCATGTGAAGCTTCTCACCACGTTCACGCTGGGATCGGCACAGACCTGGAGTTCGGCCTCACCCAATACACCAAGCGGGCGCGGACACTGCAACATTACCTTGGGGACGCTATCTACCACAAGGCCCGCATGGCCAAGCTCCTAGCGGTCTAAATCAACACTCCCCAACTTGGTAGGGAGCCGGGCATTGGAAGGCATCACAACCATAAAAAGCATTCAGCATATCTCTCCCACCGTAAAGGTCTTTGGATTCGACCTGGGGGGAGTAGAACTTGATTTCTTGCCGGGGCAATGGGTGGACCTGTACGTTGACACGGGCCTCTCGGTACAGGTGGGAGGGTATTCCATCATCTCGACGCCCTTGCAGCAAGGAATCATCGAACTGGCGATCAAGAGATTACCCCACGGCCGGGTGGCAGCCTACCTTCACGATCACGCCAAAGTAGGAGATGAGGTCGAGCTGCGCGGAGGTTCAGGGGGATTCCACTTCGAACCGGAATGGCACGGCCCATTAGTGCTGATCGCCGGGGGTATAGGCATCACCCCATTGATCAGCATATTGCGCTACGTGGACCAATCCCAACTGGATAATCCGGTCGAGCTGATCTACAGCGCCAGCCAGCCCTCGGAACTCCTTTTCCGGGAAGAGATCCAAGCCATCGCAGACCGCAATACTGGGATACGCTGCGCTTTCACCGTATCCCGCCCCCAAGGGGGAGCTTGGGACGGGCGAGTGGGCAGGATAGACTTGGAGTTGCTCCGGGAGCACGCTCCGACGGAGGACAGCCTGTACTACCTTTGCGGTCCCCCATCGTTCCAGGACGATCTTTCAGTCCTGGTGAGCAATCTGGGAGTCAAAGCTTCGATGATCAGAGCGGAACGGTGGTGGTAGCGGCCATTCGGATTTTCTTTTAGATCCCCGGCTTAGACGCCCCAGGTCTTGCCGAATTCAGCCCGGTCCACCACACGTCCCGTGAAAGTCTTGGCATTCTGGATGGCCAACCAGGCCGACGCCTCTCCAACAACTTCCGGCGATTCCCATCCGGTCCAATCGAAATCGGCTGGACGCACCAGCACGGCGCCCTCGGTCTTGATCCCGCCTGGATTCAGGGCGTTGACCGCTATGTTGTGGTCCTCCAATTCTTGGGCCAAACCAAGGGTCATCATGTTCAGGCCCGCCTTGGTTACCGAGTAGCTGATGCCGTTGGGCCGGACCCTCTCAGCCGCCCCGGATGTGATGTTGACGATGCTTCCGCCGCTCTGCTGAATCATGATGGGGACCAGATGCTTGCAGCATAGGAAAGGACCCCGTAGGTTCACCCGCATCGTCAGGTCCCAATGGCGTGTTTGAAGATCCAAAAGGCCGACATTTACCTGAACCCCAGCGTTGTTCACCAGTACGTCGATACGCCCGTAGGCTTCCACCACCGCGGCCGCCAGCGCCTCGACCTGCTCCTCGTCGGTCACGTCGCAGCGGAAGGCCGTCGCCTGGCCTCCAGCGTCTTGTATTTCCTTTACGGTAAGGTGAATGTTGCCGGGGAGTCTGCCCCCTTCCTCTTCACTGCGGGCCACCACCGCCACCCGGGCGCCTTGCTTACCAAAAATCTTTGCTATACCTTTGCCGATGCCCCGGCTACTGCCGGTAACCACCGCCACCAATCCTTCCATGCTCATCGTTATCTCCACGGATATGGGCTGATACAAAGCTCAGAGTATAGGGTTCTCCCAGTTACGGCAAGCAAACAAATAAAGAAGCGCCGGCCCGTTTTAAATGGGCCGGCGCTTGATTCGGAAACAGTTTTCTGAGGAATTTGTCTAATTCAGCTCCATGATGGCTTTCAACTCGGGCGGGGTAGTCCGGTTTACGATGACTACCGCTCCCTTGTTGGGTTTGACTTGAATGGTGAATTCTCTGCTCTTCGGGAGCAAGGGACTCAGGTTAGTCAGCGTGACGGTCATGTCCACCTGCTCGCCCGGGTCGACCAAGTCACCGGAGCCGATAATCCAGCTAGTGGACCATGAACACTCGGCGGTATCTGGATCCACGTCGAAACTCTGGGGGTTCTCGCAGTTGATTGCCTGGTTGTTATCCAGGTAGGTAACCACCACACCGGTGGTGGAGAGATCCACCGCGTCCGACGCTTGGGCGGCGCTGCTCAATGTGAACTTAACGGTATCGATGAAGGTCTTGGCGCTGTTGGAGTCGCCAATGACCGAGCCCCTTACGCTAATGGTCGACGAAGTTTCCTCCAAGCCTCCTAACACCGTTTCTTTGCTCTTTTCCGAGCTGAGCAGTCCCGTACTGAGGACGGCGAAAGCGAAAACCGAGGCAACCACGACGAAAGCGATGAGTACTATGGCCGTTTCAAGGCCGGTGATCCCTCTTTGGTTGGCGTGCAACCAAGCCACTCTACCTAACGGCCTTTTCCTCATGGTACCTCTTGCAACCTTTTCTAACAATCGAACTACGTTGGCCTGGAGTTTTGATCGATCAACGACTCACCATGGTCAATTAAGAGCCTGGATCGCTTTGAATTCAGGGGGCGTGGTCCGGTTGATGATAATCACCGCTCCCACGTTGGGCTTAACCTGTATCGTAAATTCTTTCTTAAGTCCGAGGACCGGTGTCATGTTTGTAAGGTCAACGGTCACGTCCACCTGTTCGCCCGGGTCCACTAAATCACCGGAGCCGATGATTCAGTCCGTGGTCCAGAAACAGTAGGAATCACCCGATCCCGAACCATTGGTGCAGTTCAGGGCTTGGTCCTGATCCAGGTATGTGATTACCACTCCGGTGCTGGAAAGGTCCACTGCGTCCGCGGCTTGGGCGGCGCTGGTCAGGGTGAACTTGACGGTATCTAAGGCGGTCTTGCCCGAGTTGGCGTCGCCGATGACGTCACCTCGTATACTCAAGGTAGACGAGGTTTCTGCCAGCCCGCCCAGCACCGTCTCTTTGCTTTTCTCTGAGCTGAGCAAACCGGTGCTTAGAACGGCGAAAGCGAACACCGAAGCAACCACCACGAAAGCGATGAGAACGATGGCCGTTTCAAGACCCGTGATTCCCCGTTGGTCGCGGTACAACCCCGGCAACCCTTGTTGCGAATTCATATTGAGTTTCTTCATGGTTGGTGTTTAAACCTCTCCCAGCTACAAATCAAATTTGGCAGTCTGCACTTTGTCTAGACCAAATGTCTTGAAAATTCGAGCAAGTTTGGGTTATTTTGCGACGATGAGTGCCACTATGCCAACCGTCTGAGCCTAATACCGTTACGTTTTGTAAAACGCTTCCTTTGCGGAGGTGGTCCGGGCGATCATCGCAAACGGAACAGATCGATTCGCTAAAGATATCCGAAGACGAGCCCGGCTTAGGCGCCTGTTCCATCCGGCGGCGCCGCCATCTACCCTCGACACGCGGCTGCTAACATAAATTTCTTGCGGCGGAACATGCGCCGGGTTATACTCCGGGGGCCTAAGTGTACCCAGAATTCGATTTTCAAGTCTAGCCGCGCCGGATTTCCGCCCGTATTTACGGTAGTAACCTATACTGGCCTCTCCCGCTTGCTCGTCTGCCTGGCCCAACCTTTCGCGGTTCGGGTAGCGGGAGCTAATGAGACCAAACCGGTACCTACAGCCATGATTCAACGAGCCCGTCAGACATGAAACCAGCCAGATTCGACTACTACTCTCCGAGCTCTCGGGACGAAGCTCTAGAGTTGCTCGGCCAATACGGCGACGACGCCAAAATATTGGCCGGTGGACAGAGCTTGATGCCCATGATGAACATGAGGCTTGTTCGCCCGAAAGTTGTGATTGACATCAACCGAATAGCCGGCCTGTCACATATCACGCCCAGGCGGGATGGCGGATTAGCCGTCGGCGCAATGACCAGGCAACGGGAATTGGAAAGGTCTGCACTGGTTCTTGAGACAGCTCCTTTACTGTCTTTGGCCATTCCTTACATCGGACATTTCCAGATACGCAATCGGGGCACCGTGGGCGGCAGCTTGGCCCACAGCGACCCCGCGGCGGAGATTCCGGCGGTTTGCCTTACCTTAGACACCGAGTTTGAACTTGCCAGCAGTGGCGGAGAACGTACCGTCAAGGCGGAAGACTTCTTCTTGAACCACCTGACCACCGCCCTTGAGCCGGTGGAATTGCTGACTGAGATCCGAATACCTCAAACCGTGGGAAACTGGCGATGGGGGTTCCAAGAAGTCTGCCGTCGCGACGGAGACTTCGCTTTGGTGGGGGCGGCCACCATGTTACATCTAGACGATAAAGGCATCTGCCTCGAGGCTCGGATAACGACATTCGGCGCCGGAGGCACACCGATGAGGATGGACGCGGCGGAAGAGTATCTATCCGGCTCTTCAGTGAACGCGGATGACCGGTCAGAGGCCGCCCGGTTGGTTTCAGATGCCCTGGATCCCATCTCTGACATCCACGCGTCCGCCAAATACCGCCAGGACGTGGGCGGCGTCATGGTCCGGCGGGCACTGGAGCAGGCCCTGCTCGCCCAAGCGTTGCCTTTTAATGAAGGAGAAGACGCCGCATGACCACTGAGCGCAACATAAGATTGACGGTCAACGGCAAGGCATACGAGAGCCTAGTGCCGGTGCGGATGACCTTGGTCGACTTCCTTCGAGGCGAACTGGACCTTACCGGTACCCACGTTGGCTGTGAGCACGGCGTCTGCGGCGCCTGCACTATTTTGGTGGACGGCAGCGCCACGCGGTCATGTTTGATGCTGGCGGTCCAGGCCGATGGGGCCAACCTGATGACCGTGGAGGGACTGGCCGACGGGCCGGAACTTCATCCGCTTCAGCGGGCATTCCAGCGGAATCACGCTCTTCAATGCGGGTTTTGCACCCCCGGTCTGTTGATGACAGCCTACGAATTTCTCAGAGATACATCCAATCCCACCGAAGAGCAGGTTAGGGAGGGAATCTCCGGAAACATCTGCCGCTGCACCGGATATGCCCCGATCGTTCAGGCCATATTAGACGTCAGCCAAGAGGCCGGATAAAGCAGTTCCGGACCCTCCGCCAGTTCCCCCGTCCCTAAACCGAGTCCCTAAAAGGGGAATGTCATGGTCCAGCAATATATCGGCGCCTCAATCACTAGAAAAGAGGACGAGCGATTCCTAACCGGACGGGCAACCTTCGTCGACGACGTGAAGCTGCCCGGCATGGTCCATGCCACATTCGTGCGCAGCCCCCATGCCCACGCCCGGATCGTAGCCATCGACACCGCGGCAGCCTTGGCCATGCCGGGAGTAGTGGCGGTTTTTACCTACGACGACATCGCCAGCCTGGCCAAGCCTATTCCGGTCAGGTTGTACCCACTGCCAAGCCTGGAACCCTTTCTACAATATCCCCTAGCTCAAGACAAGGTCCGATATGTGGGAGATCCGGTGGCAATCGTGATCGCGGATAGCCGCTACGTGGCCGAAGACGCCCTAGACGTCATAGACGTGACCTATGAACCTCTGCAGGCCGTCGTTGACATCGAAGAGTCGCTGCGGGATGAGATTATCATCCACGAGGCGCCGGGAACCAACCTGGCGGCGCACTACGTTGTCTCCACCGGCGATATCGATCAGGCGTTTAGAGACGCCGAATATACCCGCAAAGAACGCTTCAAGACCAACCGCCACACCGGCAACCCGCTGGAAACCCGGGGAATGGTAGTGGCCTACGACTCGGGAGAACTGACGGTTTGGGGAGCCACCAAAGTACCCCACTTTAACCGGGAGGTATTGTCTTCTCTTCTGGACTTCCCCGAAGAGAAGATGCACTTTATCGAAGGCGACGTCGGTGGGGGATTTGGCATACGCGGGGAATTTTATCCGGAAGATTTCCTGGTCCCCTTCGCGGCGATCCGGCTGGGCAGGCCGGTAAAGTGGACGGAAGACCGGCTGGAGCACCTTATCGCGGCCAACCATTCCAGGGATATTCTCTGCGACATAGAGATCGCAATGAAAAAAGACGGCACTATCCTGGGGATCCGGGCCCAGGTCTACGGCGACATGGGCGGGTACATCAGGACGCATGGCAGCCTGGTGCCCGCTTCAACCGCGGGCCTGCTGATGGGCCCCTACAACGTGCCGGCCTACGAGTGCGGCGTACATTGCGTGATAACCAACAAGACCGGCGTGGGGACTTTTCGAGCGCCGGGTCGATACGAGTCCTGTTTCATCCGGGAGCGCTTGCTGGACATGGCCGCGGCGGACCTGGGAATAGACCCGGCGGAATTGCGCTTCAAAAACTTGATTCAGCCATCCCAGATGCCTTACAACGCGGGGCGCACCCGGGCCGACGGCGACACCATATTCGACAGCGGCAACTACCCGCAAGCATTGACCCGGGCGTTGGACGAGATAGGCTACGCGGAAACGAACCCCAAGCGATGGGTGGATGATGCCGGGCGATACCACGGCATCGGAATCGCCACGTACGTCAAGAATACCGGCCGGGGCCCCTTCGAAGGCGCCCGGATAGTGATAAGCGGCACTGGAGACGTTGCCGTATATCTAGGTATCACCACCATGGGCCAGGGCCATGAGACCACCATGGCCCAGATCTGTGCCGATAGCTTGGGCGTCTCCATGGAAGCCGTCACCATCTACCATGGCAACACCGACTATATACCCTTCGGCGGCGGCACTTACGGCAGCCGGGGTACGGTGATGGGGGGCAACGCGGTACACCTGGCCTGTCAAAATATGAAGGAACGGATCCTAAGCCTGGCCAGCACATACCTGGACACCGAGCCGGCCAACCTGGTCTTACAAACAGGCGAGATATTTCGTAAGGGCGCGGAGCACGGACCGGCGTTGCTGAGCTTGGGAGAGGTCGCAGGTCTGGCCGAGAACGCTGGATCCGATGAAGAAGACTCGGGGACTCTGGAGATAACAGCCTACTTTGAAGCGGACCAGCTTACTTTCAGCTACGGGAGTCACGCCGCCCATGTAGCCGTGGATCCGGAAACCGGCAAGATAGAGATCATTCGTTACGTGGTGGTGGAGGACATCGGCCGCGCCATCAACCCGTTGATGGTCCACGGTCAAGCAGTGGGGGGCGCTGCCCAGGGCATCGGCGCTACCCTATTGGAGGAACTGGTCTACGACGACTCCGGACAGCTTCTGGCCGGCAGTTTCATGGATTATCTGCTACCCACCAGCACGGACGTGCCACCGATAGAGAGCATCGTTCTGGAAGAGGCGCCCTCACCATTGAACCCTTTGGGGGTGAAGGGAGCTGGTGAGGGTGGAATCGTGGCAACCGGCGCAACACTGGCCAATGCCGTGAGCAACGCCCTGGCGCCCCTGGGCGTTCAGATAACCCAATTGCCCCTCAGTCCAAGTTTTATCGTCAAGCTGCTAAGCAGCTAACGTATCCCGGCTTACTCCCAAGAAACGGGCCTGCTTCCCACCGTGCGCCAAATGGCCGCTACTCAGAATCACGCCTAAATCGGCTCTGTCGGCACCCCGATGTAACTCGATTGTGATTAGAAATCCCATGTCCGTTATAATGTAACCGACCGCATTGCCGTATCATGGAAATATCAAACAGCCAGTCTCGCAAAACCAGGACTGACTTGATGAGATCGCGAAGCAACCCTCCAGCCAGAAACCGGCTTTCGTTATGTTAAACGGCTTTCTTGAAAACGGATCCGCCTTGGACGACCTTTTACAGAACGGCCTCTTCTATCTATCCGGGAAGATTGTCGTCGCCGGACCTACTTTTCTTTGGCCCACGGAATTGCTGCTGGCGGGACTTTTCATCATTATCCTGTTCGCAATTTTCCTCCTGGGCAGCGCGGTCATACACCGGTTCGACAAGCGGGAAATGTCGATCGTCGAGAACCAACTAAGGGAGATCCGGGTAGTCGAGGCACAACTGGCGGAGCGGACAAAAGACCTGGAGCGCTCGAACCATGACCTGGCTCAGTTCGCCTACGTGGCGTCTCATGATTTGCGGGCGCCGGTTAGGGCGATGAAAAGCTTCGCCCAAATATTGGTGACTGATTACACGGGCCGGCTAGACTCGGAAGCTGACGAACACCTGGGTTTCATTGTAGACGGAGCCAACAGTCTGGAGTCTTTGATCAACGACCTATTGGCCTATTCCCGGATAGACACCCAGGGGAAAGTTTTCGAACCCGTGGATTGCTCAGCAGTTTTCGATCAAGTGAAAACCGACCTGCTGATGGATTCCGATCATGCGGAGGCATCGGTTACCAGAGACGACCTCCCAACAGTAATGGCGGACGGCACCCAGATGATGCAGTTGTTTCAAAATCTGATCAGCAACGGCATCAAGTTCCATAGCGAGGCTCCACCGGTGGTGCATATGTCTGCTGAGCGAAACGAGAAGGAGTGGCAGTTTGCGGTCCGCGACAACGGTATAGGCATCGATCCGGAACACGTGGAGCGAATCTCTGCCATGTTCCAACGTCTGCATACCCAGGAAGAATACCCAGGCACGGGAATGGGCTCGGCCATCTGCAAGAAAATCGTGGAACGGCACGGCGGCAAGATCTGGGTTAAGTCCAAGATTGGAGCAGGGAGCACTTTCTTCTTCACCATCGAGGCGTCGGGAGTAACGTAGCATTGGAAAATAGACAGGCTGAAATTTTGCTGATCGAAGATAGCCTGCCTGACGTGCGGCTTACGGAGAGGGCATTGAAGAATGGTACGCTGACGAAACAAGTCAGCGTAGTGCGGGACGGCGAGCAAGCCTTGGCTTTCCTCCGGCGCCAGGGCGAATACGCGAACGCGCCGCGCCCGGACATCATACTGCTGGACTTAGGACTTCCCAAGAAAAACGGCGCCGAAGTTTTGGCAGAGATTAAAAAGGACCCCGCATTTGTTGGCAACCAGCAAAAGTGGGACACTTTTGTTAAGGAGAGATCAGGGGGATGTGGCAGTATTGTAGGACTCCCGGCGCTGCCGGTTGTAGCGTTTGCGCCATTGTAAAGTCTGAGCTTTCACCTCCCTTCTTCTGATCAAGATCCCTTCCCGTCTTCCCCTTAAGACATCATCCGGGGTCACGTTGCTCAGGGCTTTGTGATAGCGACGGTGGTTGTAGTAGTCCACGAAGCCTAAGGTGGCCACCTCCAGATCACCAGGGACCTCATACGGGACCTGGTTCACGTCCTGCTTGATGCTCTGATGGTACCGCTCCAGTTTCCCGTTGGTTTGGGGATGGTAAGGCGCCGCCAGGATATGGCGGATCCCTACCAGGCCCAGGTGATCGCGGAAAGCCCTGGATACGTAGCCCGGTCCATCATCACTCAGCAGTCTGGTCCGGTCCTCCAAGGGCACTTCTGTCATACCAGTAGCGTCAATGGCTAGCGGGACGACCTGGATCAGGGAATCAGCTGTG
>JAKUQE010000010.1 GCA_022450395.1 Dehalococcoidia bacterium | reverse complement strand
TCCACATGCTCGGGCCACATGTCGATGAAGGTTACGTCCTCGCCCTCTTTGACGAAGTAGGCGCCCACGTAGCTACCTACCGCGCCGGCTCCCATGATGCCAATCTTGTCACCCATTTTAATACTCCTGCCCAGAGGCGGCGGCGGGCGGCCTCGGACTGTTGGCGATTATTCGGCGTGCCGAGCCCATAGGGGCTGGCCGGTTAATACTAGTGGAGAGGCAAAGATCTCGCAAGTATGGCGACGGTGGGGTTGCCGAGTGTCCAGACCCTGTCCGCTACAGCGAGACCAATCGGGCGTTGATGATCTGGGGCAGGGCCTTGATCTCCTCCAGCACCGCAGGCGGCACCGGGTCGTCCAGGCCGATGACCATCATGGCCATGCCCCTTGGGTTGAGCCGTCCGACGTCCATGGAGCTGATGTTGATATTGTGGCGTCCGGCCAGGGTGCCCACCGCCCCGATCAATCCGGGCTGGTCCTGGTTGTCCACGAACAGCAGGTATGGGCTGGATGGCGTGATGTCNAGCCAGTAGTCGTTCACCTTTACCACGTGGGCCTCGTCCCGCATCGATGTGCCGGCGACGGTGATAGGGCCTCCGGTGGTGTCCAGCGTGGCGGTGATCATACTGACATATTCCGCGGCCGCTTCGTTGCTCTGTTCAGTCAGGCTGAGACCGCGTTGTTGGGCCAAGAATGGGGCGTTGATCAAGTTCACTTGATCGCCGGTAACCGGTCCCAGCAAACCGGCCAATACCGCCGACTTGAGCATCGCCGTATTGTGCTGGGCAATCTCGCCCTCGTAGCGGATAGTTACGCCCACGAACTGGCCTTCGGCCAGGTGAGTCAGCAGTTTCCCCACTATCAGGCCCACCTGGATGTAAGGGGCCAGCACGGCGTGGACCTCAGGTGGCAGGAAAGGAGCGTTAACCGTGTTGCGGGCCGGTTCCCCAGCCAGCACCGCCAGCACTTGCTCGGCCGCCTCTATCGCCACCTCCCGCTGCGCCTCCTGGGTGGAGGCCCCCAAGTGAGGAGTCGCTACCACTTTGGAATGGCTCAACAGGGGATTGTCGCCCGGCGGCTCCTGAGCGAATACGTCTAAGGCCACCCCGGCGAGCCTGTCGCCGTCCAAGGCCTCCAGGAGCGCAGCTTCGTCGATAAGCTCACCCCTGGCGACGTTGATCAGTCTTGCCCCAGGCTTGATCAGCGCCAGTTGGCGGGCGCCGATCATCTGCTGGGTTCCATCGGTGAGGGGAGTGTGCAAGGTCACAAAGTCGGATTGGGCCAACATTTCGTCCAGGGTCAACAGTTCGACGCCCAGGCGGTTGGCATGGTCGGGGGAGATGAATGGGTCGTAACCGACCAGCCGCATGCCGAAACTTTGGGCCCGGCGGGCGACTTCGGTGCCGACCCGGCCCAGACCGGCGATTCCCAGTGTCTTGTTGCGCACCTCGATGCCCATGAAGGCGCTGCGCCGCCACTCTCCCCCCTTAACCGAACGATGGGCTTCGGGGATATTCCGGGCGAGGGCCAGCATCAACGCTAGGGTGTGCTCGGCGGCGGCCACGGTGTTGCCGGTGGGGGCGTTAACCACCGGAATGCCGGCGCTGGTGGCGGCTTCCAGATCGATGTTGTCAACGCCGATGCCGGCCCTGGCAATCACTTGAAGCTTCTTGCCGGCGCCGATGACCTCCGCCGTGACCTTCGTCTCGCTACGGACGACCAAGGCATCATAGCCGCCCAATATTTCCATCAGTTCCGGGGCGGTTAATCCGTGTTTGGAGTCCACCTCGGCGCGACTGCCCAGCAAGTCCACACCTTCTTGGGCGATGGGGTCGGCGACCAATATTCTGGGCATGTTTAGACGTCCTGTTGGTGAGTTGGCGGGGAATAATGGAACCCTGCGTCCCAGTGTCAGTTGAATCTCAAATATAGCATAGAAACTCGGGCATTGACCGTCTCCTGTGCATTTAGCGGCGAGGGCAACTCATGCTGGGGTTGGCTGAACCGGCGCCCGGTCTGGGATTTCCTTGACCCACTTTGCCGACACGGTTAGGATTGTCTCTGGCGGCTTGATGGCTTCCTGAACTATCCACTTTGTCGAGAACCATCCATTAACCACGGGAGAGAATAAATCATGGCCGGAGAATTTACCGAAGAGTTTGTTGATGTGGGCGGCACGAAGATCCACATGATGTCAGGCGGGTCTGGTGAGCCGCTGGTGCTACTGCATGGGGCCGGAGGGAACGCCGGTTGGCTTCGCTACGTCCAGGCGCTGTCTGAGCGATATACCGTTTATATCCCGTCTCATCCGGGATACGGACAATCGGAGCGGCCGGAGTGGCTGGAGACGATGGC
>JAKUQE010000001.1 GCA_022450395.1 Dehalococcoidia bacterium | reverse complement strand
CCTGGAGAGAAAACTTCCAGGCATCACGGCCAGATTCACCGAAGACCATGAAGAGGACGAACAGTTGATCGATCTCCGCGATCAACTGGGAACCCGAATCAAAAACACCGGCGAGGCCCAACGGGTGGCGCTGGGAATAGAGTTGCATGAGCGATTCAACGCGTACGTTGGGATGTATCTAGGCCACCTGTACCGTGAGGAAACGGAGCTGCAAAAGGTCCTCTGGGACAATTTTACCGACTCAGAGTTAATCGCAATTCGCGCGGCGATCGCCAGGGACATTCCTCCGGGACGCACGAGGGGCGAATTTTTACCCGCGATGTGCGCCAGTTACAACCCAGATGAAATTTCCGTGGTCCTCAAGCGCTTAAAGGCGGATGCACCGCCCGAGGTTTTCCAACGCATGACCCAGACAGCTGAAAGTGTCATGGAGCCGGCGATGTGGGCCAAGGTGCGGGCGCGGATCGCATAGTGGTAAGAATCGAGCGGCCAATGGGTGATAGTGACAGCCGGGCTGGCTGTCACTAAGCCACACGTTGCCCGGTTTCAAGACCTGCTGGACGATGCCCCCGCTGTGGGCGAACTCCAGTCCTGGCAGTCCCCCTTAGCGATGTCCAATGAGCGCTCCAGTTCGTTAGGACACTGTATTTGTCCACGGCTGATTTGCTCGGGGATCCCCTGCCATTAGGCCCGTGAGTGGATCAGTGGACGGCGCATAGTCACATCTGGAACTCGATCAATTAAGCCCCGCCGAGACAGCACCCGCTCCATCAAGGGCCGCATACCCAGCTCCCTGGAAATGGCCAGGGACTCGTCCGGCAGGGTGATGGCCTTGGTCCGGGCTCCTTCGGCATCGCGCTCTCTTAACATGTAGGCGTAGTCGCAGCAGGTCCAGGCCGATTCGGGCCGTAATGGCCTCTCATTTTAGGAAACCACTGTCGCCGGTTAGTGGTAAGGCGTTATTGCCCGCTGGCCGGAGCCGCGACGGCCACAGGCGTGGTCTGGGAACTCTTAGAACCGTTGCCGAGTTGGCCTTGGCCTCCAATGCCCCAGCAGTACGCGGCGCCGCTGGTTGTGAGGCCGCAGGTGTGTCTGAGACCCGCGCTCACCGAGGCGAAGGCAAGGCCGCCCGAGACTGCCACTGGGGTCACCTGGACCGGCGTCGCCTTGAAGTCCGTCAAGTCGCTGCCTAGCCGATCATCGCCCAATCCCCAGCAATAGGCGGCGCCGCTGGTCGCGACGCCACAGGTGTGCAACTCACCGAGGCTCACCGAGTCAAAGGTGAGTCCTCCTGAGACTGCCACCGGCGACCTTTGGCTGGTGTTATCGTCCGTGCCATTGCCCAGGCGGCCAGAGTACTCCCAACCCCAGCAGTAGGCGCCGCCACTGGTTGTGACACCGCAGGTATGATTGACACCCCCGTTCACCGAGGCCAAAGCAAGTCCGCCCGATGTGGCCACCGGCGTCGTCGGGTTGTCACCCCTTGAGGCGCCACCATCGCCGATCTGTCCGTAGGCGTTTCCACCCCAGCAGTAGGTGGCTCCGCTGGTCGTGACTCCGCAGGAGTGGCCACCGCTCGCGAATACCGAGGCAAAGGCCAGCCCTCCCGAGACTGCCCTCGGAGTCGTCTGTCTGTCCCTCGAGCCGTTGCCAAGTTGGCCTCCCCAATTGCCGCCCCAGCAGTAGGCGGCGCCGCTGTTGGTGACGCCGCAGGTGTGACCAAAACCCGGGCTCACCGATGCGAAGGTAAGCCCGCCTGAGACGGCCACCGGCTTCAGCTGGTTGTCCTTCGAGCCGTTGCCGAGTTGGCCTTCGTCTCCGATACCCCAGCAGTACGCGGCGCCGTCGGGCGTAACCCCGCAATAGTGTTGACGGCCAGCGCTCACCGATTCGAAAATGAGCCCCCCGGTGACAGCTATCGGCGTCGTCTGGCCGTCGTTTGTAGAGCCGCCGCCCAACTGGCCGTAGGTGTTTCCGCCCCAGCAGTAGGCGGCGCCGCTGGTTGTGAGGCCACAGGTGTGGCCACCACCCGCACTCACCGAGACAAAGGTGATTGAAGGCGCCAACCGCGATGCCGTGGAGGAGACGTCCGGCGTGGTGGTCTGAGCAGGCGCCGAGGCACGGGCAGTCTCCCCCCCGTAATGGTCAATGTATATCTGTTAGTGTACGAGCCGATCACCGTCACGAAATAGGTATCACTCCTTGGCGGCGTCCATACGATCTTGGAAACGCGGTTGCCGCCCGAATCGGTGTTCCTTGCCAGGGTTTCAGATCCGGAGTCAGCGATGCTTACGCTCGATCTACGCAGCGTGTCCGTAATATCGAAGGTATAGGTGGTTCCCTCTTCTAACTGCACTGTGTAAAAGTGAATGTCCGGGTAGAGAATGGAGAAACTAGATCCCACTGTTTCACCCAACTTTATGGTCACAGCGTCGTCTCGGTTAAGTCCAGGTTTGGGGGCCTGTGTTGACGTTGGGGCCGGGGTCGGTCGGGGTGTCGGGGTTGAACGGGGCGTAGTTGCGGCATTGGACGGAATCTCAGTAGTGGGAGCTTCGTTGATATCTGTCACCGCACAAGCCGATACCACCAGGGCACAAACAGCTAAAATGCCTACGATTGAAACGGCGCGTGAAACGGCGCGTGAAACAGCGCGCAATCTGGGAATCGACAACCTATACCAGCCTTCCGTCACACCCGGCGTTTCGGAATCTTGAAATTACCGCGATAGTATCCGATGAGGTCCGCCTGTGCTGGCTCGGCCGGCCGCGTCTGGGTAAGCTATGGCATCACTGTTCTCAGGATCAAAGGCTAGTACAGCTTGGGCAGCCTGACGAACGGCATCCCATTCCTATCGGCCCACTGCATCTTCTGATTCGGCGACGAGGCGTTCGATCCGAAGTCCGCGGCGGTCGCTGACCATGATGGGTGATATTACGTCGCAGCCGTTGGCTTGTCCACGTTCAGCTACTAAGGCTACTAAAGTGGGAAGCTAATGATTGGTTAACCACTTTCATCAGCCGGGCCACGCTTGCGGTGGCTTTAAGCCTATCTGAAAAATGTAGTTCTTGGGGGGGCACCCCCCCTTCTCCACCAAGAGCAGCAGGATTAGGCCACTATATTGAGCCTATCAAACAAGGTGTTGCCATCGAGGACCGAGATCCCCAACAGTAATGGCGGTGCGGCTGGCGATCGCTCAACCCAGACCCAGCGAACTTCTCCCGTTCGTGGTACCCCCGATGTGATCGGCGCGAACTACGCCGCTTGATGTTGGGATAGACTCCAGTCGGCCGGCTATATCAGGTCGATCAGGGGAGTAACCTTTAGGAACACCGGAGCAAAGACCAGAGAAACGATGGCCATCAACTTGAGAAGTATGTTCAGGGACGGCCCGGAGGTATCCTTGAACGGGTCTCCCACCACATCTCCTTCGACGGCGGCTTTGTGGGCATCGGAGCCCTTTCCCCCGTAGTTTCCCAACTCCACGTACTTCTTGGCGTTGTCCCATGCCCCGCCGGCGGTGGCCATCATTATCGCCAGCATAAACCCGGAACCCACCGCGCCGATCAACAGCCCCCCCAGAGCTTCGCGGCCCAAGATGAAGCCGGTGGCGATGGGTACCACAACGGCCATCAATCCGGGGACAATCATCTCTTTAAGGGCGCCACTGGTGCTGATATCCACGCATCGGGCGTAGTCGGGCTTGCCCGTGCCGTCCATTATCCCGGGAATTTCCCGGAACTGGCGGCGCACCTCGTTCACGATCGCCATCGCGGCTCTCCCCACCGCTTTCATGGTGAGGGCCGAAAACACGAAAGGCAGCATGGCGCCGATCAACAGACCAACCAGCGTGGTGTGGGTCAGCAGATTGATTCCGCTCTCGCCGAGGCCTGCCGCCACCGCATACGCGGCCAGCAGCGCCAATGATGTTAGAGCAGCGGAACCGATGGCAAACCCCTTGCCGGTGGCCGCGGTGGTGTTGCCCAGAGCGTCCAAGGCGTCGGTCCGCTCCCGCACCTCCGGGGGCAACCCGGCCTGTTCGGCGATACCCCCGGCGTTATCCGCTACCGGGCCATACGCGTCGGTGGCCAGGGTGATGCCAAGGGTGGACAGCAACCCAACACCTGCCAGGGCCACTCCATAGAAGCCAGCCAGCTCGAAGGCGACTAATATAGTCACCGCGATCGCTATCAACGGAATAATGGTGCTGATCATCCCGATTGCGATACCGCTGATTATGACCGTGGCGGCTCCCGTTTGAGTGCTCTCCGCGATCTGCCTGACCGGTGCGTAGTCGTAAGAAGTGTAGTATTCGGTGGATAACCCAATCACTAATCCGGCCACCAGGCCAACGAGGATGATCCAGAACAGTTTCAGTTCCAGACTATCCATCACCAGAACGATGATCAGGGCGAAGATCGCCACCAGTATCGCTGAGGCAAAGATTCCCCGTCGTAGGGCCCAAAGCAACTGGCCAAAATCAGCACGCTCCCCGCTTCTCACGACAAAGGTTCCCAAGATGGCCGCCAATATGCCCGCGGCGGCGAGAAGAAGCGGCAACATCGCGGTTCCGGCATTGTAGGAAGTTACGCCCGCCAAGGCGATAGCGGCGATGATTGAACCCACGTAGGACTCAAATAGATCGGCGCCCATGCCGGCCACGTCGCCCACGTTGTCACCCACGTTGTCGGCGATCACGCCAGGATTCCGGGGGTCGTCCTCGGGTATGCCCGCCTCGATCTTGCCCACCAGGTCTGTCCCCACGTCGGCGGCCTTGGTGAAGATGCCCCCTCCAACCCTGGCGAACAGGGCTATGGAGCTGGCGCCGAAGCCGAATCCCGCCACCACCGTGATGTCCTGGAAGATGGCGTACAGGATGGTCACACCCAGAAGGCCGATCCCAACCACCGTCACGCCCATCACCGTGCCGCTGGAAAAGGCTATCCGCAAGGCCGGGTTCAGACCCTGGATCGCGGCAGTTGCCGTCCTCACGTTTGCCCGCACGGCTACGCTCATGCCCACCAATCCGGCAACTGCCGAGCAAATCGTACCCGCAAGGTAGGATATAGCTGTTTTGGGAATCACTTCTCCCAGGGTCAGCCAATCGATCAATACGCCCAGAACAATGGCGACGACGACCACGAAGGGGACCAAGGCCATATATTCCCGGCGCAAAAAGGCGTTGGATCCTTCACGGATAGCGTCGCCAATGGCTCGTACCTGTTCGTTGCCCTGGTCGGCCTTGAGTACTCGTATAGCGGTGAAGGCAGCAAACAGGAGAGCCACGCCACCCGCCACAATTGCCAGAATTATCGGCACCATAAATCGTTCCTCTACACCCACAAAATCCCAGGATTTAGGCGTGCGAAACTTATCACAATCCCTAGGGGGTGTCAAGAAAATCCAATGGCGCCAGGGGCACGAGACAGCCTCAAAATCCGCTTTGTCAGGGGGTGTAAACGTCAACGCCGGGAAGGGCGATGGCGATGGAAAACCAGAAGGCACGGCGGGTATTCACCCGCTTTAACTGGGCACCGGACATCGGACCGCCGGTAGCCCGGCCCGCCGCGTCCCAGATACTGGACGTCTCCCGGTCAACGAAAACTTGACGGTCCTGCCGATACTCGAAGGTCAGTGTTTTGCCGTCGACCACCCGGGAGAACGCGCCCACGGCCCCGCCACCGGCCCGGATAAAGACCGCCACCGGCTCGGTGCCCACTTGGTCGTTCACAACACCGTCTCCGATTATGTCCAGGGGAAAAGCGGTTACCTCGCCGCCCACTTCCACCGTCAAAACTATCTCCCCGGCGGACAAACGTCGATCCAGTTTCTTTTCATCCACCGGAAAAATGAACTGCTCATCGTTGATCCGGCCCTGATAATCTCCGCCGAAACCCCTGGAGTATCGCCTGCTGTTGAACATTGTCGGCGCACCTTCTATTCCCGTCAGCAGTTGGGTCTGCGGGTACAAGCGCTTCCACTCCCCCCAGGTCATCGTGGAAGAGGGCAATAGATTCAAGCGGGAGCCCGTCAACTCGCCAACCACGGCTTCTCCCGCAACCTGGAACCAGTAAGAGCCCGTTTGATGGTCGTACATCACCAAGTCAGACTGGTACAGGGCGCTGGTATTGCCGAAGGTCAACAGTGTCCCGTCCAAATCTCGTTGGTATACCACGCCGCTGAAGCACAGAGGGCAGTAAGTAATGAGCACGGGGACGCCGTTGATCACGTCGTTGACGATTTCGTGGGCGTTCAGCACATTGATGGGATAAGCGTAAGCGTCTTCTCCCGAGACGTAACCCATGACCAAGCTATCGTCCTTCATCCAAGACAGATCTCCCGCCGCCCCGTATTCCGGATGGAGAATGGGTACGATCGCGTCCCGGAGAGCCAGGATCCTATCTTCTTTAGCCCTATCCAATGGCAGAAAGCGCGGCGACCCGCCAAAGGTGTCAAACAATATGTCGGACAGAGACACGCTATGGAGGCTGGTATCGACCAAAGGGAAATCCCCTTCCGGGATCACCACGCGGCCCCGTTTAGGGAGAGTTGCGGTTGGAGTGTCCTGAAGAGATGCCGCGGCTGCCCGCGCTGTTGGTGACTGAGGATTCGAGGAGATCGTGTCTGGAGCCGGGCTCGGGCCTTTTGTGGCCGAGGATGATGACGTGCTAACGAAAGGCACAGCCGTTGCGGCGGCGGCGGGTGACTCCGCCGGGGTCGCGGCGGAGTCACCCGGCTGAGCGGCGCCACCGCACGCGATTATCAAAGCCGAGCCGGCAAGGGCCACGCCGGCACGCCTGTGCCACGCCCAACATATTTCCCTTAACATCATTCCAGCCATCCGGCGACGTCTCTTTGGGCAAACCTGGTCTCTTTATGATCCCGGGTCAATCATGGGATGCTTAAATCGGACCAATCGATTCAAGTCGAACATTTCGGTTACTTCCCCACAAATATCACGCCGCTCGTGCTATCATGCCTGGTATGGTGAGCGAGGCGCTGCACCAGCGTTTTTACGCTCCGGGCAGCCCCAGCGAATGGGGCTGTTGGAACACCCACTTTCAGGAGGAAACACTAATATGGCCACGAGTGCTCAGATCTGGAGCGAAGAGATCGTGGAAGCAGCCGGCGGCGCCGTTCAACTGGTGAAGGGGGGAGACGGTGACCCCTTGCTCATCCTCCACGACGAGTTGGGGCATCCCGGCTGGCTGAATTACCACCAGGCTCTGGCCCAAGACTACACCCTCTATATCCCGTCCCACTCCGGCTTCGGCGAAACTGTGCGGCAAGAGTGGATCATGAATATTCGGGACATGGCGGGATGGTATCTGGAGGTGCTGGACGACCTGGGATTAGACCGGGTTAACCTGATGGGCATCTCCTTGGGAGGATGGCTGGCGGCCGAAATGGCGACCATGAGCCCGCAAACGTTTAAAAAGATGATCCTGGTGGGCCCCGCCGGCATTCGGCCTCCCACTGGAGAGATTTTCGACATGTTCTTGGTGGTGGCCAAAGAGTTCATCTCAAAGGGGATTCTCGACCCGGACGCCACGTCCGAATTCTCCACCATCTGCCCCGACGAGCCCACACCCGAACTGGTCGAGAGATGGGAAGTTGCTAGGGAGGAGGCCTCCCGGATGAGTTGGCGGCCCTACATGCACTATCCCGGTCTGTCCCATCTACTGCACCGGCTTAAAACTCTCCCAACTTTGGTGGTGTGGGGCAAGGAAGATGCCATCGTGCCGTTGAGCGCCGGACAGGTTTATCAGGAGAATATCAAAGGTTCGAGGCTGGCCGTCATAGACAACTGCGGCCACCATCCGGAGATCGAGAAAACCGAGGAATTCCTTCAGTTGGTCAAGGAGTTTCTAGCGGCCTGATCGGCCGGTCCTACCTGAAATCGGCGGTGTTATAATCGCGCTGACTTGGCTCTCCGGTGAGACCGGAAGGAGAGGAAGATGTTCATAGGCTATTTCACCGAAAGGCCTTACCAAGACGAACGAACTGGGTTCTATGGGGCGACGGGAAAACCCATCATGGATCTTACCGTCAGCAACGAAATGTTTGATCCAATCTTGGCGGCCGGCCTTTTGAACCGGTACTTGGACGAGAAGATCTACGCCGAGGAAATGGGTTTCGACGGTTTGATGCTCAACGAGCATCACAACACCGCCTTCTGCATGGGCGGCGCCATGAACGTCGAGGCGTCCATCCTGGCCCGAATCACGAAACGTGCCAAGATCGTTCTCCTGGGGAACA
Organism: Dehalococcoidia bacterium; assembly: GCA_022450395.1. Lineage (GTDB taxonomy): Bacteria > Chloroflexota > Dehalococcoidia > Lucifugimonadales > UBA3495 > UBA11650. Next base: position 41,817 of record JAKUQE010000001.1, on the reverse strand, counting down.
TCATTCCCATTTGGGACGACCCGCTGTGGCTGGTGGAGCAACTGTCGATGATCGACATGATTTCCCATGGCCGGCTGGTTTCCGGTTGGGTGCGCGGCACCGGACGGGAAAGCGTGTCCCACAACATTGAACCCCATTACAACTGGGAGAGGTTCCAAGAAGCCCATGAGTTCATCATAAAGGCCTGGACCACTCCCGGTCCCTTCCGCTGGGAGGGCAAGCACTACAATTACCGGCACGTCAATCCCTGGGCCAAACCGTACCAGAAACCCCATCCCCCCATCTGGCTGCCCGGCGTGGTTAGCAGGGACTCCCTCATGTGGGCGGCCGAGAAGCGCATCCCCTACATCATGCTGGCCACGGAACTAGCACCCACTAAACAGGCCTTTCAGCTTTACCACGACACCGCCGCCGAACACGGCTACGAATCAGGTCCTCAAAATCTGGGATACCTGTGGAAGGTCCACGTGGACGAGACCGAGGAACTGGCCGAGGCGACCGGAAGGAAGTACATTCAAGGACCCAGTAACCCCTTCCTGGAGGGCAACGAAGGCACCGTTAACCCGGCGCTGGTCAATCTGCCCGGCCTCACTTCGCGGAGAAGAGTTCTGCCCACTCAGGCAGTCGCCACTGCGGCTCGTGGCGGTGGCGGCGGAGTCGCCGGTGTGCTGGGCCGTCCCTACGAGCAGCAGATCGCCGACTACACCATCATCTGCGGAACGCCCAAAACCGTCATACCCAAGATTCGCCACGTGCTGGAGTACATCCGCCCCGGCAGCATCTTTTTCTGGGACGGCGACGGGGCAATGACCCACGACGACGCCATGCGCAGCCTGCGCCTGATGGGAGAGGAAGTCATCCCAGCGGTGCGCGAGATTGCCAAGGAACTGGAGCTACCCGGCCCCTTCGAAGTCAACCCCGCCACCGGCGAGTCTATCGATCCAACGCCGGACGAGGCGTCTCAATAACTCAGATTGGCGCCCGTGGGCCTTGAACGATTCTGAAGAAGCTAAATGACCACAGCTGAGCATTCATGTGAAGTTGTGGTCATTGGCGGCGGGCCGGCGGGAAGCACGTCGGCGACCATGTTGGCCCGGCAGGGAGTCAGGGTGCTTCTGTTAGAGAGGGAAAGATTTCCCCGGGAGCACGTCGGCGAGTCGCTGTTGCCGGCCAGTATCCCTGTGCTTGAAGAGTTGGGCGTGCTTCCCGCCGTGGAAGCCGCCGGTTTTCTGAAAAAGTGGGGAGCTACCATGGTGTGGGGGACGGACCCCGCTCCTTGGAGCTGGTACTTCAAGGAAACCAACCAACGCAATCCTCACTCCTATCAGGTCTGGCGTCCCCAGTTCGATCAACTGCTACTGGAAAACAGCCGCGCCCATGGAGTGGACGTTCGAGAAGGCCACCGGGTGGTGGAGGTGCTGTGGGAGAGTGGGAAAGCCACCGGCGTCCGATACCGATCTGACACCGGCGAAACCGCCACGGTCCGGTGCCGGTACGTAGTGGATGCCAGCGGCCAGACGGGCATCCTGGCCAGGGACCTGAACCTGCGGCAATGGGACTCTTTCTTCCAGAACCTGGCCGTATACGGCTATTTCTCCGGAGCGCAGCGCCTGCCTTCTCCCGACGAGACAAACATCTTCATCGAGGCATATCCCAACGGCTGGCTTTGGAGCATACCACTGCACACCGGCTGGACCAGCGTGGGAGCGGTGGTGGATAGCTCCACCGGCCAGTCGGAGATCAGCAAAGGAGGTCTAGGCGAATTCCTCCAAGCCCAAGTGGCCCAAGCGCCGCACACCTCCGGAATGCTTCGGGAAGCCCAGTTGGAGTCCGGACCGTTCATCGTTAAGGATTGGTCCTACGTATGCGAACGGGTGGCCGGGGACGGCTACGTGCTGGCGGGGGACGCAGCCTGCTTCGTGGACCCCTTGTTTTCCTCGGGCGTCCACTTGGCATTGATGTCCGGCATCCTATCCGCGGCTTATGTAACTTCGGCGCTCAAAGATGCCGAGATAGCCGAGCCCGCCGCCGCCGCCTACCATGAGCTATACCTGAAAGAGTACAGCCACTTCCGGGAGATGGCCCGGTTGTTTTACTCCAGCAACCTTACGTCGGACTCTTATTTTTGGGAGGCACGCCGCCTGCTGGAAGGCGCCGGAAACTTTACGCCCCGTCAGGCATTTATTCAGGCAGTGGCCGGCCAACCTCCCCGAGGCTACGAACGGGCGGTCCTGGAGCAGGGTAAAGCTCCCCTAGAGTTCGCCTCCAGCGTTCGCCAGGTGGAGTCGGAGCGGGAAAGGCGGCGGGTGAGATGGGAAGCAGCGCGCTCCGGAACCGATACCGGAGACCCGATAATGACCGCCATCCCCCGGCTTGCCCCTGGAACACTAACCCAGCGAAAACCGGTGCTGGGCGCTGGAGAGTTCGTCTGGGGGACGGTCCTGACTACGGTCAGCCAGCCCGAGGGCACACCATGCAGCGGGCTGATCGCCGCCTTGGTTTCTCAGATCGACGGTGAGAAAACCGTGGACCAATTGCTGGACGGATTAATTTCTCTAGGAGACGAGTCCCAGGCCGACCAGATCCGGCAAACCGCCCTGGCCGCCCTGGGTATTCTCTACGTAGACGGGACAGTGGAGGAGTTGGGCGGGCTGTAGATATAGGTGGATGGCCTGATCCAAGTCTATTCAAAGATTGATTTGTCTACGGCTGGGTCGTCATTACTTGTGAACTCGTCAAAGAATGCATCAGCTACATCCTTGAGTATCCGCCGCGGGAATGATAAACCCTGGTCATCGGCGCGCTTTTGCAGGTATTGGCTGACAGACATATCACCAGGGCAGGGTCGGAGAGCTTATCCCGAAGAACAATAGCCGGAGGCTCGATTTGGGCCCAGGTCAGTAACCACTCTAAGTCCCTTATCGACATCAGCTGAAAGCGCCCAGGATCCGTCCCTTCCTGTTGCAACTCTCTTCTAATTAAGTCAGTTGTGAGCCCTTCAGGGTGCCAGGATTCTAAGGTAATAACGGCGGGCACAAGCTCACTTACCCCGGATGCGGGTAAGCCTGCTGAGCCATCGAGAATGGCCCTAATCTTTGCCGGGAATTGCCTGAGAATCCCAACCAATCCTCGGCGCACTCGGTTAATTACTTCGTCCCGTTCTGTTGTACTCCTAACGATCTTCGGCTCCCGTGAAGAGCGAAACTCCATGGCAAGGCCAATGTCCTCCCCAAGTATCGTCCAGTCCGGACCATGTCTTACAGAGCTTCCGTACGCAGGCTCCGGGTAGACTGTTGTCTGGTCCAATGCTTTTTGGAGTATGAAACCTCCGTACTCCTCGAAAGCGTGACCGAACCAAGCAAGAAATGGGTTGTCACCAGGAGTAGAATAAGCCTCCAGCAAGTCATAGTAGATGCCCTTAGTAATCCGATGGATCAACAACCGGGGAACGGGAACACAGAAGCGCCCGTCCGGAAGGATAATGACTGGCCTACTTATTAAGGAATTGAAAACCCATTTACCGGCTCCTGGGGCCTCCTGTTCCTCCTGCAAGCAAAGGCGTCGAAACGTCGGGAAGTCAGCGGCGACGGCATTAAGAAAAGCGTCAACCTTTTCAGAGGTGAGCAAAGGCTTTAGTTTTTCCTCCTCGGTACCTTCGATAAAGCCACGTTCAAATGAAGCGTATTGAAGCGCCCCAGAATAAAACGAGACCCCAATCTTCATGAACTCTTCGATGCTGAGTCCCGTCTTGCTCTTGAAGGTATCTTGTACGTCCAGCAAGGGGTCAGTTGGATTCGTTTTAGTTAAAATCATTAGGTACCTAGGAATCAGGTCAGCTAGCTGCTCTTGGTAGGGAAAATGCTCGTATGCAACTCTGACTAGAGTCATCAACCCAGATCCCAGAAAAGGATCTTCGACGTTGTTCCAATTATTAGCCAGGACCATTACGTCCTTTGCGGACGCGGACTCTCTTCTAGCCCAAGGTTAATTTCTGATTGCTAGGCGAACTACGGAAGCCAATCCACTATGAGTTACCAATGCATAATGCGTCCGACGGAATCCAGCTAGGGTGTCCGAAAATGGCTCCTGGTGCAGAGTCTTGTTTTCCTTATCCATGAACCGGCTAGTCGCGGCACACTTCAGTACTACCTCTACAGGGTCGAATTGCTGCACCTGTCGGCCAAACCGGCCGAGTGGGACCATGGAATCTGGCGTGGAATGGACTCCCGAAAGTGATCGGACTCTAGCAAGTGTTGACCAGCCGTGCATCCAATAACGGGGTCTATACTTAGCAGTTGCTGGCGCTATCCGGTGCGGGGTGATCCCGAGTTGCTGCGCCATGCAGCCGGACCTACTGTCTGAATTACGCCGGGATTCTACCACGTGGGAGACAGGACGGAGAATCGAAAATCACGAAGGTGATTCAGGAACGGGGATTGTATCTGGCGCGTCCTGGCGTAAAATGGGCCTAGATCAGCGTCATAGGTTCTCTTCGAGACAGGTCCCAGGCTGCTCAGATACGGCAAACCGCCCTGGCCGCCCTGGGTATCCTTTACGTAGACGGAACCGTGGAGGAGTTGGGCGGGCTGTAGCCTGGTGAACCGGCCTACTCCCGCACCGCCACATAGCGGTTTGCCAGGTCCCCGGCCACCGGCGAAGATTGAGCCCAAAAGGTCTTGTTCTCTGGGTCTCCGGCCCCGAACAGGTGATCGTACTTGATCCGGTCTTCTCCAAGAGGCATGCGTTCCACCGCACGTACCGCGAACTCCCGCAGTTGGCGGGCGTTGGCCAGGCGGGGTGTGGTGGCCACGAAGTAGAGCCCCAGCTTCTCCACAGACTGCACTTCCTTGCCGGCCTCTTTCCCTGCCTGCAGGAACTGGCTGAGCGCCACCAGGACCCGATCGCCCACCCCCATGGCGGGGATCTGGTACTCGTTGCCATCGGGGATGCGGCTCAGCATGTCGGTCCCCTTGGGCCGGGAGGCGATCCTCTGTTTCATCTCGCTGACGCTGGAGCCCGAGCTCCCCGCCATGACGAAAACGAACCGGGCCTTTCGCTCCAAAGCGGCGTCCAGATACGGAAGCAAGACTTCGTAGGGCCACACCTCTTCGGGCTTGGCGTCGACTTCATCGATCAAGCAGAGGCACGGGTCGGTGAAATCATCCATCTCACGAAGTCCGGCGAGGAATTCCGGCTCGGTCAGCTTGGCCAGGTTCAACTCGTGGTAGCGAACGTTACCGGGGAGTGAGGCGACGGTCTGAACCGCGAAATAGGTCTTCCCGCTGCCCGGCGCCGCCCAAAAAAGGTGGTTTTCCCGCTTGCCCGTGGGTTGGCCTATGCCCTCGGCGATTTTCTGACGGGCATCCTTCAACACGTTGCGGGTAACCTCGTCGAATTTTGAGTAGCCGGGAACCACGCTGAAGCGTCTCAGAGACACCTCGTCCATTCCCGAGATTAGAGTATGAGCTTCTGCCTCGTCACCGGTCTCGGTTGATACCGAAACGCTGGCGAGCTGTGACGGGCCGGGGGCAACAGCAGACTGGGCGTCAGACTCGCCGACGCCGAGAAAACCCCGAACTTCGGATAGAAAAACTGGCCATGCAGGCTCATCTTCCCGCAAAATATGGTTTTTGCTGGCTAATGGGACGAACCGCGCTCCGGGTATCAGAGCGGCCACTTGACGTCCCAACTCGAAGGGGACCTGGCCGTCTTCCCGAGCATGCAATACCAGAGTCGGAACAGTTATCTGGGGCATCCGGTTCCTCAGGTCGATCTGCGCCGTCTCACGAGTTGTCCTAACCGCGTTTTCCGGAGAAGCAGACGCTCGCTGCAACTCGTTGAACGAGTCCATGTCCTCGGCAGTTGCATCCGGCATAAAATTGGTGGCGAAAACCTGCCGGTAAGCGGGATTTTCCCTTCCCCAACCAACCCTCATCAGCGTGATAAGAGCTTCCCTCTCTGCGGTTTGCTCCGGTGTCTCGTTGCGCCTAGAACTCCCAACGGCAAAACTTCCGTAGATTATCAGCTTATTAACTCTTTCAGGATGCCTCACCGAGTATTCGGCCGCGGCCGATCCGCCTTGAGAAATACCCAAGAGAGCAAACGTTTCCAGGCCCAGGGCGTCGACCACGGTCTCCAAGTCGCTGACTCGAGCGTCGAAGGACATATCTTCCACGTTCCAATCCGATAATCCGATGCCCCGTTGATCGAACCTGATGAGGCGGTGGTTCCGGGCCAATTCTTCCCACCAGTGCCGCCAGACCGGGCTGCGCCAGTCGTACTCCAGGTGGCTGAGCCAGTTGGGCGCTTTAACCAGCGGCGGCCCTTCACCCACCGTGGCATAGCAGATACTGACCCCGTCCGGGGCGGTGGCGAATCCAAGTTGCTGCTCCATGCCTCCGGACCTCCTGTCCGAGTTACGCCCGGATTCTACCACGCGGCATACTGGGCGGGGAATCGGAAGATTCGGAATGGGGATTGTATCTGGCGCATACTGGCGTAAAATGGGCCAAACGCAGCGTTAGCGGGAGTGACCGAAGAGCCAAATGCCTACATACAAATTCCAGATCACCGTTACCGGACCCCTTGAACAGGTATACGAACATGTCACCGGCTACACCGACGGCGGGTCGGCTAACCTGAAATCTCTAGAAGAGAAACACGGCGAACTGGTTGAACAAGAAGGGGAAATCTACATCTTCAAGGGCGCCAGCGAGGATGACCCCACCTGGCGTTGCGAGTACGAACATCCGCGCCGGCGCGTCATGAGGGCTCAAGAGTCCAAATGGGCTGACCGTATCGATCTATTCGAATCGGCGGACGACACCACGTTGTGGACGGTGGAATGGCAGCCCAAGGCCACCGGCATCCAGGCATATACCCAATGGCTGGGTTACCACATCAGGGGCAAGACCCATCTCTATGCCGAGGTCATCCTCCCGGTGATCACCCACTTTCGGGACAGAACGACGACCCGGCACCGTACAATGAGCAGGCGGAACCGGCGGAGACGCCAGTGACAATCTATCGGGACTAGGTGCCTATCCGAAAACTTGGAAAGGAGAAGTCCCGGCCCTTCGACAAGCTCCGGGCGAACGGTTTTCTTCCCGTTCCTGGTGAGCTTGTCGAACCACAATATTGGGTATTCAAATAGGCTTTAAGCCGAGGGAACCGCGGCCTGACGTCCCTGATCCGACGACTCACGGATGGCGTCAAGGAACCGGTGCAGCTCAACCGCCGTGTCGAAGTTGGGTTCGCAGGGAGTACCGGACTTGATGGCCTGGCCGAACTGGTAGTACATCTGCCCCACGTTGTAGGGCGCTCCCTTGGGCATCCCCTCAAGCACGTAAACGTGTCGCGACGGAATCTCCAGGTCCTGCAGGCCGGCGTCACCCGTCTTGGCTCCCCTTAGCCGCACGTCGCCCAACTGGGGCGAGTCGTCCGAGTCGGCCACCAACGTCCCTTCACGGCCGTAGATTTCCATGCGCAATCCGCTGTCGCTCATCGGCACTACGGCCACGTGTACCGAAGCCACCCCGCCATTGTCCAATTTTCCACTGACCAGGATGTTGTCCGGGGCGGTAACATCCACCATCCGTTGAGTGTCCGTCTCATACCATTGTGGGGCCTGGGTGGACACGACGGTAGAAACGTCGCTGAAATCCCCCACCACGAACCTGAGAGCATCAATGGTATGTCCGCAGGCAATGGTCAGGGTCGTCGCTCCCAAGCTATCGTCCCGCTGCCAGGTACGTCCCGACGTGCGTTCCAGGACGCCGCCGCGGATCAGGCTCACATGGCAGGACATCACCTCACCGACGTAACCCGACTCCACCAACTCCTTCATGTACAACATGGCCGGGGCCGCCCGAGCCTGAAGCCCGACCATGGCCTGCAGTCCCTTGGACCGGGCCAATTCAGCCAGTTCCTTGGCTTCGTCCAGGGTGGCCCCCAAAGGCCACTCGGTGTAAACGTGCTTCCCGGCGTTCAATACGTCCCTGGTTAAATCGTAATGGTTAGGCACCCTCACAACGACGGCCACGGCGTCTATCTCGGGGCTTGCGAGCATCTCGTTATGGTCATGGAAGGCCATGCGGGCGCCAAATTTGGCCGCCGACTCTTCGGAACTCTCCCGCTTCGTGGTGCAAACCGCGGTCAGTTCGAATTCCGGACTGGCCAGCAGCGCCGGCAGGTGGGACCGGTGGGCCCATCCTACGCTTATGTTGGCTCCGATAACTCCCAAGCGAATCTTTTCCGATGCCATTGCCATTCCTCCTAAACTTCCGGGACCGGCCGCGCCTATCCTATCACGGGACCTTCCCAAGGGCCACAGGCGCTAGACCACCCGCCGCGTCTTTGACATAGATAAGGGGCTCCCCATACACTGGCACATATAGGCTCCGCCTTCATTCCCACCAACTGAGCGGCACTGGTTGTTCAGTCTGATCAGGAGTAAGCCTTGAGATTGGGCCTGACCGCCGCCCTGGCCGCCGTGGCGCTTTTCGCGTTGACGGGGTGCTCCCAGCCAAACGCAACACCTGAATCGACTACCCAACAGGCTGTTCCAACCGTTGCGGCAACGACGGCGTTCCCGGCTCCGGTGGCTACGCCTACGTCCCAGCCTATCCCCCCGGCGCAGATCAACCCCACCGCCGCGTCCCTACCCCAAGCCACGGTCACACCGCAGGCCACGGCCGCTACTGTGCCTCCCCCTACGCCCCTCCCTCTGCCTACGGCAACACTCGCGCCTCCAGCTACTCCCCTTCCCCTGCCTACCCCGGCACCCATGCCCACCGCCACACCCGTTCACGTCCGGGTTCCAACCCTCGTTCCCACGCCTACTCCTACGAGTGTACCTCTGGAAGCAGGCCCAGGACCCACGCCAACCGAACCCGGCGGCACTCTTGAGCCCCAGGTATTTTCACTCGCCATCGAGCCGGCTGAACCTTATTCCGGGCGTGATGCCTTCTTCACCTTACAAGGACTCGACCCGTGGGAAAGGGTGACGGTCCAGTTCTTCGACCCATCCGGGAGCCGGCGGAGTGGGTCACCGAGTACGAAAGCTATCTCACCGATGCCAACGATAATCCGGTAACGGAGCGCCGCTTGTACGCCGATGCCCAGGGCCGCGCCAGTTGGCGCCGCGTCGGCACCAGAGACCGGCCGGGGGCATGGACGGTCCGGGTGACCCAAGAAGACACGGCCACGACATTGACCTATCCGGTGAACCAGCTAACCCTGACGCCCATCGGCTCCAAGACCTTAGGCCTCGAATTTCGTCTTTACCAAGGTCCACGGTCAAACACCTATTACACCGGCGACGTGCCCGGAGCCCTTACCGTTGACCTTCAAGACCACCTGAAGCTGGTGACCGATAGTCTACGCCGCCTTTCTGGTCTTCAGAGCGACCAGACCCCAACCATCTACCTGGTAGCCGATCTGGAGCTTCTAAAACAGGTAAGCGAGAGCGCCGGGTCGACGTTGGGTTTTGCCGATGGATACTACCGCATCGCCGGTGAAGACTCGGGTATTTACATGCACACCGACTCTCTGCTCACCGGCATCCAGCGTTTGCTTACCCACGAATATGTTCACTTGGCTCTTTCCGAAACAGTCGGCCCGGTGGACTTGCCATCGTGGCTTAACGAAGGCACCGCCACGTACTACGAGTACCTTATCAACGTCTCCGGAAAGCGGGCTAACGCCACCAAACACCCGTTGTACCGCAGTGCCGGTATAGCCAAAAACGCCGCCCGCTCGGGCAACCTGTTAGCCCTGACCAACCTGGAAGATCAAGACGCCTGGAACAGCCAAACCGAAGAAGACCGAATCGACCTGCAATACGCCCAGTCACACATGGCGGTGCGATACCTTGCCGAAACCTACGGAACATCCACCCCGATAGACATGATGACGCGGATGGGACAAGGCGCTACTTTGTCCGAGGTTTTTTCCGAGATCGTTGGGGTCGAATACCTGGCTTTTGAGCAGCAATTCACCCTATGGTTGAAGAGTTGGGAAGATCCGGAGCGAACTCGAATCGCCGAATACATCCGAGGCCTCAACGAAATCATGTCAGCCAAAGCGTCCATCGGAGACCGCAGGTCCATGGATCTGGCGAGTGGCGCCACGCCTGCGGAACGGGTGGTAACCAAGAGAAGCCTGTCCGCCGACGCCGAGGGTCTACTGACCCGAATAGGAAACCTGTCCCCACCGCCGGAATTGCAGCCTCTGCAGGATGATGCCATACGCTTCATGGAACGGTTCGTCAGGTTGCTCGCCCTTGAATTAGAGCACCTGTTGGACCAGGAATACCTGGTATTTCTCGGAAACATCATCAGCTCGATAGACTCGATCTCCCGGCTCAGGGCCGAGGACATTCAGGGTGGAGCGCCTGCCGGGCAGCGAGTGACGGCCAAACAGGGCTTGGTGGCAGACGCTGAAACGTTGGTGGGGCGATTACTAGACGCTCCACCGCCACCAAGCCTGAACGCGCTTCAACTTCAGGAGCTTGCCTTCCTGGACCGATACATCCAATTTCTGACTCTGGAGCTTGAGCAGCAACGGGAGGAAGTATATCTGCATCTCCTGACCGGCATCATCACCGAGGTAGATGGAATCTCCTCCCGCCGCTCGGAATCCATTCAGAGCACAGGCTCTTCATCCCAACGGATCGCTACCGCTGAAGGTCTCGTATCCGACTCTGAATCGCTGCTGAGTCAGATGGACACTTTCACACCGCCCTCCCGGTTGCAAACCCTGCAACTTCAGGGTACAACCTACCTGAAAAAGTACATCCAGTGGCTAACCATTGAGCTGGAATTTGCCCAGACCAACGATTCCGCCAAGCTCGATCAAGCCAACGCCATGATCGCCGGGATCAACTCCCTGGGTAATGCCTTCAGAACTGACGTGGTGAAGGAGCGGCGAGCTCAGCCCAATCAGAACGAGGCCAACGATATGCTCGGCGAGATCGGCGACTTGGAAAGTCTCCTGGTGCAGGGCATCAACACCGGTTTCAGAAACTCCGCCACACTGCAACAAGCCAACGCCATGCTGGGAGAAGTCAACGCCCGTGAAAACAAGGTGAGAATTAGAATCGGCGACCTGGAGTTCATATATAATCTGCGACAACCCTAAGGCTGACGCCGCCGAGAAATGGATGGGGGAGCAAGGCTGCCACCGAATCACCGCCCTGGTGGAAAAGGACCATCCCTGGGCCACCGGATTTTGGAACGCGGCCGGCTACCAGCTTCACGAAAGCATGAGTAGATATTTTCGAGACATCTAAGAGTCTCCCAATGTCACAATACGCGCTGGACATATCCTGACCCGGATCCAGAGGTTGATATGAAACCATCGGACTTATTTGACCTAAGCGGCAAAGTGGCCATCGTCACCGGCGGCAACGGTGGATTGGGCTTGGCCATGGCCCTGGGGCTGGCCGGCGCGGGCGCAAACATTGTCGTGGCCGCCCGCAACACTGACAAGACGTCGGAGGCGCTGAGCCAGATCCAAGCATTGGGGGTAAAAGCCACCGGCGTGAACACCGATGTTAGCCAGGAAGCCGATATCGGCAACATGGTGGCTCAAACCATCGAAGTCTATGGACGGGTGGATATCCTGGTGAACAACGCCGGCATGACCTTGCGCAAGGAACCCCAGGACCTAGCGGCGGACGAGTGGGACCAGGTGATGGACGTGAACCTACGGGCCGGCTTTCTAGCCGCCAAGGCCGTTTACCCCCACATGAAAAGCCAGGGCGGCGGAAAGATAATCAACATCGGCTCCATGTTTTCCCTGTTCGGGGGCGGCGGCAGCGGGGCCCCCTATTCCTCCAGCAAGGGAGGTCTGGTGCAGCTTTCCAAGAGCCTGGCCGTTGCTTGGGCCAAGGACAACATCCAGTCCAACGCGATATTGCCCGGCTGGTTCATGACCGATCTGACGGCCGCGGTGCCGGCAACCCAGCCGGACCGGTACGACCTGATCAGCCGCCGCATCCCCTACGGGCGTTGGGGAGAGCCGGAGGAGCTGCAAGGCACGGTAGTATTCCTATCCAGCCGCGCCTCGGACTACGTGACCGGAGCCGTGATCACCGTGGACGGTGGCTATTCGGTGATGTAGGCCCGATATCTCAAATCGCTTGAAGCGGGTTAGACGAGTCCTAAGACAGGCTCGGGACGAGCCTGTCTTCTTACGTTCGTGGTGAGCATGTCGAGCCCCGGGCCTTGTTTCTCAATCGCTCCAAGACCTGGCGGCCTCTAAGGCGGCTCATCTAGTTCGATAAGCCAAGCTCGGCTTTGCGAACTGGGTCTGTCTCCGAAACAACCGGTTATCCCCACGCCCGCCGCGCCGTCTCCACCACCAGTTCCAGCTTGCGGCGTTGCTGCTGCCACGACAGGGGGTTGCCTTCGAAGAAGGTGGCGAAGCCGCACTGGGGGCTGATGGACAGATTCTCCATGGGAAAGTAGTGTGACGCTTGTTCTATGCGGCGGAGCAGTTCGTCGATCTCTTCCGGAGGTCCGGTTTTAGTGGTTATCAATCCCAGCACTACCGTCTTATCTCTGGGTACATACCTTAAGGGCTCGAATCCTCCGGAGCGATCGCTGTCGAATTCCAGGAGAAATCGATCGATGTTTATGCCGTTGAAAATCTTCTCGGCTATAGGGGAGTAGTCACCCTCGCCAAACCAAGCACCCCGGTTATTACCCCGGCAAAGGTGCATCGCTAGGGTCGTCCCCTGTAATTTGATTCCGGATATCGAAGCATTGTCCGCATCGATCCACTTATCTATGATCAGATCAGGGTCTTCACCCTGATCCCTGAACCGCTGCCGCCAACGCTCGTCCACAAAATAGGTGTAGCGGGGTGCGTCGATCTGGATGTAAGAGACACCTTCAGTCACCAGGTCCTCTATCTCTTGGCGCAGTATAGCTATGATGTCCGGATACAAGGCCGCGGTATCCGGATACGCCGTTTCGCCTACCCCGCGCCGGTAGAATGAACTCACGATCTGGCTGACCGACGGCAAGGTAATCTTGATCGGGGCTTCCGCATGTTGGTTCAAGAAGCCTGACTCGTGAGCCGTTAGCCGCCGGAGCCTTTCTACTTTGTCTCCTATCAACTTGACCGGATTAACCCCGCCAAGGGGCGGGTCCGCTTGCTCCGCCGGAGCGATCTCCACCATGCCCCCAACCGCGTCGGCGAAAACGCTGCGGAACTCGGTACGCCGGTACTCACCGTCGGTGAAGACATCCATCCCCACCTGACGCTGCATCTCCAGGACCTGGAGAATAGCCTCGTCTTCGGCTCGAGTTAATCCATCCCGGTCCAGCTGGGCTCTTTGGTGGAGCGCACGTGCGTCCAGCAGTTTTTCCGGGCGCAACAAGCTGCCCACTTGGTCGGCGCGAAAGGCTGGCGGCATGGCGAGTCCTCCTGGTTTATAGGTGGGTCTAAGCCTCGCGGGCTCACGATGGTCAATGTTAGTTTTTGGCGCTTGATAGTGTCAACGGCGACCATCCAGAGACCCGGAAAACCAGCCGTGGTACAATCTGCGCTCAACTGGATCAGACGGCGAAGCCTTCTCCTTGGAGTACGACTATGAAACGCAGCATCGATCGCATTCTCACCACTCATACCGGCAGTCTGCCCCGGCCGATGGACCTGTCGGCCATGCTGGAGGAATTCGACAAGGGTGAGTTGCCCGACCAAGGGAAGTTTGAAAGCCTCGTCCGGGAATCGGTTTCCAAGGTGGTCAAGATACAGGTTGACTCCGGGGTGGACGTGGTCAGCGACGGCGAACAGGGCAAAGTAGGATACTCAACCTACGTCAGGCACCGGCTGACCGGGTTTGAGGGCGAAGGCTCGGCAACCGCCCGGTCGGATTGGGCCGACTTTCCAGAGGCCATCGCCCGTCTACCACGTCCGTCTACGGTGTCCCGTCCCGCCTGTGACGGTCCCATCGACTGGAAAGACCGGGAGGCGGTGCAAAGAGACATCGCCAATTTCAAAGCTGCCGTGTCGGCATCTCCCCCAGCGGAAGCATTCATGACCGCGGCGTCGCCCGGGGTCATAGCCCATTTCTTGCTGAATCGGTACTTCCCGACCCGGGAAGCCTACCTGGCGCGGTTGGCCGACGTGATGAAAGAAGAGTATAACGCTATCCACCAAGCTGGCTTTCTGCTTCAGGTGGACTGCCCGGACTTGGCGATGGCCCGCCACTTGATGTTTCCGGAGATCAGCAACCAGGATTTCGTGAAGATCGCCGAGGCCAACATTGAGGTTCTTAATCATGCGTTGTCGGACATACCGCCTGAAGCAGTCAGGATGCACCTGTGTTGGGGCAACTACGAAGGACCCCACCATCGGGACATCCCCATTGAGGAAATCCTCGGCGCCGTACTTAAAGCCCGTCCTCAAGCTTTCTCTTTCGAAGGGGCAAATCCGCGCCACGAGCACGAATGGGAGGTGTTCAAGAACGTCAAGCTTCCCGACGGCAAGATCATCATCCCCGGTGTGCTGGACTCCACCACCAACTACATCGAGCATCCCAAACTGGTAGCCCAACGCATCGTCCGCTACGCCGAATTGGTGGGTAAAGAGAACGTCATCGCCGGGTCCGACTGCGGGTTCGGCACCTTCGCCCGGACCAACTATCAGGTGGAGCCTGAGATTGTCTGGGCAAAATTCCGCGCCATGGCCGAAGGCGCTCGATTGGCCACCGAACAACTATGGGGTTAGTCACAGATAGAACTCAAGCACACGTCTAACATCAGGGAGAAAGGTGCATGAAACGTAGCACGGACCGGATTCTCACCACTCATGCCGGCAGCTTGCCCCGGCCCGAGGGCCTCAGGGAGATCGTCGGCGCGAAAAGCGCCGGACAGCCCTACGACGAGGTGGACCTGGCTAGGCGGCTGCAGAGCGGCGTCGCGGACATCGTAAAGCAGCAAGTTGACTCCGGGATCGACATCGTCAACGACGGAGAGCTGAGTAAAACGGGCTTCTCCGACTATGTACAAGAACGCATGGGTGGGCTGGAGACGCGGCCTTCCCGGGCCTACGCGTCGCGAATAGCCGGACGCGACGTTTCGGAGTTTCCCGGGTACTTCGACGAGACCACCGGTTTTCCCGGAGGACGCCAGCGACCCACGGGCTTGGCGCGGATGTTGGTTTCCTGCATCAGCCCCCTGTCCTACACCGGCCAAGCGTCGGTGCAGTCGGACATAGGAAATTTCAAACCGGCCCTCCAAGGGGTCGCCGTGGAAGAGAGCTTCTTACCGGCCATCGCGCCGGGAACCATCGAGCATTGGCTGCAGAACGAACACTATCCCGACGACGAGTCGTTCCTCTTCGCCATCGCCGATGTCATGCATGAAGAGTACAAGGCGATCGTCGATTCCGGCTTCTTGCTGCAGATCGACGATCCGGACCTGGGAGACGGCTGGCAGATCCACAACAACCTGAATGTCGCCGAATACCGCAAGTACGCGGAGCTAAGGGTGGACGCCCTCAACCATGCCCTCCGTGGGTTGCCGGCCGGCCGGATGCGCCTCCACGTGTGCTGGGGTAGCTACCACGGTCCTCACCTGTACGACATCCCCCTGCGGGACATCGTAGACCTGATATTGAAGGTTCAGGTCGGGGGGTACTCCATCGAAGCTTCAAACCCGAGGCACGAGCACGAATGGCGGGTATTCGAGGATGTTAAACTGCCTGAAGGGACGGTGCTTATACCAGGCGTGGTGGGCCACGCCACCGATTTTATCGAACATCCGGAGCTGGTAGCTGAGCGCATCGTGAAATACGCCGGGCTGGTGGGGCGCGAAAATGTCATCGCCGGGACGGACTGCGGACTGGGAACCAGGGTGGGCCACCCCAAGATCTGCTGGGCCAAGTTTCATGCCTTGGCCGAAGGAGCCCAGATCGCCACGAAACAGCTATGGGGTTAATACTACACAGCACCCGTTCACGTCATCGAACCGGCCCGCGAGGATTAAGGAGTCAGCAGCATGAAGCGCAGTACCGATAGAATCCTTACAACCCATGCGGGTAGGCTGCCCAATCCTGCCAACATCGCCGAAATCATGGAAGCTCGCGCCGGCGGAGACCAAGAAAAGTTCGACGCATTAGTGACGGCTGGCATCACCGAATTGGTGCGAAAGCAGATCGACCTGAAAAACGACCTTCACAGCGACGGCGAGTTTTGGAAGGCCCGCGACCGGATCTACTACAACAGCCGTTCGACGGGCATCGAGATGAAGCCGGTGACCGCCGGTCAGCCCCCATCAATCGTTTCTTTTCAGCAGGAACGGCGCATGCCCGAGTTTCGGGAGTTCTACGAGGTGTACAACGCCAACGGAAACATTCCACAATGCCGGGCGTCACCGTCCCACCCCAAACGGAGCGGGGAGTTATCACCGGCGCCATGGAATACCGGGGACAAGGGGCGATCAAGCACGAGATCGAAGTGGTCAAAGCTGGGATAGCGGCTGCCGGGGCTGATGTAGATGATTGCTTTTTCCCAATCTTAGGACCGGGCTGGCTGGGGCACTTTTTGTGGAATGAGTTCTACACAACGGAAGAAGAGTATGTCTATGCCATGGCGGATTTCTTCAAGGGAGATTATGAGGCGGTGGTTGACGCCGGATTCATTCTTCAGATCGACGATCCGGGACTGTGTGACAAGTTCGGCCTGTTCGACCCGCCCATCAGCGTGGAAGAGTTCCGGAAGCACGCCCAATTGCGGATCGAAGCGACGAATTACGCCCTCAGCAATATCCCGGAAGACAAGGTCCGCTATCACACTTGTTGGGGAAGCTGGCACACGCCTCATACCACCGACATCCCACTCCAGCATGTCATAGATCTATTACTAAAGGTCAATGCCCAAGCCTATTCCATCGAAGCGGCGGACGTGCGCCATCAATTGGACTGGAAGCTTTGGGAGGATGTGAAACTGCCCGATGGCAAGATATTCATCCCCGGTGTCATCGCCCATAAGACAACAACGATAGAACCGCCGGAGTTGGTGGCCGACCGGATTATGACCTATGCCAGGATCATGGGGCGGGAGAACATCATAGCGGGCACGGACTGCGGTTACGGAAACCGGGTCTACCCGGATATAGCTTGGGCCAAAATGAGGTCGATGGCGGAAGGCGCCCAGATTGCCTCGAAACAGTTGTGGGGTTAAGGCGAATCAATTCCCTTTTTCGCATCCAGGCCATCAGGCCGGCCAGAGGATCAAGGAGTCAGGAACATGAAGCGCAGTACCGATAGAATCCTTACGACCCACGCGGGCAGACTGCCCAATCCCAGCAACATGGAAGAAATCATCGCAGCCCGAACCGGTGACCAAGGGAAGCATGATGAGTTGGTGAGATTCGGCGTGACGGAGATGGTGAGCAAGCAAGTAGAGCTGAAAAATGACATCCACAGCGACGGTGAGTTCTGGAAGACTCGCGACCAACGGTACTACGATGGCCGCACGACTGGAGTTGAATTGATTCCGGTAACCGTCGACAAGCCGGCGTGGATACTCACCAACCAGCCGGAAAGGTGTATGCCCGAATTCAGGGAATTCTTCGCGGTTTACGATGCCATTGGCAACACCCCGATGCCCGGAGTTACCTTCCAACCTGCCACGCAGCGCGAAGCGGTTACCGGCCCCTTGGAGTATCTGGGACAAGGAACTATCAAGCACGAGATCGAAGTTGTGAAGGCAGGCATCTCTGCTGCCGGTGCCGATTTAGAAGATTTTTTCTTCCCAGTACTCAGTCCCGGCTGGTTGTCCCACTTCCTGTGGAACGAGTATTACCAGACGGAGGAGGAGTTTTTCCACGCACTGGCTGACTTTTTCAAGGGTGAGTATGAAGCAGTAGTTGAGGCCGGATTCGTCCTCCAGATAGATGATCCTTCGATGGTGACCAGATATGGCTTTCCCAACCCTCCCTTGAGCATAGAAGGTTACCGGAAACATGTTGAGATGCGCGTTGAGGCCACGAACTATGCCCTAACGAACGTTCCAGAAGACCAGGTTCGCTTCCATATGTGCTGGGGAAGCCAGCATTCTCCCCATACAACCGACCTTCCCCTTAAGAATGTCATTGACCTGTTTCTCAAGGTGAATGCCGGGGCGTATTCGATAGAAGCCGCGGACGTTCGCCATCAGTTGGACTGGAAGCTTTGGGAGGATGTGAAATTGCCCGACGGCAAGATATTCATCCCCGGTGTCGTCGCCCATAAAACAACAACGATAGAGCCGCCGGAGTTGGTGGCCGACCGCATCCTGACCTATGCCAGGATCATGGGGCGGGAGAACGTCATAGCGGGCACGGACTGCGGTTACGGAAACCGGGTCTACCCGGAAATCGCCTGGGCCAAAATGAGATCGATGGCGGAAGGAGCCCGGATCGCCAGCGAACAACTCTGGCCCTAAGCACCCTAACCCGGCCGAAGACCAACTCTTTCTGGTCTTCGATCCAGATTCGGAGATTTCGATAATGAATTTCGGATTCTTGACTGAATGCTACGTAAAAGAAGGGAAAAGCCACGCCCAGGCCTTCGCCGACACCTTTGAGCAGGTAGACCAAGCGGAAGCTCTGGGCATGGATTCGGTCTGGATGGTGGAACAGCATTTTCGGCCATGGGCCTCCATCCTCCCGTCTCCGATGCTGATGGCCAGCGCCATCGCCATGCGCACCAAGCGGATGCGCATCGGCTTGGCGGTTCAGGTTTTGCCGCTGAGCAACCCTCTTCGGTCGGCGGAAGAGGCCTGCATGCTGGACCAGATCAGTCAGGGACGGTTCGATTTCGGCGTGGGGCGCAGCGGGATAACAAAATTCTACAACGGCTACAACATCCCTTACTCGGAAAGCCGGGCCCGGTTCGACGAGTCGTTAGACATCATTCTAGAGGCTTTCAACAACGAGACTTTCTCTTACGAAGGAAAGTTCCATAGCTTTCACGACGTCATCGTAGCTCCGAAGCCGGTCCAGCAACCCCATCCGCCCATCTGGGTAGCCACCGCGGCGGCTGAGGGTATTCCGGCGCTGGGCAAGCGGGGACTCCCCCTCCTGCTGTGGTTCATGGGAAACTGGTTTGAGGAGCCCCTAAAAGCCTACCGAAAGGCCTGGGTAGAAGCAGGTCACCCCGGAGATCCCCAAGCCCTGGTGCGCATCCCGGCCTACGTGGGAGAAACGTCCCAACTTGCCCACGATGAGCCTAAGGAAAGCACCCTTCACGACTTCCGCCGGTTGATGCGGGAGTACGGAGAGGCGGGTGATGAACAACGAGCGGCTCGGGCGAAATACGATCATGAACACTACGACGAGGTGAGAGAGACCCGGATGGCGTACGGCTCTCCCGAAGAGATGATTGACCGGCTGGGAGAGTTTCGGGACCGGATGGGGGTAACCGGCTTTCTGCTCGACTTGAACTTCGGCGGCCAGATACCTCAAGAGTTAGTGCTTAACTCCATGCGGCTTCTGACCGAAAAAGTGATGCCGGCTTTCAAATGAGCCTTGCAATACGTTCCTTTGGGATATAGATTGACGCTGCCAGCCCTTCGCACCCAGCGCCGTTACTGGTAAACTGCAAGGGACCAGACGCCACGATGTGGAAATCGTCCGCCTTAAGGAATCATGGCTGAAATACAGCGGTCTGTACGGGAGGCTGAAACATGGCGGAATTAGTGCTAGGTTTGGGCACTTCACACACTCCGATGCTAAGCTTGGACCCTCAATACTGGCATCTGATGGGAGAAGCGGACAAGAACAATCCTGAGCTGGTTTCAGTGCCCGATGGCGAGTTGTGTTCCTACGAGGAGCTACTGGAGCGCGCCGACCCCAACATTCCTAAGCACATTTCCCTAGAGAAGTTCGAAGCCAAGCACAAGGCTATCCAGAAAGCCATCGCAACGTTAACCCAGACTTTAGAAGAGGCCGCTCCCGACGTGGCGGTTATCATCAGCGACGACCAAGATGAGCTTCTGTTCGAAGATAACATGCCCACGTACTCCATATTTTGGGGCGATAACTATCCTCTGATGCCGTACAACAGAGAAGGATCTGATTCCCCCATAGCCCAGGCGCTGGCCGCGGGCTGGGGCGACGTGGAAATGGATGTACCGGTAGATTCAGGCCTGGGCCGTCACATCATCGAGTACATGATGGAGGCAGAAGTTGACGTCGCTCAGTTCCGCCGGTTCCGAGCGGACTATGGCGGTTCAGTAGCCAGACTGTATCCTTCGGTACACGGCGGGGAGAGTAGCTTCGTCAAAGAAACCCCTCCAAGACCCTTTACCATGCCCCACGGGTTCTCCTTCGTCATCAAACGAATCATGAACAACAGCCCCATACCCATCGTGCCCCTGTTCCAGAACATCTACCCGCCCAACCAGCCCACCACCAAGCGGGCATTCAACATCGGCCGCGCCCTGCGAGGGGCCATCGAGTCCTGGGACACCGGCAAGCGGGTTGCCGTTATCGCGTCAGGCGGCTTGAGCCACTTTGTGGTGGACGAAGAGTTGGACCAAATGGCGCTCAAAGGGATGCAAGAGAAGGACCCGGAACAGCTCTACAACCTGCCGCGCCACCGGCTCAACTCGGCGGCCTCTGAGATTCGAAATTGGATAGTCGCCTCCGGAGCTACTGAGCACCTGGATATGGAGATTCTGGACTATGTTCCCGTGTACCGCAGCCCCGCCGGCACCGGGGGCGGCTGGGCGTTCGCCCGCTGGATGTAACACCCACCCACGATTAGGACCGTTAACACTGATTTTCTGATTGCTTTATGTCAACCGATCTGACTGCCAGTGAAGGAACTCCGCCGAGCCAGGTATAGGCAAGATAGAGAGAGGAACAGGGCTGATGGTAGAAACACAAGAGACCATCCCGGCGGCCATTGCCGATATAGCGTCCAACTACGTTAGATCGCGTCCTTGGCCCTACCGGCGATGGATGTCATCCATCGGTATTCCGATCCATAAAGGATATTTCATCGAGGACCTGCGGACCATAGAGTTGGGCTGGTGGCCGGAGCGCGAGTGCAACGCGGCTTTTCTTGAAATGATGGGGTCGGAAGGAATGTCGGAGATTCGGGTAACCGAGATCCCTCCGGGCAAAACACTCCCGGCGATGACTTTTGCTCTTGACGAAGTAGTGTACGTCGTTGAGGGCAGAGGACTTACCACGATAGCGGGAAGCGGCCCCAAGAAAACCTTCGAGTGGCAGAAGCACAGTATGTTCCTCATCCCACGAGGGCATACTCATCAGTTCACCAACGTACAAGGTGATCGGCCGGCACGGCTCTTGCACTACAACTGCCTTCCTCTGGTTATGGCCACTCTGGCTGACCCAGAGTTCTATTTCACTAAGTCAGACGAAGTGGCCGATCGCCTCAACACGGGCGAGCAGGAGTTTTACTCCGCGGCCATCGCCGCCCAGATTCCTGATGCCAAGCTCACTTGGGGCGTCAGGGACATCTGGTTCGGCAACTTCTTCCCAGACATGCGGGCGTGGGATAAGCTCGCCGCGCATACCATGCGAGGCATCGGTACCAGGGCGGTCTACGTTCAATTTCCCGGTTCAGAGATGGCCGCCCACATGTCGGTCTTCGGCGAACGCACCTACAAAAAAGCCCACCGGCACGGGCCGGCTTTCGTCATCGTGATCCCGGATGGGGAGGGGTATTCCATAATGTGGGAGGAGGGGAAGGAGCAGATAGTATTCCCGTGGCAAGAGGCAAGCCTGTTCGTGCCGCCAAACCGTTGGTTCCACCAACACTTCAACGTCGGGGAAGGATCGGCCCGGTACCTGGCGTTTCATCCGCCGGTGCAGTTCGAGGGTTGGGCGGAAAAGATCGAGGATAGGCTCCGTGACCAGATCGAGTTTCCAGACGAGGACCCCTCTATCCGGCAGCGGTTCGAGGAAGAGCTGGCCAAAAAAGGAAAAACTAGTCTGATGCCCGAGGAAGCGTACATCGACCCGGATTATCAGCCTCCTGATTCAACGGACAGCTAGAACTAGCTCGATTTCTGAGGTAAATGGGCGGTCAAAGCCGCCAAAACGGTTTTTCAGGCTCGGCCTGAGTCGAATCTCTAGGTCCCAGAAAATATTACTCCCGTAAGAGGTGAAGGATATGGTGGTACTTTCCAACCAGGAATTCAACGTGGTGGGCACGAGGCCCATACGCCACGACGGCAACGACAAAGTAACCGGGCGGGCGCGTTACAGCGCGGACATCACTCTTCCCAGACTGCTCCACGGTAAGATTCTACGCAGTCCCCACGCTCACGCCCGAATCAAGTCCATCGACGCCAGCCGGGCCTTGGCTCTGACGGGCGTCGAGGCCGTGGTCACCGCCGCGGATTTTTCCCAGCCCAGGGGGAGAATAGCCGACTTGGGCGAAGGCGCCATGGCCAACCCCAAGTGGATAAGCAACAATTGCTTGGCCAGCGAAAAAGCCCTGTACAAGGGGCACGCGGTAGCCGCCATCGCGGCGACCAGCCTCCATCTGGCCGAACACGCAATCTCTCTCATAGACGTGGACTACGAAGTGCTGCCGGGCGTTACCGACGTGTTGGAAGCCATGAAGGATGATGCCCCGATATTGCACGAGCGGTTGGCCAACCTAGAAAACGCCAACATCCGTCCCGGCGGGCTGCGCGACGACGACGATACAGAAAAAGCCACCAACATCTCCAACCACTTCTTCTTCGAGTTGGGAGACACCGAACAGGGGTTCAAAGATGCCGACATAGTCGTGGAGCGGGAATTCCGTACCGCCACCGTGCACCAGGGTTACATCGAGCCCCACTCCGCAACCGCTATGTGGGGAGAAGACGGCAAATTGACCATCTGGTGCAGCAGCCAAGGCCACTTCCAGATACGAGACCTTACGGGCTTGGTTCTGGGCGTCCCGGTCTCCCAGATCAAAGTGATTCCCATGGAGATCGGCGGAGGATTCGGGGGCAAAACGGTCATCTATCTAGAGCCGGTGGCCGCAGTGCTTTCCAAGAAAACCGGCCGCCCGGTGAAGGTCTCCATGAGCCGCGCGGAAGTGTTCGAAGCGACGGGACCGACCTCAGGCAGTTACATCAGAGTGAAGATTGGGGCCAACAAAGAAGGGATGATTACCGCCGCTGACATCACCATGATGTACGAAGCCGGCGGGTTCCCCGGGTCTCCCATCAACCAGGCTTGCCAGTGCGTCATGACGCCATACAACGTCGCCAACGGGAGGATCGAAGGATACGACGTGGTGGTCAACAAACCCAAAGCCGCCGCCTACCGCGCCCCCGGCGTGCCCGCTGCCGCCTTCGCCGCCGAATCGGTCATCGACGAGATCTGCGAAAAGCTAGGGATGGACCCGCTGGAATTCCGGACGAAGAACGCTTCCAAAGAAGGGAGCCGCCGCATCCCCGGCCCGGTGTTACAGAAAGTGGGCTATCTGGAAACATTGGCGGCAGCTATGGATACCGAGCACTACAAGGCTCCCCTGGAGGGCCCGAACCGGGGTCGGGGCATCGCCGCCGGGTTCTGGTTCAACGGAACCGGGCCGGCTTGCGCCACCGCCAGTGTCAATGCCGACGGAACCGTGAGCCTGATTGAAGGTTCGCCGGACATCGGCGGAAGCCGGGCGTCCATGGCTATGCAAGTGGCCGAGGTCCTGGGACTTCCCGCCGAGGACGTCCATCCGACCATCGGCGACACTGACTCCGTAGGGTACACATCCTTGAGCGCCGGCAGCGGCGCGACCTTCAAATCCGGCTGGGCTTGCTATGAAGCGGCGACCGATATCAAACAGCAACTCATTCAGAGGGCCGCGCGTATATGGGACGTCAGTCCCGACGACGTGGAGTACACCGATGGCGTGGCTTCCCACAAGTCCGACTCGGAGCTGAAACTGACTTTCAAACAGCTTGCGGGCCGGCTGATCGGCACCGGTGGTCCGGTGGTGGGCCGGGGCAACGTGAACCCGGCGGGCGTGGGTAACTCCTTCGCCGTGCACATCGTGGACGTGGAAGTTGACCCCGAAACCGGCAAGGTTGCTGTCCTCCGTTACACTGCTCTACAGGACGTGGGAAAGGCGATTCATCCCAGTTACGTGGAAGGGCAGATCCAGGGTGGAGTAGTTCAGGGCATCGGTTGGGCCCTTAACGAAGAGTACGTCTACAACAAGTCGGGTGTTATGGACAACTCGTCCTTTTTGGACTATCGCATGCCCACCAGTTTGGATCTGCCGATGATCGACACGGTGATCGTGGAGATCGCGAATCCGGGCCATCCGTTCGGGATACGGGGAGTGGGTGAAGTATGCATCGTGCCTCCCATGGCCGCTATGGCCAACGCCATCCACAACGCCATCGGCGTCCGCATGGACGTACTGCCCATGTCTCCAGGCAACGTTCTGGAAGCTCTTTGGGCCAAGAACGGGACGTAGGGTCAAATAATCAGCATTCATCGATTCAGGCTAAAGGGAGGCTCCTCATGGCGATCAAGTTAGACCACGTTATCGTTCCGTCCAAGGATAAGCTCGCCTCAGCCCAGCTCTTCGCCGAGATCTTCGGTCTCGAGGTCAAGCCGGTCGAGGGGCACTTCGCCCAGGTGCCCATCGACGAGAACCTGACTATCGACTTCGCCGACGACGAACACACCCGTGACATCCTCCACTTCGTGCCGGAAAAGCTGGAAAGCCATCATTACGCCTTCCACGTCTCGGATGAGGAGTTCGACGGTATCTTCGAGCGGGTAAAGGCCAAAGGCCTGGTGTACGGCAGCGGGCCCACCACTGACACCGACGGTAAGGTTGGGGACCGCCGCGGGGGCAAGGCCCTATATTTTCGCGAGCTCAACGGCCATCTTTTGGAAGTGATGACCGCGTAATAGTTGCGTGGATTTAAGGAAGTGATTCCGGCCTTTTATTGAGATCGACGCACTCAAGATGCCGTCTTATGGTTTGCGTCAACCCGATGCGGCACAGATTCGGGAAACCAGATTGATCCGGGAAGTACAGATCTTACGAGGAGATAGCCCTTTGACTGCCAAAAAGGCATATAGGTACGACCCTTCGGCTTCCTACGAAGTACGAGAACATGACCTGGAGTACCTCAACGTCGGCGGCGTAACCCGTCAGGTCCGGATCTACCAGCCCGAAGGCCCTGGCCCTTTCCCCATGCTTTTGAGCATCCATGGTGGGGCCTGGACCGACAAAGACCACACCGATTACGCATCCACCAGCAAGCCATTGGCCGCCACCGGACTGGTTGTGGCTTCCATCGGCCAGCGGGTGGGGGCCGGCTTTCCATACCCCATACAGATCCAGGACATTCATTATGGCGTCCGTTGGGTCAAAGCCCATGCCGGCGATTTCAACGGTGACTCGGATGCAGTGGGCGGGATCGGCTACTCAAGCGGCGGACACACCCTCCCCCTGGCCGCCATGCGCATCGATGATCCCAGATATTCGGCCCTTCCCCTGGAAGGTTCGTCCCCGGACGACGCCAGATTGGCCTGGATGATCTCATGTTGGCCGGTCATTGAACCGTACCTCAGGTACGAGATCGCCAAGGCCGCAGGCAAAACAGAGTTGCTGGAAAAGCATCACATGTTCTTCCAGGGCGACGAAGCGATGCACGAATCCACTCCCTTGAATATCATCAACCGGGGGGAGAAGCTGACATTACCCCCGGCATTGGTCATGCACGGAACGGAAGACGACGTAATGCCGATCGAAGCGTCCGAGAGATTTGTCGCCGCCTACAACGGCTCCGGGGGCAAGGCCCACCTAGTACCCTTCCAAGGAAAGGGCCACGGCTGGGCTAGGGAGGCAGGCTCGGAGGTAGATGAGTTTGTAAAGGTGGTTACGGATTTCATCGCCAAGCAGATCAGTTAAAGACCCCGACAACCACCAACAGTCCCAAACCCGCGTCTAGGGCAGACGAACCATACTCTAGGCAGCATGATAGACAGAAGCCCCGGTAAACCGGGGCTTCTGCCATGCCTGTTCCGCGGCTGAGAGCCGTAGCATTCCGCCGAGACTCCCATCTGTCCCATTAATCGCAATACGGGATTATTCGATCTCCGATCAGGTCTATGGTTTTCATGATCTGGCCGTGGGACGGTCCTCCCGAATGGGCGTGCCTCAGCCGCAGCAGACAGGTCTCGGCGCCGGTCGCTTCCTGCCATCTTTGAAATTCAGTCAGGCATTCTTCTGGGTCACCTAGGATCAAACGGTCTTTGGCGATTCGATCGAGGGTCAATTCGGATTCATCTTTTATGGACTTGAATTCGGATAGCCCATTCTGCCAATAGTACCGGTACGCCGCCAGAACTTCAGGGCCGTAAACCTCTTCCGCTTCCTTTCTGGAGCCCGCCACCCAGGCGTCCCGCATGATGACGACTTCCGGCTTTTTGCCCGCGGCTTCGGCTGACCGGCGGTACTGGTCTATCAACCGGCAAGTGTTTTGCAGCGTGGTGCTGGGCGTGGAAACAAACGCGTCCCCCAAAGTACCGGCTCGCCGCGCGCTCACCGGCGCCCCTCCGCCGATCCAAAGGGGAGGATGGGGTGTTTGCACCGTGTCCGGCCGTACCCTTAGGTTTTTAATGCTGTGGTGTTTGCCTTCATACGAGAATTCCTGGCCCGACCAGCAGTTGCGCAGAATCTCGATCTTTTCCTCAAACAGTTCTACCCGGTCCGACATCGTGATGCCGAACGCCTGAAAATCGGCCGGTTGGTAGCCCAAGCCAACCCCAACGGTGATCCGGCCCTTAGAGATGATGTCCAAGGTGACCACATCTTCGGCCAGGCGGACGGGATCGTGCAAAGGCAACAGAATCACCGATGTGCCCACCCTTAATGTGGTGGTGGAAGCCGCCACGGCGGTACATACGATCAACGGCGACGGGAGGAACCCATCCCTGTCCTGATGATGTTCCCCAAAAAAGCACGAGTCGAATCCGGCTTGCTCGGCCAAGCGTGCCTCTTCTATAACTTCGTCCACGCATCTGGGCAGGTCCTCTCCGAGAGGCGGGTTGGCGATGGAACTGTAGATTCCGAATTTCATGAAATACCACCTTACTTTGCCGGTTGCCCGATCAGGATTATTTCAAAGAGCGTTCTCTGCGAACTCTCAAACGCACCCTTCCACTACATCAGTTGTGTCCGCTGATATCTGCCAAAGATCAAGCAAACAGATACCGAGGACAAACAGCTATTCTTTAATCTGGGTTTAGTAAGCCAGCAATGAGCGCCAGCCCCGCGTGAGGATGACCGTCCTCGGCGGCTGAGCAGCCTCAGAGCGAAAGTGAGTCAGGGGATTAAGCCGAACCGCCATCTTCCGCTTCATAGGCTTGAACCAGGGCTGTTTGGAGTTCTTGAGAAAACTCCCGGCGTTGCCAATCACGCACCTCGTGCGCTCCACCGTCTAGATATTGGGCAGCCGATCCATTCCAGTGAAGGGCCAAACGCTCCAGGCTGGCGGCGGGCCAGATCAACGCCGGATCCAAGTCCAGCGAAGCTCCCTGCCGCGTCCTCCATCCTTTGAGCGATCGCAACCTGGCATTAGATTCTGGTCCCCAGGGATTGTCCCTGGCCCGCGCCGGCCGAAGCAATTCAGGCCCGGATTTTCCTCGCTGTATCGCTTCCCGGATCAGGCCTCCCGAACGTCTCGCTATCCCGCCGGGTAGGCCGCGGACCTGATGAAGGTCCAGATCCGGTGAGCCGGCCAGGGTGAGCAACGCCTCGTTGGTCAACACCCGGAAGGGCGGACAGTCCATCCGCCTCGCCTCCTCCTCCCGAAAGAGGAATAGCTCTTTAAGCACCGCCAGGTCACGGGGGCCTAACCGGCTGCTCCCCTTGACGCGCAGCATCGCCGTCTCCGGCGGATCGGGAGGCGACTGGCGGACCCGTTCCAGCCTTTGACATTCCTCCGTAACCCAATCCAGACGCCGAAGTGTTGCCAGACGCCCCTGCAGATCACCGGCCAATTTCGGCAGGTACTGCACGTCACCCGCCGCGTAATCCATCGCTGGTTGGCTCAAAGGCCGGCGGCCCCAATCCGAGGTTTGTAAAGCCCGGCTTTTGGGGATGCCCACTCCCAGGATGCCCTCGAGCACCGAGGACAGGTTCGTCCTGGGTAGCCCCAGGAATCTCGCCGCCAACTCAGTGTCGAAAAGGGACCTAACCGTAAACCCGTAGTCCCGATGCAGGCACCGCACGTCGTAGTCGGAGCCATGGGCAACTATGGTTATCGAAGGGTTGGCCAACAGACTTCCCAAGGCGGACAGGTCGGTGACGGCCAATGGGTCCAGCAGGAAAATGTCCTCACCAGCCGAGATCTGGATCAGGCAAACCTGCTCTTGGTAGGCGTACAAGCTGTTGGATTCGGTGTCCAAGGCCAGCAAAGGCTCCGACGCCAACGCCACAGCGGCGCGGTCCCAGCTTTGCTGGTCCTCGATCAATAGGGTTTGGCTCATGCGATTGATCCGTTCAACGGTCTACGATATTGATTTATGATCGATTAACCTTGGCGCACGAACTTATCAACTCCTACACCATCCGGCACGCCCACGTAGATGTCTCCGTTGGCGTCTATCCAACTGCCGTGGCCACCTCGAATTATCCATCGGGCCAACAGAGTACCTTCTTTATTCATCAGGCTGATCCGCGAGTCGGTGTCGGTGGTGTGACCCTGACGGGCGTCGTTGCCGCCTTCGCTGATACAGAAGACACCATCCGGACTCTGAGAGATGTCCATCGGTCTCAGCAGATCGGTCCACATTCCAACGAATTCTCCATCCCGGTCGAAGATCTGAATGCGGTTATTCTCCCGGTCACAGACGTACAGCAGATCGTCAGCGCCGACCATCATGCTATGGACCAAGTGGAACTGGTTCGCGCCGCCTTTACCGGGTTCTCCCCAAGACGCCTTGAGTTGACCGTTGGCCGCGAACCGGTGTACCCGGGCGTTCCGGTATCCGTCAGCCAC
The DNA here is from genome assembly GCA_022450395.1 of Dehalococcoidia bacterium. Classification (GTDB taxonomy): domain Bacteria; phylum Chloroflexota; class Dehalococcoidia; order Lucifugimonadales; family UBA3495; genus UBA11650. Next base: position 12,827 of record JAKUQE010000001.1, on the reverse strand, counting down.
GTACATGTCACCCCACGGCGAGGGCACCAACTCCGCCGGATAGTTGAAGGGACCGGCAGCCCTGGGTACCAATGTGCCTGGCACTTCGCAGCCGGTGTCCGAGTGAACGCCCCGCTCTCCAATGACTTGCAAAGGCTTGCCGTCCAACGTAAACCGCAGGCAAACCGAGTCCTCGCGATCGGTCACGTAAACGATGTCGTCTTTGATGAATATTCCGTGGGGATTGGTGATCGCGCCCAGTCCCCATGAACCCACGTAACTACCGTCGCGGTTAAAAACCACTATCGGCGGATCTTTTCGCTGAAAGGCGTATACCCGGTCCTGAGAATCGGTTGCCACGGCGCTCACCATGCCAAAGGTTTCACCCGCGGGCAACTTGGCCCAACTTTCAATCAATTCGTAGGTGTATTCTCCGCTCCCTACAGTCGTCATGGGCTGACTACCTCCATAGATTATTTATTAGACCTAGTACTGTTTCTAGATGATTTTGATGCATGGACCAGCCCTCCCTCTCTAACTCTCCCTCGTAACGGGGGCGAGGACAAATCCCTTCCGCCTCGACGGGGGAAGGTTAGAGCCTGCCCTGATCCTTCGGTGGAAGGACGAAGGGATGGGGGTGAGTTGCATCCATCACGGTTAACTGGATGATGTACTAGTTTGCACCTTTTTAGAAAGTCCTACTTGGAAATATGCGGCGGTAGACCCCAGGCGACCCCGGTGCGTGGCCGTAGGTGCCGCCGATGTAATCGTGCATCCCGTCCTGGGCGCTACGGGTCCGCCAAGCCTGACTCTCGGGCACGGTCTCATGTTCAAATTCGTACACCGTCGTATACTTGGGGCCACCTTCCACCGCGTGGTAACGGCGGACAGCGATGCACCCTGAAAGTTCCAAGTTGGCCGGCGTCCGTACATTGTCGTAATACTCGTTGTACTTGGCCTCGATCTCCGCGGGGACCTCCATCCGGCCTACCTGGATGGCCGGAGCCATGCCCCGGCCCAGCACGTGGGAGTCGTTCTCTTTGGGATAGATCTGGGTACAGACGATACGGGAAAGGTTACGACCCTTGGTCGAAAGCGCGATTCGTTGGGTCCACTCCGAAGGATTGCGGCGGAAATCCAAGTATTCCTCGGATTGAAGTGCTCCCACCGACTCCAGTTCGTACATAGCCAAATAGCGGGGACCGCCCTTCAGTGCCTGATATCTGGCGGCGTTCAAAAAACCTGGGAACTTCAGCAGATCACCGATATGCTCATCGTTATACCAGGCGTTAAAGTCCGCGTCGTGCTCGGAGTCGATGTCAACGAAGACCATCAACAACGCTGTACCCTTTTTCTCTACCACTACCTGCTTCTCCTCGGGGGAACCTATCTTAGACAACAGCAATGATACCCACCGAAAGACGCCGCGGCAAACACGTCTCCGGGGGCATTGTGACGGCCTCGGCCCCTACTGCTATACTGGGGCAAAGCTCAATGGCGAGGAAGTTGCGAGATGACGACATATGAAGTCGTGGGAAAACCGGTTACCAGGCAGGAAGGTCCCGATAAAGTGTCGGGCAATTTTCAATACTCCGCCGACGTTACGTTGCCCGGAATGATCTGGGGCAAGGTGTTGAGAAGTCCCTTTCCTCACGCCAAATTAGTCAAGATCGACGCATCGAAGGCACTGGCGATGCCGGGCGTCCACGCCGTCATCACGGGTCAAGACACCCTGGGCATGCGGATCGGAAGGAGCGTGCGCGACGTACCGCTGCTAGCCGAGGATGAGGTTCGATTCGTGGGAGAGAAGGTAGCGGCCGTGGCAGCCGACGACCCCGACCTAGCGGAAGAAGCCCTCCTAATGATCGACGTAGAATATGAGCCTCTGCCCGCTGTATTCGACCCTGTTGAAGCCATGGAACCCGGAGCGCCCCTGGTGCACGCCGGCTCGCCCACTTTCGAGAGTTCCTCGGGTCCCGTCCAGCCCCAGGGCAATATCGTGAACCATTCAACATGGTCCAGCGGGGACATGGAACAGGGATTCAGTGAGTCGGACCAGATCTTCGAACATACCTTTTCCACCACATGGGTACACCAAGGTTACATGGAACCCTATTCTTGCGTGGTGGACATCGACGATGCCGGGCGTGTCCAGGTCTGGGCGAACAACAAAGTTCCCTACACCTTGAGAAGACAGTTGGCTGACGCGCTGGGATTATCCGAGGGCCAGATCCTAGTCAACCCATGTGGTATCGGCGGCGACTTTGGTGGAAAGTCCCCGGCGATGAACGTGCCGTTGGCCTATTTCCTGTCCCGGAGCAGCGGCCGGCCGGTAAAGATGATTATGAGTTATATCGAAGAGCTGGTGGCCGGCAACCCAAGACATCCGTCCGTGATCACCATCAAGACCGGCGTAAAGAACGACGGAACATTCGTGGCGCGGGAAAGCCGGGTAGTGTACAACGGGGGAGCATACTGCGGCTTCAGAGGCCGTCCCGGTCTGGCAGGCAGCCGCGATGCTGCCGGGGGACAGTACCACATACCTAATTTTAAGATCGACAGCTATATGATCTACACCAACAACGTGCCCTGCGGTTCCTATCGGGCGCCGGGACAGCCCCAGGTGGCGTTCGCGGTGGAATCTCATACTGACATGATTGCCCGGGAGATGGGCATAGACCCGTACGAATTGCGGCTTAAGAATGTGGTTCGTGATGGCCAGATGTGTGCTACCGGAGCCCATTACAACAACGTGCGGGGAGAGGAGACATTGAAGGCGGTTGCCGAGGCTGCCGATTGGGGTTCTCCAAAACCAGGGCCATATGTTGGGCGGGGCATATCCTTGGGCCAACGCCCCCAGGGACAAAGCGTCTACTCGGCGAAGGTGACGATGGACGAGAATGCCCAAGTAATCTACCACACGTTGGTGCCGGAAACGGGCACGGGTATTCACACCGTCGGCCGGCAGGTCGTGGCGGAGGACTTGGGCATCCCGGTGGAGGATGTGAGGGCGGTTCAGATGGACACGGACGGCGGGCCCACCGACAGCGGGTCTGGAAGCGGCAGCAGCGTAGGCGGGACCGGCGCTGCCCTGGGAGCCGCCGAAGGTGTCCGCAACCACCTCACTCTCATGGCTGCCGAGTTCTACGGCTGGCCCGAAGAACGGATCAAGTTCCGGGGAGGCCGAGTTTTCGTTGAGGGCGACGCTGAACGTGGAGTTTCGATACAGGAGTTGGCCTCCAAAGTCGTCGCCGCCACCGGAGAGCACATCTCATTCTCCAAGACCACGGAGTCCAAAGAGCCGGACGTGACTTGCTTCTGCGCCCAGGTGGCCGAGGTCACCGTAGACCCGGAGACCGGAGAGGTAAAGCTGCGAAAATTCGTGACGGCTCACGATGTAGGAACTATCCACAACCCGATCACGCATCAAGGACAGATCGACGGGGCGGTGATCCAAGGGGTGGGGTTTGCCCTGATGGAGGAATTGCTGTCCGAGGAAGGACATATCTCGACCCTCAGCATGGGCGACGTGAAGACGCCAAATATCCAGGACATACCTGAACTGGTAACGGTTCTGGTAGATTCCCCCGGGGGCAATGGCCCCTTTGGGGCGAAAACCATCGGAGAGCAACCCCTGCCACCGGTGGCGCCGGCAATCGCTAACGCCATATTCGACGCCGTGGGGGTTCGGATTCTAGACCTGCCCATCACGTCGGAGAAAGTGCTGGCCGCGCTGAATAAAAAGTGACCTCGCCACTGTTCCCATTAGGCGGCCTAAGATGAGCGTCAGTGGATATCTGCTGCCATTCCCAGATCCTGGCGCCGCTGACATGATGAGCGACCATTTGGAGCAGGTAGTCCAGGCCAACGGCCCAGGAAAGATAATCGTTACCACATCGCTTCCTGAGACTTCGACGAATGGGTTAGAGGACCCTGCTGGGTTAGGTGGAAGATCTACCCGAAAGAAGTTGGAGTTCTTTAGGCTGGAAGACAGCGAGTGGGTATTCCTTTACGGCACAACGGTTGACGGCGGCTCGGAGCCGGAAAAAGTGATTTTGGATGTCCAGGCTGCCGGGACCATCAGATGCAAGTTGACGAATATGAGCGGCAGAGAAGGCCAGTTCTCTCTAGAGTGCAGTTTTGAACTTCGCGGTCAGCAGTAAAGTCCTCCCGGCCTACTCGCCCGGAGCCTGATCGCAAGAAAGCCCGACTTATTCGAGGCACAAAGGGCTAAGGTTTACGGCCTAGGCACTCACCCCAGGAGAAAGCGGCGAAAGCGCCGGGATCTTCCTTCCACACCTCCATGGCTTCCTGTAACGCATCGATTTCATCCTTAGTCGTGATCCCATGGGCGATCGCCTGGTCATCGACGGTTCCTCTCATCACGTACTCTACGTACTCTGCTAAGGTAGCCGTCTCGGAAGGGGAACCCCAAGTTTCCAATGCCCCAGTAGCTACTACTTTGACGAATCCTGCTTCGCTGAATCTTGCTCGCAGCTCTTTACCCATATCAGTATGGCCGCCGTTGGCAATCATCACAGCCGAAAATATTGCCCAGAATTTGTTCAGGTGGCCGATGTCAGGCTCAATGAAGAATTTCTCGACTATTGGCTCTCGTGCCCCCAGAACCCCTCCCTCTTTTAGTACGCGCTTGATCTCGGCAAGAACAGCCATTGTGTCCGGGACGTGCATCAAGAAGGAGTGACAATGGACCGCGTCGAAGTGGTTGTCCGGGAATGGGAGATATAACGCATCGGCGACTTGGAAGCGGGCGTTGGAATGTCCACCATCGTTGGCTGCCGTTATCGCTAGCTCGACCTGGGACTCCTTCATGTCGATTCCGTGGAATTCGCCGGGGGCCACCGCACTCGCGAGACCAACTGAGATGTTGCCCGGACCACAACCGACATCAAGCAACCGCATGCCTGGCTCCAGATGCGCCATCAGATAAGCGGCGTCTGTCTCGGCAGTAAATCGACTGAGACGCTCCACAGCACTGTCTTCATATCCCATCGTGTAGTCGGGAGTCGAAGTTTCCTGAGTGTTGTCAGCCATCTTCCTATACATTCCTGTGCAGTTGTTTACTGATGACCGGTTGAATGCCGCTCTGTTCAACGTGGATCTCTTGACGGCGGTATCAGGAGGCATTATTACGAATCGGTGGTAGTCTAACGCAATTGGTTGTGGCTGTCACCTACAAGAATTCGACTCTATCCATGTTTGATTCGTCGACGGCGGCTTCGCTGAGGGTGGGATGGTTTCAAACTCTAACTCTGAGGTCGAACACCCCGCGCGCCGATCGGTAGCTGCAAGAAATTTAAGCCGAAATCTTGTGGAAGATTTCGAGACTGGAACAGCTACACGTCCCTTGACAAGATTACGCTACAGACAATATCATAGAATAGTATTTTATATAGCTATTACTATTTAAGTTTAAGATATACTTCATCGTAACCGAGGGTCACCATGGTCGTCAGAGTAAGCAACGCTCCTGCCGACTTGGACCACCAGCAAGTACCCCTCTGCGGCGCGGCTTGATAATCTGGCTTCCTCGCTACTGATCTAGATACCATCACCTTTCGATAGGACGTTCTTTGCTTGCAGACTGAAAGACCCCAAACCCAGGCGCCAACCGTCGGAGTGGAGAACGAGACCCCGACATCGGACCGAACCGTGAACGTTCCAGAGCCCCCCGCTCCTGGGCCGGTCACAGCAGCCCGGCCGGCACGCCGGGCCACAAAGAGGGGCTGGAAACAAACATTCGACTCCCTGTCAAACACGCAGTTCCGCAACTTCTGGTTTGGAATGATGGTGATGATGGGGGCCATGCAGATGCAGATGATGGCCCGAGGTTACCTGGTTTACGACTTAACAAACCAGAACGCCGCTGTCCTTGGGCTGGTCAACGCCGCCACCGCGCTCCCCATATTGGTCCTTGCGCTGTTTGGCGGAGCACTGGCCGACAGGATTGAGCGCAAGCGCATCGTTCAGCTTGGGCAAGGCGGCGCAGCCATACTTGCGGTGTTCATCGCCATTTCCATCTCTGTGGGCAGCATCACGTGGTATCACCTCCTCGGCGCGTCGATAGTCCATGGGTCCCTCATGGCGCTGCTGATGCCGGCCCGGCAAGCCATGATCCCTCAGTTGGTTGGCAAAGAGAAGCTGGGCAACGCCATGGCCCTGAACGCGGCCGGCATGAGTTTGACCACGCTGATGGCGCCGGCCCTAGCGGGGGGACTTTACGCGCTGATAGGTCCGGATGGCGTGTACTACGTCATCGGCGGGATGTTGGTGGGTGCGATGCTATTAACTGGATTGCTCCCCAAATCCACCGCGGAGCCCACCGGCAAAAGAACGACGATGCTTGGCGACATCAAGGACGGACTCTCTTACATCCGGCGTACCCGCATGGTCCTTGTCTTGTTATGCCTGGGATTGGCCACGACCATGCTGGCCATGCCATTTAGGTTCTTGCTGCCGGTATTCGTGGTGGACATATACCACAAAGGACCGGAGGCCATGGGGTTATTGGTGAGCCTCATGGGATTAGGCACCTTGATCGGCTCACTGTTTATCGCCGGACTGGGCCGGTTTCATCGGGGGCTGTTGCTCATCGCGGGAAGCTTTATGACCGGCATCGCTTTGCTGCTAGTATCCATCTTCCCGGTATACGCTATTGCCTTGGGACTCATGGTTCTTCTCGGCCTGGGAGACGCCGGCCGAAGGGCGCTGAACCAAGCCTTGGTGATGGAAATCTCCGAGGAACAGTACCGCGGCCGGGTATGGAGCGTGTTCATGATGAACTTTGGGCTCATGCCTTTGGGCGTTTTGCCTGCGGCCCTGGTAGCCGAATATTTCGGCGGTCAAGTCGCTATCGGCATCCTGGCCGGGCTGATGCTTCTCGTATCGGCCGTCGTCTTAATCACCCAGAAGCAACTCCGTCAGTTCCAGTAACAGAGGAACGATCGTCCCCACTTCGTTCGGTCCTGCTCACGTCTTCGGATCGGGCGAACCTTATTAGCCGATAGTGTTGAGAACAGGCTATACTACCGTCGATCGATCAACATTATCGTGGCTGTAACCCCATTCCCCTGAGCTTTTAACCCGTACAGAGGAGTTGCTATCGATGGAACTATTGGTAAACGGAAAATCGTACGAGGTGGACGTGGACGAGGAGACAACTCTACTCGCCGTCCTGCGCCACGACCTGGGCTTGACCGGCACCAAATATGGGTGCGGCGACGGAGATTGCGGGGCCTGCACGGTCTTGATCGACGGCGAGGCGAAGAACTCTTGTATCACTCCATTGGATTCGGCGGTCGGGTGTGAGATTACCACCATCGAAGGTCTGGCCAAGGGCGGCGATCTCCATCCGGTTCAAGAGGCATTCGTCGAACACACGGCGTTCCAGTGCGCTTTCTGCACGCCGGGATTCATCATGAGTACGGTAGCTTTGCTATCGCGCAACCCCCAGCCCGACGATCGGCAGATCCGAGCGGCTCTGACCGGCAACATCTGCCGCTGTGGCACGTACGTGCGTATCCTGCAGGCGGCCAAGGCAGCCGCGGAGCGGCTCGCCCAGAAAGGAGGAGAGTAATGACGACCATTAGCGAACTTCACGAGGATGCCGCGCTCGTCGTCACCGGCCCTCCCCAATGGGCGGGCGAACTGGAACTTCGCGAGGCCCCTGGACCGGAGGCAACCTTGCTGATGATGGACCGGCAAGGCGGCGCCATCGCATTTTCGGGCAAAGTTGAATACGGCCAGGGTATCCGCAGCGGGTTCTCCCTAGCTATCGCCGACGAGCTGGACCTCCCCCTTGATTCGGTTCGCCTAATTTTGGGCGACACCGATCTGGTGCCCTGGGACCGGGGAACCGTTGGCAGCGTATCCACGATGACGGTGGGGATCCAGCTACGGCGGGCCGCCGCGACGGCAAGGGGCGCGCTCGTGACTCTGGCCGCCGAGCACTGGGCCGTGGACGAGGCCAGCCTGGCTACTAGCGAGGGCCACGTTTTCATAAGCGGCGAGCCTAGCCGCAGAGTCTCCTACGCTGAGCTACTGCAAGGCAAAGACCTCCGGCTGCCTATCCCCGAAGACACGACAACCAAGCGCGCCGAGGACTTCGTTTTCATGGGCAAAGACGCGCCTCGCACCGATGCCCTGGACCGGGTTACCGGCCAAGCCAAGTACTCGCAGGATATCGTTGTCGATGGCATGCTCCACGGTAAAGTGCTGCGCGCCCCTTCTTACGGCGCCCGTCCCCAGCAGATCGATACCGCCGGAGCCGAACGCGTGCCCGGCTTTGTCATGCTGGTACGAGATGGCGACTTCGTCGGCGTGGTGTGCGAGCGCGAAGATGCCGCCGAACAAGCTGTCGATGCTATACGGGTTCGCTGGCAAGAAGAACAGAACCTCCCATCCGACTCAGACTTCCCAGCCGCACTGAAAGAGAAGGCCAAGGAGATGATCGTTCTTCGAGAGGAAGGTTCGCCGGCGGAGGGGTTCGCCCAGGCGGACCATGTTTTAGAGGGCAGCTACTTTGTTCCCCACGTCGCCAATGTTCCCATGGAGACCAGCACCGCGGTTGCGTCATGGGATGGTGGGAACTTAACGGTCTGGTCCGGCGACCGGGCCCCCTTTGTAGTGCGGGACGAACTGGCTCAAGCGTTGGACATGAGTCAAGACCAGATACGAGTCATCGCTCCCGAGGTCGGCGGCTCCTTTGGCACCAAGGGCACCGTTGGGGTGGCACAAGAAGCGGCTGTCCTCGCTAAAGCAGCGGGCCGGCCGGTTCGCGTGGCCCACAGCCGGTCGGAAGAGTTCATGTGGGGCACCGTGCGTCCCGCGGCGCTCTTTGAGATTCGCAGCGGATTCAACGCCGACGGACAGATCGTGGCCTGGGAGTACACCGCGTATCACACCGGCGACCGCCCGCAACGTGGGCAGCGGGGGGCGGATACCCCCTACAACACCCCGAACGTGCGCATATCCGTGGCGGATTCTGCATCGCCCCTGCGAACCGGCTCTTACCGGTCGCTTGGTTGCGCGGCGAATCATTTTGCCCGGGAGATTCATATCGACGAGATCGCGGCCACTCTCAACATGGATCCCGTGGAGCTTCGGCTCATGAATCTGACCCATCCGCGCCTAAGCCGAGTCCTCAGGCAGACCGCTGACCGCTTTGATTGGGAATCTCGCCGAAACGATTCCTCCGTGGGCATCGGTGTCGCCATCGGTTACGATGCAGGCAGCTTCGTGGCTGAATGTGTGGAGGTTGCCGTGCGAAGAAGGAACCTAAGAGTACAACGAGTCGTGGCCGGCATCGACTGCGGTTTGGTCGTCAACCCTGAAGGCGTGCGCAATCAGATGGAGGGGTCCATCGTCATGGGCATGGGCACCGCGCTACGGGAAATAGTGGAATTCGATTCCGGGCGGCTGTTGAACCCGGCCTTGAGCCGGTACCGTGTACCGCGCATCAACGACACCCCGGAGATTGAGATTGTGATGTCCGGTGACTCCACAACCCCATCCACCGGCGCGGGCGAGCCAGGGATCGTCCCCATCGCCGCCGCTATCGGCAACGCGGTCTACGCTGCCACCAAAACCCGGATCCGGGACCTGCCCATCGTGCCCCGGTTGGGCTGATGGTGGTTCCGCGCATTGAGTAGGCCAGCGGGATGTTGCCGGACGGAATGCTGTCCCGGTGGGGGTTACTTCGGGCCTAAATCTTAATCGGTGTTCGGGGTTCATGACACTATGAAACAATAGTGTGCGTGCTTGGTGGTGACAAGCCTCCGTTTCAAGTGATAAAGTGCATCCTGAGCATTGCTGAGCTAGATGAGAATCTAAGTATTGGTGGTATCGGGAGGAGCCGGAGAGCCCCTCAAATGTCGTAACGACGGTTGTGCCACCACGTTAACCTACCTCCGAATCCTTCAAGCTAAGCAAGCACCCGACATCAGCCTGGCCCTGGAACCCCGCAGACGACGAGGCTATACTGGCCGCATGTCGCAGTCTCTTTCCCACGGCAGTCGTTTCATCGGCCGCCGTCAGCAGATGGCCGAGCTTACCGCAGCCCTCGATGATTCTATGTCCGGCCAGGGCCGAATCGTCATGCTTGCCGGCGAGCCGGGAGTTGGCAAAACACGCATTGCGCAGGAGCTTGCGGTCTACGCCGAGCAGCGAGGGGCCCTGGTCCTCTGGGGCTGGTGCTACGAGGGGGAGGGGGCGCCGCCCTACTGGCCCTGGGTCCGCTGGACACAATCGGCCACCCCCTGGGGGATGCCAATCGAGACCTCCAAGACTCCACCAACTCCGACCGTCACGCGAGTCTCCAGGGCCTCCAGGACAGTGCGGCGGTCCTCCGGGGTCGCGGAGTCCAGCCGGTGATACATATGCTCTCTCAGGGCTTTCAAGGATGCGACGGCGGCCTGTCCTTGCTCCAGGGTGGACATGGTTTCCCGCTGCCGCTCCATTTCCTCGGTCAGGTGAGTCCGCTCGACCCGTAACAGGGCGGCGTTGCGGTCCAGAGCTACCTCAGAGACCGCATCCCGCAACCGTAGGGCCACCAACTCGGTCTCCCGGCGGTCAACGTCGGCGAGGCGGCGATTAAGGTCCGCAATCTTACGCTCGGCCTCAGCCCCTTGGCCTTCTTGACCATGCACTCGCCGGTCCATTTCGGCCTGGAAGATATCAGGGTTTCCGAGGAAATCGGCAACCTCGGTCCACACCCGGCCCTCAAGCTCTGGTCCAAGGAGGTTCGGACACCCACACTTGGGAACGCCGATCTTCCCTCGCTTGCCGGGGCATTCGTAACGGTAGATGCCCTTGCTGAAGTGGCCTACCAGACGCCTGCCGTCTTCGGAGCAGACACCATTCCCCGAAGCCAGTAGGTGCGCTTGGCGTTTCGGGTGGCATCGGCCTTGTTCTGGGACAGCCGCCGTTGCACCGTTTCCCACTCGGCCCAAGATACTACGGGGGACATAATAGGGAAGTTCTCCAGCCAATGCCAAGCGTCGAAGGGGAGTGGTTGGGCCGACGACCTGTAGGAGTCCACCTTGCGCCGCTGAACAGGGGTTTTTGCTGTCTCGCGGAGTGAGTAATAGCGGCCACCGTAGACGGGGTTCTTGAGTATGCGGGCTATAGTGCTGGGATTCCAGTAGGCACCACCCTTCGGTGCCGGTATGCCCTGGGCGGATAGCTCCAGGCTTATCCGGCCCATGGGGCAACCCTCCAGGGCCAGCCGCCATATCATTTGCGCCACCGGGTAGTCGGTATCCGGTTCCATACGGGTATCTTCTTGCCGTTGAGGTCTTGGTAGCGGAAATGGTAGCCCAGTGGGGCAATCCCATTAGTAGGTAGGCCCCTTTTCTTGGCCCGGTCCCGTAACCCATCCTTCGCTCCTTGCTGGGCACGGCGGACCTGTTTTTCCTTACTCCAGGCGGAAATGAACTCCATCAGCTCGCCCATTTCTCCGCCGGCTATCTCACCGTGACAGCATCGGACAGCCACGCCGTTCTCTTCGCAGAGTGCCCGGAACATCAGCCGGTTGGCCGGTTTGGCAGGCCCACGGTCGGCGTCGTACATGAAAATAGCGGTTATGGCCCGGCCCTGTACCAAGGCCTTGATCTGGCCCATAGTAGGACTGTCCCACACCGAAAGACTGCTCCAGTCGGTGCCGATAACGTTCTCCGGAGGGACGCTGTAGCCCTCTTGCTCGGCCAGGGCCAGGGCCTCGCCAATCTGGGTGTCCGGGCTGATTTCCCGTTGGTCGTCGGTGGATACCCGCCACCATATCGCTGCGGTTTTTTCCCTCATAACTCGGCCTCCGTTGTAAGACGCTCTTGGACCATGGCCTTAAGGTAATCGTTGAGGTTAAGCCCCTCACGCCGGGCCGCTTCAATCAGCCGCTCATATACGGGAAGGTCCAGCCTAACCGCTGCTACCTTGGTATTCTTGGTCCAGCCGCCCTTAACCATCTTGCAATTATATTCTACTGTTAACAGTATATCAACCTTTTGTGTAGCTAGGCACGGTCGTCATGGCACCAAAGGGCCCCTCTGGCCGGGGGCCGCACCGGCTAGGTGGCCCTTATACACCACATATGGGTTGTGTGCTAACCAGACTCAGCGTTCTACACTGCGTTCGAAATGGGAAGCCCCGGCTGATATTACCGGGGCTTTTAATGGCTGTTTATATCGCTTTCGGAGAATACCGGTGCCGGACGGAGCGACGATGCCCTGCCCCCATCGGCCCATTCAACACCGCCTGGGCTGTCCTGGGCATCGGTAGCCACGAGATAGGCCGCGCGCAGGCTACGAATAATCGGATTCGGGCCTCGCCACCCGGTGGCCCGGTCACCCACTACTACGCTTGTTGTATACCGGCTGAGGCCCTGAGTAGCGTTCTCCGGGATTGTTGCCCATTTCTCCGTCCGATAGGTCACATAGGCCAACTTCCGCGTTCGCACATCGATGCCCATGGGTCTAATCTCGGAGGCCAACGAAATATGGGTATCGGGAGGTGGGGAAGACCACGCTACCCGGGTCGAAGAAGATCATCGAGGTCTTTAATGGCCCTGCGCGCTGTCTCCATATCTGCGTTGTCCCAGGTAGTTCCCTTGCTTTGTAGGTGTTGGCAACCAGCAAAAGTGGGACACTTTTGTTAAGGGGAGATCAAGGGGAAATGGCGGCGTTCTGGGACTCCCGGAGCAGGCGGTTGTAGCGTTTGCGTTGGGCTAAGGTCTGAGCTTTCACCTCCCTTCTCTTGATCAGGATCTCTTCTCGTCTTCCGTTCAGGACGTCATCAGGGGTCACGTTGCTTAGGGCCTTGTGGTAGCGGCGTTG